>CAZSTZ010000142.1:0-17049 GCA_964609515.1 uncultured bacterium | reverse complement strand
AGTTCCAGTTGTCGCTGTTGAACCTAAAAATACTTCTCAAAATTGCTCAAACTGCGGTAAAAAAGTCAGCAAGACTTTAAGCACTAGAACCCATAAATGTCCGCACTGCGGTTATGAAGCAGATAGGGACGAAAACGCTGCAATTAATATTCTTCAATCAGCCCTCAAGCAATTATCAACTACCCTGGGGCGCAGGGGAAGTAACAACTCGGTCGAGACTGGCCTCTGCTTGAATGGGGAAACTCAAACAGGTAAGCCGACGAGGGCGTTAGAGAAAGTCTGGATAGCGATATTCAGAATCCCCGTGTCTTTAGACCGGGGAGTACGTCAACCGGTTTTGTTTTGGGCTTGGGGACAATTTGGTAAATAGATGGCCCCTAAATACTAATGGCCCATGTAAGTTGTCTCATCTAAAATCGAAAAAACAATGGCCCATCGCCCAAAACCCTTGATTTTTCAAGGAAAAAAATAACGAAAAAAAATTTTCTCAAAACCCTTGCAATTTATTTTGCTTGTGCTACAATTAGAAATTGTGAACAAAAAAAAGAAAAAAGGGGTCGGTGCCCGAGCGGTTAATGGGGGTGGACTGTAAATCCACTGCGGAAGCTACGCTGGTTCGAATCCAGCCCGGCCCACCATTTTATGTTTTTCTAGTTTTTGCCCTTGTAGCTCAGTGGTAGAGCACACCCTTGGTAAGGGTGAGGTCACGAGTTCAATCCTCGTCAAGGGCTTCTTTTTTTTTGGCCTTTTTATTTTTTGACACTAAGGGACTTGTTAAAAAATAAACTACCAGTCTCTTGTAGGTAGGGCGCGGGCAAACCGAAATCAGCGGTATCGCGATTTATTGCAAGTCCCTAATAGCGGGAGCAAGTCACCTTTTTTTACAAAACTGACTTGTTCCCACTATTTATTCAGCAAGCCTTAGAGAGGTTAGGGACTTGTTAAAAAATAAACTACCAGTCTCTTGTAGGTCGGGCTCCCGTAACCTCCACCCAACACCGGTATCGCGATTTATTGCAAGTCCCTTAAATGAGGTGGCAAGTCTCTTCAAACCATCGGTAAAATTAGCAATTGCCAATTTTCTTACATCATTTTTTTAAGTTGAGTTTTATTCTCTGCTAACATCCCATCTTCGAGGTGGAGAATGCGATCGGCGACATCGATAATTCTCGGGTCGTGAGTTACCATTAATACCGTGGCTCCTCCTTCTTTGGCTAACCGGCGCAATAATTCGATGACGGCATGACCGCTGTAGGAGTCTAATGCTGCGGTGGGCTCGTCTGCCACGATCAGTTGGGGGCTGCCTGCTAGGGCCCGGGCGATCGCTACTCGCTGTTTCTGTCCCCCAGATAAGTCCCTGGGCTGACTGTTGATTTTATCTCCCAATCCTACCTGTTCGAGGAGGGTAACAGCTTCTTTTTTGGCAGTTTGGCCTTTAATTCCTTTGATATTTAACGCGACTTCTACGTTTTCGACAGCAGTCAGGGCGGGAAATAGGTTAAATCCCTGGAAGATAAAGCCGATGTTATGCAACCGGAATTTGGTTAATTTGGTTCGGGACATTTTGGTTATTTCCTGTCCCAGTAAGAAAACTTTCCCCGCTGTAGGTGTCAGCAGGCCCGCTAAGATCGATAATAATGTGGTTTTACCGGAACCGGAGGGCCCCATTAAAAGTTGGACGTCGCCTTTCTCTACGGCTAGGTTAATGTCCCTGAGAACGTGAAAGTGTTGCTTTCCCGATTGAAAGGCCATTGTTACGCTGCAAGCGGCGATCGCTGGATGGCGGTGACTGGATAAGTCCAATTGTTCTTCGGAAGAACAAATAGATGATTTTTGGATTTTGGCGGGTGCGGCCATGTCCGTTTTAAAAGTTGTCATAAGTTTTGAGTCGATCTTATTTACAATTTTTGGTTATTTGTGGGATTTTAGTTCTCAATTCAAAATTGCGCCGTGGATGGCCGACGATCCGGGCGATCGCTGAATCGGGATAATGGGAAAAATCCTATTTTTCTCTCAAGAACGAGCATTTTCAAGGGTTCGGAAACTGCCAAGGTCTGGCGTTCGCGCTTCTCGGCTTAGTTATTTCTATTAACTCTATTTTAAACCCACACCGCAATTTCAGATTTTACCTGGCTCTGTTTCTAAGGGTATTTAGGGTTTGCTGAAAAAGTCCCGCTTTTTGGCTTCGGCCGGATTTGGGAATCTCCAATAAGAGTCTTAACCTCTTTTTCTCAAGCTTCAAAAACTTCCTATCCCCTCTTTTTTTTGCGTAAGTTCTAAGATTAAAAAAATCTATCATCTAAAACTCCGGGGAGGATTTAGATGATAGATTTTAGATTGAGCGTGGATTGCGCTGTCGCCAAATTTTTCAATGGGGCAGGGGGTCGTACCAATATGGTTTCCCACAAGGCCTAGCTGAAATTATAGGGGTTTGACCCAAGCAAACCAGGTTTTTAGGGGGCGGAAGCCGACTTTTTGATAAAGGCGATCGGCCCCTGTGGGACTGTCAGCATCGACGCTGAGTTTGGCTAGCTGTATACCGGCTGCTTTTAATTGCTGCAACCCGGCGAATAAGAGCGATCGCCCCAAACCCATTTTGCGAAAGCCCCGTCGGGTTCCCAACCATTCTATCCAACCTGTTTTGATTTGGTCGGCGGTTTCGGCTTGGATGTTGCAGTTGCACAGGGCTGCTAGGGTGTTATCGGGTGCTACGGCTATGAGGTTTAATTCTGGTTGATAGTGGCAAGAGTTCAACCAAGATTCGACGGTTTCTAGAGTTAAGTCGTGGTGGTTCCAGTGGTCGATAAACGATTCGTTGTAGGTTTCGACCCAGGGTTCGAGCTCCCTTAAGTCTTTCATGGTAATCAGTTTGAACCCTGCAGGAAGTTGCGGTTCGGGGATTGGCTGATAGAGAGAACGAGCCATGGTGATAAAGCTTCTGTCTGTGGTAAACTCGTGTTGTTTTAGCCAAACGATCGCAGTCATTTGGTCTTCCCGACTATAGACGCGCAGATTTACCGGTAGATTTCGCTGTCTTGCTGTTGTTTTTAGATGTTGTTCTATCCATTTCAGGGTGTTGTTTTTCAGAACGCGATCGCGCTTTTTGGGATGGATATATAACCAGAGATAAGCATCGATAACGTTATCGGACTCGGTTAATTCCAGTAGGGTTAAACCGATGAGTTTTCCGCGCTCTTCCCACAAACGGGCGTCGCGATCTTGACCGATGTTGGGTGCGTTGAGTTTTAGTAGCACTTCTGAGAGCCATGATTCGTCTTGCGTTCCTTCGGCTGTTTCGCAAGCTTTTACTAAGTTAGCGATCGCTCCTTCGTCTGTCGCGCCTTTATATGGGCGTATTGTTAAGGTAGCCATAATAAGTTTTTATCCGACTCTCCGGATTTTTCCTCTCTATTAGTTGTTTCAATTGTAGATATCTGGATGGATGACGATCGCGAGGGGCGCTGTTTTTTACACAAAAAGCTATTATTATACCATTTTAATATGGGTAATAAGAATGGTATTTAGCAAGAGTACAATAGGCATTCCGATTACCTATTACCAAAAATCGTACTCTTCCATAACTTTATTAAATTGGTATTACAAATAACAATCTCTGTAAAAAAAAGCACAAAAAACCTATCGGGAGTTTAATTTCTAAATTAACTCTCATGTGCGATCGCTCGTTCTTGCTTGGATGTCTTTTCGCTTCTTATGACGAAAAGACTCATTGGATTTGGATGTCGATAAAGCTACTTGGCCGTTTTTGCTTCACCCCTGCCTTAGTGCTTTACCGTATTGGACGCTCATAAAATTTTGACCTTATTTAGGTTTTGCCATTGAGTCCGATTAGTTTGGCCCAATAAAAGGGTCAAACACCTGGAAAGTTACCGAATTCAACGTTTAACTGGAATTTTTTGAATCTTAACTTTTATTAAAGCTAGGTAAAGAAGATTTTCACCTCCGAGAAGGCCCTCTATTTGTCTGAGGTCTTTCTGACGATTATACACTTTTTCGACCGAGTTTGCCAAACTGATAGCGGCTTTGGATGAATTGCCCTTATCGCAAGGGGTTGGTAAGGTTTGAAGCTTTGCTTAAGGAGAACGCGATCGCCGGTCTTATGGCCAATAATTGGCCCAAAATAAGAAGGGGACAAGGGGGACAAGGCGGACTTGCGGCAGACTTGCGGCGGACTTGCGGCGGACTTGCGGCGGACTTGCGGGGCCCGCAAGTCTATTATTTATTCAGCAAGCCCTATTTTAGAGCCCATTTTGACTGCTAGCGGTCCGATCTTAGCTGCCGGCTCAACCCTCCCAGGCAATCTCGCTCTCTAATAACTAGAGAGCAGGTCTTGTATTGTCAGAAACCATGCTTTTTGGTATCACCCGGTAATTCATCTCATACCGGGTTTCACAGCCCGGCCCTCTCGCCCCCAAAAGAAAAACCCCCAGAGTATGAGCGATCGTCTGGGAAGCGGGTCTAATAGGATTGCATATATTTTTGATACCAGAAATGCTTTCGGTAATGGACAGCTAGATAATGGGTCACAGACAGTTGTCTTTCTCGAACGTTACTTTATTAAATTGGTAGTTTTAATTTAAAAGTCACCCTCTCCTTGGTATCTTGGTTAAGTAAATCAATCGGAATAATGGCAAAAATCGAGGATGGAAAATACAGATTTTATAGTTCGTCTCGCCGCTGCCTTTTTCTTAGGTTGCGCCCTGGGGCTAGAACGTCAGTGGCGGCAGCCCATGGCGGGACTGCACGCAAATACTCTCGTAGCTACAGGAGCAGCTTTATTTGTCACCTTCTCTATCCTCATGGGCGATGATGCCAGTCCCACTCGCGTTGCCGCTCAAATAGTCTCCGGAATTGGCTTTCTCGGAGGCGGTGTCATTTTGCGAGAAGGGTTAAGTATTTCCGGCTTAAATACAGCAGCAACGATTTGGTGTGCCGCCGCCATTGGTTGTTTTTGCGGAGCGGGATTTATCTTTCAAGCATTTATCGGTACCTTAGTCGTTTTGCTCTCCAATACTATTTTAGCTCCTATAGACTTCCAGCTCGCCCGGTTCGCTCGCAAGTCCCGTACAAGCAGCGAATTGAAATTATGCTATCAATGTTCCTTTGTCTGTCAAGCTCGTGACGAAGCTTTGCTGAGAGTTTTATTAATTCAGGCTCTTAGCAATAGCGACATGAAACTGCAGTCTTTACGCAGCGAAAATTTAGAGCTAGATTTAGTTGAAGTCCAAGCCGAAACGATCGCTCAAACTCGCAACGATCGCCTTTTAGAGCAAATCATCAGTCGATTAAGTCTGGACTTGGGAGTAAAAGCTGCCAGTTGGCGAATTATCGAACAACAGTTTCCCTAAGTATGTTACTTCTGGCAGACTTGATGAATCTCGTACCAGCCCTTATCGCGATGTTTCAACACAATACCATCTGGCAGTTTTTTTCAGTTGGTAATCGCTATTATCCCGATATTTAAAAACAATAGTTTATCTTAGAAACGCAATCAGAAATATATCTAAAAATACCAGTCCTTCCGAGCGTCTCGGGGGTACTCGTTGGATGATTATTTCTTCAAAATTGTGGGGAGAGAAAATCATCGGCTTCTATATAAGCCATCGGCACGGCGGCTAAAATCTTGCCAAAAGCCCGCAACCATTCCGTTAACGGTCCTCTCAATCTATGATTATGAGGCAACAATAAAGAAAGAGTAGAACCGATAAAAATATTCTGCAAGCTCAGTTCTGCAAGTGAGCAAAAATCAGATAACCAGCCGCAAAATTACATTTAGATATCCAACGATCTCAATGCCACCCAGAATAGCAAAATTGAAACCAAGCTCATCACGCCGACCAAATGCTCGAACTGCTCGAACAATCGCGGCAACTTAAACTTAACGTTTTTCAAGAAGAAAATATAAGCACACCAGCCGATACCAATAACCATTAAAGCCTTGATAATATTTTTAATACTATAAGCGTCGTAATAAACAAAATTGGCCGCGAACAATCCACTTATCAATAATATTAGAGCCAGCCAAAAGCCCAATCTCAGCCCCTCTCCTTCTTTTTTGCTCTCGTGGGGCAAAAAGATAAACTTAGCAAAAGAAATAGCCGTTCCCACCGCCACCGCATTCATAGCCCAATCTTGCCAAGGCAGCAGATTTTTCATAGTCAATACCTTCGCCCCAAAACCGGACAGCAGAGGAAAACCCGAAATGGAGAACCCGGCCATCACCAGAGCGAGCCAAACTGTAGTATCGATAGGTTGCTTTTGCAACTCCTTAAAATTGCGACTCGGTAAAACCCCCGCCAGCAAAAACAGAGACGATTTTACCAAACCGTGAGTAAGAGCGTAGAAGCCACCTGCTTTAGGTGCGGCAAGGATAAAACCCAATTGAGAAAGCGTGTGAAAGGCTAGCATCCGCTTGGTATCCTTTTCAAATACCGCATAAGCAACTCCCAAAATAGCCGTTGCCATCCCGAAAACCCGAATTATCGGATTAATCTCATCCAAAATTAGAGCGCAACGGACCAAAGGATAAACTCCCGCTTTGACTACAACCCCCGACAGCAGAGCCGAAACAGGGGTTTCCGATTCCGAGTGGGTTAGGGGCAGCCACAATCCCGAGACAAATACTCCCCCCTTGGTCAATAGCCCCATAAAAATTAGAGCCATTGCTTCTGGGGGCGCGCCGCGCAAACCTTCAAAAGCAAAGGAATGATGAGCTTGATAAACCAGCACCGCTCCCACCAGATAAAAGAGCAAGGCAATATTGCTGACAAACAAATAGCGCAGGGACACCCAAATCGAGCGATCGCTTCTGGGATAGGCAACCAAAAGAGCCCCCGCCACCCCGCTCACCTCTAGGGCGACATATAAACTAATAAAATCCGTGGAAATAAATGCCGCATTAAGACTCCCGTGCAAAACCAGAGTCTGCCCGTAAAAGAAAGCCGTCTTGTCCGTTTCCCAACAGTAAAGAATTACCGCAGCCGTCACCAGAGCGTTTGTCAAAATAAAATAGCCGCTCAATTGGTCTATTTCTAATGTCACTCCAAAATTATCCAGTAATTTTAGAGACAGGGGCGACGCAAAAAATAAATTTAATCCATAGCCAAAGCTGGCAATGGATGTTAAAAGCGCCAGGTAGCGGTCTAGTTTCGGAATTATAAAAACGGTGAACCCCGCCAAAAATGGCAGGGCGATCCAAGCAAGGGTTATGGCATTCATATTTTTTTGTCACTGTTTTCTTCGGTCAAATTATAGCGGCTTTATTTTCGGGCATCCCAAACTTCAGAGCAAACCTCGATAGCGAATAAACAGCAAAATCACCGCCCAAGAGCCCAATGCCACTTTTAAGGCAACCAAAATGTTAAGCAAGGGAATAAAACCGCCGCTCGCTAACTCACCTAACTCTCCGTGGGGTAGTTCGATGCCGGAGAGATTCAATGCTGCCAGCACGATAAAAATTAAAACCGAAATCTTCTCCCAAGTGGCCGCATTCCAGCGCTTGTATAGAGAATAGATTAACTCCATCGACGAAGTAATCGCCACCAAACCGATGGCGGTACCCCCGGCCACCCCCGCAGCAAAACCGCCGCCGGGGCTCAGGTGTCCGCGAATGGCCAATTCTATCCCAATCAAAGCAGCGATCGTCGCCCCCAGACGCGCTAAGACGATAGAGGGGCGATCGGTAAACTGATAAATTTTACAGGAAGGCTTTTCGTTGGCAAGCAGATATTTAACCCCCAAAATTGAAATCGTAAATACGACCACTTCAAAAATCGTGTCGTACAAGCGATTCCTAAAAATGATGCCCGATACCGCATTGGGCACCCCGCTATCTCCGACCACCGCTTCGACGATATTCAATTGCAATGGGTCTATTGCTAGGGAATTAGAAGTGAAAAGCACCTTGACGTATAATGCTATCCCCGCTAGAAGATAAATCCATTTCATTAATGTTGCTCCGATTTAGTTGCTAAAGTGTTTAGATATTTTAACAGGGTTCCCGACGGCGCTTCCTCCTGGAGAAGTTCGTGGAGGCGCAGGACCCTAATAGTTGTCTGATAGGGTGGGATTTCTTTCTCGTTTTCTCTTATTTCCGATTTGACGCAGATGGCATGAAGTTCCCGTTCCATAAGCCCCTGCTGCAAAGAGTCTTTATTATCGTAAGGAACCACTTCCAGACGCAGATACTTCTTGCCAAAAATCCTCCGCAAGTCCAAGAGTAATTTTCCAAAGGGGCTATCTTCCCTAGTATTGTTAGCATCGCTTTCGAGAGCTCCGAGACGCACTACCATTGACGAGCGAACTGCTACAATATAAAGCGTAATCGCCAGCAAAGTTCCCATTAAAGCTTCAGTCAATGCTACATCGGCCGCTCCCAAAAGTGCATATACTAATGCTGCCACCGCTCCTAATATTCCTCGAATAATCAAAACCCGATAAGGATTTGATTGTATGACTAACATAATAGCGCTTAACGGCAGCAGCGCTACAATAATGTAAACATAAATCTCAATCATGGGTTTCCTCCTTATTAGAGCAATAAGCTAAAACATAACCCAACATTGTATTCCAAATTGCCAAGGAAATAAAGGCTAGGATTAGCAACGGCCATTCGCTGGGAAGTTTCAGCAGAAGTCCGAAAGCGATCGCCATCGAACCCAGAGTATCTGCCACCGACAGACTGTGGAGCTTAAACAAAACCGATCGCCTGCGGAGCAAATGGGAAGTGCCCCAAAACCAGAAGAAAATGCCCAAACCGATACAACTATAAGCTAATACATCAATCATATTTCGTCCAGTCTTTTGAGTATGTGTGCTAACAACATAAACCCTGCGTTACCTACGCTTAAAATCAGCACTCCCACCAAGCCTATCATCCAATCGTCGCGGAATACAGAAACTACTAAAATCATCATTGATGTTTTCGTAGCGATACTGGCAAATGCTAACATATTTTCCCAGACGTTCTCATCTGCCCACGCTTTATAAATAGGTATTAGCAGAGCAAGAATCATCGCAATTAAAATCGAGTTATTGATGAAATTCATCCCTTCTTCCCTCCCGCACTCTATGTACTTCATACCAGCCCAGTTCGCGATGTTTTAACAGAATATTTTCGGGCGTATTCGAGCCAAACTCAAGCTCGTACCGAGCCCGATCGCGATACTTTAAAACAATCGTTTTCGGCGTAAAGGTAATTAGAAATATATCCAAGAAAATCAGACCTTGCGATCGCCGAGGTGGCACTTTTGCCATCACCACATCTTCCTCGTCGTGGGGGTTTAAGATCATCTCAAATGCTTCCTTATAGGCGATCGGAATCGCCTCCACAAGCTCCCACAATGCCCGCAACCAATCTGTTAAAGCTCCCCTCACCCTGTGGTTGTGGGGCAAAATCAGAGCTATAGTTACGCCGATGATGATATTTGGCAAGCTCAGATCGGCCGTGAGCAAAAACCAAATAACCAGTCGCAATATCAGATTTAGATATCCAATCATCTCAATGCCACCCAGAATAGTAAAATCGAAACCACACTCATTACGCCGACCAAATGATCGAACTGCTCGAACACTCTCGGCAATTTAACTGTCGCCCCTTTAAAAAATAACCCATGAGCTAACCAACCAATAGCTATAACAGCGATCGCCTTGACGATATTTGTCATGTTATATGCTTCCAAATAAAGCGCATTTGCTAGAACCAGTCCGCCGATTAATAACCCGATTGCCAACCAAAAACCGAGCCTTAACTGCTTTCCCTCCTCTTTGCAAGGCAGGAAGATAAATTTCGCCAAACATATAGACGTTCCCACCGCAACAACATTCATAATCGTCTCTTGCCCGGGCAACATCTGTTTCATAGTCAATGCTTTCGCTCCAAAGCCTGACAATAAAGGAAAGCCAGATATCGATAACGCTGCCACTACTAGGGGAATCCACAAAGCCCTATCCATCGGTCGCTCTTGCAATTCCTGGAATTTTCGACTCGGCAAAGTTCCCGCGAGCAAGAATAGTGTTGATTTTGCCAACCCGTGACTCAGGGCATAAAATCCGCCCACTTCCGGGGCCGATAGAATCCACCCTAACTGGGAAACGGTGCTAAAGGCTAAAAGGCGCTTGCTATCCTTTTCAAACACGGCATAAGAAACTCCCAAAATCGCAGTTGCCATGCCGAAAACCCGAATAATAGGATTAATACCGTCTAACATTAGACCGCAGCGCACTAAAGGAAATATCCCTGCTTTGACCACGGCTCCCGACAGCATAGCTGAAACTGGCGTTTCCGATTCCGAGTGGGTCAGGGGCAACCACAACCCGGATACAAATACCCCCCCTTTGGTCAACAGTCCCATAAAGATTAGGGCCAGGGCTTCTGGTGGGGAATTTTCCAAGCCTTCAAAGCTAAAGGAATGATTGGCTTTATAAACTAGCACTGCCCCTACTAGATAAAACAGCATTGCTACGTTGCTGATAAAGAGATAGCGCAAAGAAACCCAAAGAGAGCGATCGCTTCTCGGATAGCCAACTAATAAAGAACCCGCTATGCCGCTAACTTCTAGCGCAACATATAAGCTAATAAAATCCGTACAGACAAATGCCGCATTGAGACTGCCATGCAGAATCGCTAGCTGTCCGTAAAAGAAGGTTGTCTTATCGGTTTGCCAGCAGTATATAATTACCGCCGTTGTTACCAGGGCATTTGTGATAATGAAGTAGCCGCTTAACTCATCAATTAATAATGTCACCCCAAAACTATCTAGTAATTTTAGAGATAGTTCCGGGGAGAAAAATAGACTTAACCCGAATCCAAAAGAGACTAATGCAGTCCCTATAGCCAGATAGCGGTCTAGTTTCGGTATTATAAAAATCGTAAATCCCGCTAAAAATGGGAGAACGAGACAGGCGATCGTAATCGTATTCATGGAGTATTATTTTTTTCGATCTCGTGAGTTTCTAATGTTGGATTATCGTGGGCCAGTTTCATTACACCAACTAACATTAAAGCCTGGATCGAAAAACCGATGACGATCGCCGTTAAGATAACTGCTTGGGGCACTGGATCGGCATAAGTTCCACCATCTTTTGCGTTTCCGATAATTGGTGTAAATAAACCCTCTCGCGCTGCCACTAAAACGTAATAAGCAATTACCCCCGTACTCATCACGTCCATAGAGACGATTTTCATCAGCAGATTCTTTTTAAAGATAATGCCAAAAAATCCGCACAATATGGTAGCGAATACGAAAGCTTCTAAAATTAACATGATAGGTTGTCTGTTGGCTAGTGGGTGGTTTTAATTATTTGGGTTTTGTTAAGTTCTACTTATTTTACAGGATCGAAGTTGCGAAACTACACCCAACAATGAGGGTTTTCGACTTGCTCCGTAAAAATACTTAGCAACCTCAAAGCTGTGGGAAAGGCATCTTCATTTTTGACGACTCTAATTTTGACGACGAAAATATTCTACCAGAAATGGGCATCGCCTAATACAGCCTGCCTGTGAAACCCGGTTTTTTCATGCATACCGGGTTTCTGAAATTACTTGACCGAATCAAAGGCCACCCCTGTCAAGCAAGATTGGGGGACAATTTCTCATTGCTCTTTACTTTCCCGAAAGACTCGGGGGCCCTGAGAAAAAAATAATGGACTTGCTCAGAAAAATCTTAACTATGAATAGTATTTTTGAATACCTAACAAATTTTTTTGTAATTTTAATAACTGTCGCCTTAAGCAGTTGTGGTAGTGTTTCCCCGGAAACCAAAAAGACCGAAATACTCGCGCCAACTGTTACACCTACTCAAATAGGAACTTTTCCTAACATTTCTACTCCCGAAAAAATAGTTAATCAAAACTTTTCTCCATCTCCTTCTCCTCTTCCCACCAACACCGTTACGGTTAATATTTATCATATTGACAGTCAATGCGAGAATTTAATTCCGATGCCCGTGGCAGTTCCCGCAGATGATTCTCTGGAAGCGGCGGTGGCACAAGTTTTAGAATGGCAAGATACTAGAGATTTGAGTTTTAGTTATCGGGTAATTGTCGATCGCCATTGGCATTTAGCTACTATCGATTTGCGCGTTTCTCCTTATTCTCGCCGACAACTTACTTCTCTTTCTACCTGCGAACAAATTGCCTTATTTAGCAGTTTAGAAAAAACTCTTACCAGCAATCCTATTTGGAATATTAAAGAAGTTCGCTTTACTGAAATGGGAGAAGAAATTTGGTTATAAGTAACGTTAATAAACCAGGTTTTGCCGAAATTACCTGGTTTCTGTTTCTGTTTCTTTTTCTGTTTCTGCTTTGATACCTAACCAGCTTTGCCTACCAATACCGATTGATGCAAAGCCTTTAATTCTTGGGATTGTTGGGCTTTTTCTTGGAGGCGAATAGAAAGGCGATCGCAGGCTAATTCGCACAACTCAAAAATCACCTCATCTGCAATTTCATAATATGCGCTTACTCCCTCCGGTTTCCTAATAACAAATCCAGCGTCCCTTAAAATTTTTAAGTGTTTGGAAACATTGGCTTGTCCTAAACCAGTATCTTGCATTATTTCCTTAACACTCTTCGCACCAGATTTTAGAGAACATAAGACCATTATCCGACTTACTTCCGACAAAACTTTGAAGTAATCGGCTACTTGAGACAAAGCATTAACATTAGCACAGGGTTTTTGCATGATTCACTAGAATTTATTTGAACTTGACGTGAAATAAATGTCGATTCAAGGTCGAATTTATTCTCTGGTAATCTTCTTGCCCGGAGGAAGAAAAACTATGACGGTTTTGGAACTAACAAAATAAAAGCCGCCACCGCTAACAGGAAATAACCAAAAGCTTTTTGTAGCTGTTTGGCATCCACATATCGAGCTAAATAGGCTCCAGCTACAATTCCCAAACTTGCAGCTATAATAAACGAACCCATTAAACTCCAATCTAAAGGAACTTGTCCTAAATATCCCAGAAAACCGGCAACTGAATTACAGGCAATAATTAACAAGGAAGTACCAATAGCTTCTTTCATCGGCGTATTAGCTAAAAGTACCAAAGCTGGCACGATCGCAAACCCTCCACCTACACCAACTAAACCCGTTAAAACCCCCACGCCCAACCCTTCTGTTGGTATCCACAACCAACAATATTTACAAACTGGTTTGGGGTAAAAAGCTAAATCTTCTGGTTCAGTTTTTGCCGATGATTTGCGACTTTTAGCTATCATAAATCCGGCAGCAACCATCATCATTACGGCAAATAATAACAGTTGAACCCTTTCGGTAACAAACGGCAACGATGCTATTTTCTTAGCTCCTACAAAGGCTCCTAACATGGTTGCAGAACCGAACATAAAAGCCTTTTTAACATTAACATTTCCCTGCCGCCAGTGGGGGATAATGCCAATGAGACTGACGGTTCCTACTATTACTAAGGTCATGGCGATCGCTGATTTGGTAGGCTGCCCCATCACATAAACTAAAATCGGTAATGCCAAAACCGATCCTCCACCGCCAATTAAACCCAAGCTAATACCAATGCAAGTCGCTAAAATATGTCCTATTATCCAAATCATAATTAGGTAATGGGGAATGGGGAATGGGGAATGGCAAAACCGAAAGAACGCAGTTAGCAATTAGCAATTCCCCATTCCCCAATTTTCAATTTACTGGTTGTAGGGTAATTTTGCTAATAAAATCGCCATCCCACAAGTACCGCTAATTCCAGCAAAGGTTAAACCTGCGCCGACAAAACCGCTTAAAATTAGAAACCAGGGGGAGACAAAAGCACCTAAAATTGTTCCGGTAAATACTAGAGTTCCAGCTACTATTTGAACCTGGCGCATAATGCTAATAGGAGCGTTTTTATTTTTCTCTATTTCATAACCCGCTTGTTTCCAAGTTGGCAAGCCTCCTTTAAGATGAATTACTGGTTCAACACCAGCATTTAATAGTTGTTTGGCTGCTTTTCCCGAACGGTTGCCGCTTTGACAATAAAGCACTATTTGTTTGTCGCCCATCTGCTTAATTTCTTGGGGATTAAATTTAGAAAGCGACGCTAATTTTGCACCGGGAATATGTTCCCCGGCATATTCTCCAGGTTCCCTTACATCCACCAAATTTACTTGATTTTTATCGAGCCAATTTTTCAGAGTTTCGGCATCGATTTCTTGCAGTTTTTTAGTATTTGTTACAGTCATTTTTTCTTCTCTTTGTCTTTTCTTTGTCTTTTCTTTGTCTTTTCTTTGTCTTTTTAAGGGCGAATTTTAACTTGACTACACCCCATTCCCCATTCCCCATTCCCCATTCCCCATTCCCCATTCCCAAATTTATGCTATTTTTCCGCAACGTTCGTTAGCTGGTACTGCTTCCATAATCTTTTTAGGATTTGGTAAATTTAGACCTGCCATTAATTCGATAAAACTGGCTTTTGTCTTGCCAACAAATCGAGGATTATATTGCTTTTCTTCCCCAATAGTTGACGCGGCATGACCTCGATAGTCGTGACCGGGATAGACTAAAGTTTCCTCTGGCAAAGCAAACAATTTTTGAGTAATAGAATGATATAAAACAGCCGCATCGCCACTTTGAAAATCTGTCCTGCCGCAACCCCGAATTAATAAAGCATCCCCCGTTAGTATTCTGTGGCCGTTGACTAAATAGGCGTTATGACTGTCTGTATGACCTGGAGTGGCGATCGCTTTTATTTCCACCTCACCCACCCGCAATATTTCCTCGTCCCCCAAAAAGCGATCGGCACATTTGGCCGAGGCATTTTGAGGCACTATCCCTTGGCAACCTGTCAGCTCCCGCAGTCTGCCGGTGGCCGTTATGTGGTCCGCGTGGATGTGGGTTTCTAGACAATAACGCAGAGTTAGTCCCAACTCCCGCAGCAGTTGCCGATCGCGTTCTACTTGTTCTAATACCGCATCGACTAATACTGCCTCTTTTGTCCTTTCGTCTGCAATTAGATAGGTATAGGTACTCGTTTCGCTGTCAAATAGTTGACGAAATAACATGGCCTTATTTTCCCGCCCCTTATTGAAGTTTCTATTACTATATTGCTACATAGTTATTAAAATGTCAATAGCATATTTTAAGATTTTACCCCTTGACTTTTTCTGGGATTTGTGGTAATCATATCGATCTGACGCGATTTTTTGTGCGCAATTGCGCACTTTTGGGGGCCTTAGTTATTAAACGTCCATTTTTTGTGCGCAATTGCGCACTTTTGGGGGCCTTAGTTATTAAACGTCCATTTTTTGTGCGCAATTGCGCACTTTTTTTTGGTCATTGTTAATTGTTAATTAATCCACGATCGCCGCCAGTGGAACAAGTTCTCGATTAAATCTCGCAACCAAGGATTGGCCTCCCGCTTTTGCCGCAACCAGGCAGTCGCCGTTTCTCCGTTCATCTCCCCGAGAGTCGGCCAAATTTGCGGCAAGTCAGCGATCGCCTCCACCTTTAAATCTTGACAAATAGCCAAAGATATGATATATACCAACTCGCTAGCTTGGGGACCGACCACAGAAGCGCCCAAAATTTTCCCATTTTTAACAGCAACCAACTTAAAAAACCCCGTCGTTTCCCCTAAAATTTGAGCCTTATCTGCCACCTTAAAATCTTGCCTGCAAACCAAAACATCATCTCCAAAACGATGTCTTGCTTGTGCCTCAGTCAAGCCAACTCTTGCCAATTCTGGGTCCGAACCAATACTCCAAGAAATGCCAGAATAATCAACCTTAAAAGAACGTAAATAAAGAATATTTTTTAAAGCAATTTTAGCCTCGTAATTCCCGACATGAGGAAAGGGATAACCACCAGCTAAATCTCCGCAACCATAAATATGAGAATTAGAAGTTTGCAGCTTTTTATTTAATAACAAACGCCCTTTTCTAACCTTAACCCCAACCGATTCTAATTTAAGAGATTCTAAATTCGGTTGAAACCCAGCAGCCAACAATAATTCCTCTGATTCTATAGCTTCCCTACCAACTTGAATCCACTTTTTACCTTCTATTTCTTGAGCTTGAGTTACCTCAACATCGGTCAAAATTCTAACCCCCTCAGCTTCTAATCTGTTTTGAACTAAAAAAGCCGCTTCCGGGTCTTCCTTTCTTAAAATACGATTCGATTTTACCACCATAGTGACGCGAGTTCCCAACCGGGCAAAAGCAAAAGCTAATTCGGTACCGGTAGGATCTCCGCCAATAATAATTAAGCTTTCCGGTAGTTTTTTCTTAACAAGTTTTCCGAGATTTTCAGCAGTCAAAAAGTCAAGTTTTGACAAACCGGGAATATCGGGAATTATCGGTTTAGCTGCAGTGGCGAGGAGATAAGCGCGCGATCGCAAATGCCGCCCTTTCACCACAAAAGCGAGGTGAGGTTTATCGACAAAACTGCCATTACCAAAAACAACATCAATACCCAAAGAAGCTAAAACCGCAGGTTCGTATTTTGCCTTTTGGTTAGAGACAATACCCCCTGCATATTCCATCGCTTCCTCAAAATTAACCGAGAATTTTTGGGAGAATAAATCGCCTCTTTCCCCATAAATTCCTAACTCTTGAGCGCGATTTATTTCTCTTGCCTTTTTGCCCAGATTTGCCAGAACTTTGCTATAGCGAAAACCGGTATCGAGAGAGTTATTTTCTGTTTCAATTGGCGGTCGTACCAGGGCGACGCGAGCTTGCATCGAAGCGGCGGTAACGGCAGCGTGGATGCTAGTAGCAGTTCCACCAATTATTACTACATCATAATCAATCATTTAACAATTAACAATTAACAATTTAGCTGGTTGCGGGGACAGAAACCGGGTTTTTTTAAAAAACCCGGTTTCTTAATTCTCATAATTAGACTGACAGCACCTTTTGTAATTCTGGTAATGGTTTACCTATTTCTTCATAAGCATATACCAAATCTTCTAAAACTTCCTTAGCATTTTCCAGTGCTTCTTCATAACTATCGCCGTGGGTTCGAGCGTATTTTCCCCACTCTGGCAAACTTGCAATATAAGTTTTATCTTCTTCAGACCATTT
>CAZSTZ010000141.1:15459-17076 GCA_964609515.1 uncultured bacterium | reverse complement strand
ATGACCGACCAACCGCGCAGCCGCCAGGAACTATACGATCGCGTCCGGGAAATAGGGCGCGAACAATTCATCCTCGAAGAAATGATCCGTTACGGGTTCTGGCCCGCCGAAGGAGAAATTCCCGACGACCCCGCCGACGAAATTCGCCGCCGTGGGGAACTCCAACGGCAACTTAACGAACTCAGAAAGGAAAACTCTCGCCTCCACAACGAAGAAAAACTCCGCAAACAAATGCTCAAAGAACGACTCGGAGAGTCGAAACGCAAACAAAAAGAAACCAAAGAACGCCGCGAACGAGAACGCCAAGAACGGGCGGAAGCTTGGCGGCAGCGCAAAGAACGGGAAATTATCTATCTGGGGGATGGGGTTTCTGGCGGACTGAATAACACCGAGTCGAACCTCGATCGCCTCCATAACTCCAACCTCCCACTCCTCGAAACCGCCACCGACCTCGCCGCCGAGATGAATATCTCCATCGGCGAACTCCGGTTTCTGGCATTCTCCCGCCAAACTTCCACCGTCTCTCACTACATCCGCTTTAAAATTCCCAAAAAAACCGGGGGCGATCGCCTCATCTCGGCCCCAATGCCCCGACTCAAAACCGCCCAAACCTGGATACTGACTAACATCCTCGAAAAACTACCGCTTCACGATGCCGCCTGCGGTTTTAGAACGGGATATTCCATCGTTAGCAACGCCGAACCCCACGTCGGGGCCGATGTTATTATCAACTTCGACCTCAAAAACTTTTTCCCTTCTATTTCTTATAAGCGAGTCAAAGGATTATTTCGCTCTTTCGGTTACTCGGAAGCAGTCGCCACCGTACTCGGGTTGCTTTGTACCGAAGCGGATGCAGAAGAACTAGAACTAGACGGACAAACTTACTACGTCGCTTTAGGCGATCGCCACCTGCCCCAAGGTTCCCCCGCCAGTCCGGGCATTACTAATATTATGTGTCGCCGTCTGGACCGCCGCCTCGCCAATATGGCATCCGAACTCGGTTTTGTCTATACCCGTTACGCCGACGACCTGACTTTCTCTGCTTCTGGCGACAGTTTGCGGCATATTTGCAACATTTTGCGACGGACGGAATCTATTGTTACTCACGAAGGGTTTGCCTTGAACCAGGAGAAAACTCGCATCATGCGCAAAAACCGCCAGCAGGAAGTTACTGGAGTTGTCGTTAACGAGAAACCGACCGTTTGCCGAAAAGAGTTAAAGCGGTTTCGGGCGACTTTGTATCAAATAGAGTTAGACGGTCTCGAAGGCAAGCGGTGGGGAAATTCCGATAACGTTCTTGCGGCGATAGAAGGTTTCGCCAACTTTGTAGCAATGGTAAATCCCGATAAGGGTATGGAGTTAGTGGCGCGGGTGAAGCGCATTAAGCAGAAGTACCGACGTTCGTAGTAACGACTTTAGTTGTAAAAAGTAACTTAGTTAGCAACGGATTTTGTAACGGATTTAACGGATGGGTTATTGGCGTCTCAATTAACAATTAAAAGCGGTGGGGAAATTCCGATAACGTTCTTGCGGCGATAGAGGGTTTCGCTAACTTTGTAGCGATGGTAAATCCCGATAAGGGTATGGAGTTAGTGGCGCGGGTGAAGCGCATTAAGC
>CAZSTZ010000141.1:0-15359 GCA_964609515.1 uncultured bacterium | reverse complement strand
GATTTTGTAACGGATTTAACGGATGGGTTATTGGCGTCTCAATTAACAATTAAAAACAGAAATGTAGGGGCAAAGCATTCGGGCGGTAAATGCGCTTAAGAACCGTTAGCCTTGATGTCCGAATGCTTTGCCCCGCCCCACGTTTAACTGTCTGTAACTCCAAAACCGGAGTTTGATAAATTAACAATTAACGCAATTATGGCACGAGCAAATTTTCGTTTTCATGGCGAATTAAACTTCTTTTTGCCTCCAGAAAGAAAAGATGTAAATTTCATTCATCCGTTTAAAAAACGACCTTCAATAAAAGACACTATCGAAGCTTTAGGAATACCTCATCCCGAAGTTTATTGCATCGATGTTAACGGAGAAAATGTCGATTTTTCCTACATATTAACCGATGGAGATAAGGTCGAAGTTTATCCGATTTCTGCGGGTAAGTCTCTGGAACCTAATTTAATTGTCAGACCGCCAGAACCGACAGAAAAATGCTTCGTTTTAGACGTTCATTTAGGTAAACTAGCTTCTTCTTTGCGGATGTTGGGTTTCGATACTCTTTATCGCAACGACTACGACGATGAAGAATTAGCCGAGATTTCGGCGGCGGAAAATCGCATTCTTTTAACTCGGGATACCGGTTTATTGATGCGCGGAATTGTGACTTATGGCTATTACGTTAGAAGCAAAGATCGCGAAGAACAATTGAAAGAAACGATGGAAAGATTCGAGTTATTTTCCGATGTCGAACCTTTTAAAAGATGTATTCGCTGCAACGGTTTATTAGAAGCTGTTGCTAAAGAAACAATTATCGACCAATTGCCAGAACAAACTAAACAGAATATTAACGAATTTCATCAATGCCAAAGTTGCGCTCAAATTTACTGGCGAGGTTCCCACTACGAACGGATGCAAGAGTTTGTTGATGGGGTGATGGGTAATAATTAACAATTAAGAAAATTAACAATTAGCAACGCATCATTTACGATATTTTAGAAACCAGGTTTTTCAAAAAAACCTGGTTTCTTGACCGCCGGGTTTTTATTCCTCTTCTTCTCCTTGTTTTAAACCCATCATAATTGCCTTTTGGCTAACTTCTCGATAAACTTGCTTTAAATAAGTCATTATGCCACCGCTATTACCACCTAAATTAAGGGGACCTAAAATATCTAAAACTGTTTCGCTGTTGGGGGGTGGGGCGATGACTACTAGAGAGGATTCTAAGGGGCGATCGTATTGCCAAAAATCGGCAATTTTTAGGGTTTCTTCTCGATAAGAACTCGCTGCTTTTTTGGTTTTTTTAGCAACCAATAATTCGGCGTTATTTTCCTCATTGGGATTGCGTTGTTGGCGAATGGTATCGAGGATTTGTTCTTTGGTACGACCGCGCAACATAAACAAAACAAACGGGTCTTCGCCAAAGCGATCGCCTAATAAATAATAAACCGCAGCAATATGCTTGCAAACCCGGGCAGGATCCGGACAGTTGCAATGAGAATGTACTTCATCTAAGGCAAAAGGAAACAATCTCAAACCATTGACGGCAAAAACTTCTTCGATGTTTTGCGGCATTTCTCCAGCTAATAATTTAGCCGTAAAAATTGCCCTTTCCGACATGGTTTTAATGACATAATCCCAGTCTTCGTCGGTGAA
The DNA here is from genome assembly GCA_964609515.1 of uncultured bacterium. Lineage (GTDB taxonomy): Bacteria > Cyanobacteriota > Cyanobacteriia > Cyanobacteriales > Microcoleaceae > CALKCV01. The sequence goes on along the minus strand of CAZSTZ010000141.1, from coordinate 13,712 downwards.
AGTATCCAACCATAAAGACAGTTCGTAAGGTTCGGGGGCGGTGCCTTGTACTTTGGCAGTTATTTTTTGGTCTTTAAAATCAATGCTGAGAACGTTGCCTTGCCGGGCGTAATTTCTAGCTCGTTCCAAGCGTTTTTTATAACGATAGGAATTTAACAAGTCTATCCATTGTTGGGTCCACCATTCTTTGTCTGTTTTGGGGTTGTAATTAGTCATTTTTTTTTGGTAATTGGTAATGGGTAATGGGTAATAGTTAATAGTTGCCTTTTATGGGAAGAAATTATGGGAATAAATCGTCAACTGTTATTTGACCGATGGTTTGACCGGCGATCGCCACTGTAACTCCCTCTCCCAGACGGTAAATTTGACTTTGTTGGTAGGTAGGCATTTCGGCGGAGTTATTGGGTTGGGTATAAGCCTCTAGTTGCTGTTGGGGGAGGTTTACGATCCAATAAACCGAAATGCCGGCGCGGGCGTAAAGGCGTTTTTTTAAAGAGCGATGTTGCATCCGCAACGCTACGCGATCGCGTTCTAAAGTGGCATCGGCAATTTCTACCACTAACCCCAAGTCGGCGGGCTCTGGATGGCGATCGAGATAATCCCGGGTATCGCCGCGAACGATAATAACATCCGGTTCCGGTTCGCTATCGCTTAAAGTTATCGGTTCTTGAGAATCAACGTACCACCCTTGGGGAACAATTGCTTCTAGAGCGTCCCGAGTTAGTTTAGTGGCAGCGCGGTGGCGGGGATTTTTTGGCGTTTTCTGAATTAACCAACCTTCTAACAGTTCTATGGGGTCATCCTTGATGAGGATGCCAGCGCGAATAATTTGGTGATATTGTTCGACGCTCAAACGCCAAACGGGTTCGGGAGGAACTGTTAGAGGTAGGTTGGGTCGGACGGATACGGGCACGGTTTTACTCATCCTACTGGGCTTTTCGGTTATTATAGCTTAGGGGGTAGGCAAGAGGCAAGAGGCAATAGGCAAGAGTAGGAAATAGGATGGCAGGCAAAAGCTCCCACAAAGTTTTCAGCCTTCTTCAGCAAACCCTAATTATTTTATGATATAAGAAAAAGGAATGCAATCTAGCAAAATTCTCTTTTGGAGAAAGCTATACCATGAACTTATCCAGACAACAGAAAATATTGGGATTAAAAATACTGGGACTTTTAGCAGGAATTGTGATTATTTATCTTGCCCTTGGTCCCGTAGTTGGATTTATTTTTAGTTGGAGCGATCGCCTCGAAGAACTATTTAACAATTCCCCCTGGACTTTGGAAATGACCAAAAAAGTGTTGCAATGGGGATGGGAATATTTTGTTAAGTTTCTGCAATTTACTTTGCCCTTGATATGGTTGCCAATATTTACCTATATCGTTATTTGTTTGCTGACCGCTTCCCGCCGGTGGAGGTTGTTTTTTGGTTTAGTCGTTCTTTCCTTTTCGGTATTAATTACCAAAGGGAGTATTAACGAGGCGATCGCTAATTTTGCTTGGTCGGACGTTCGCGGCAGTATCGACGACTTTCTCGAAATTTACCCTATTTTGATTTACATTTATTTGCTGCTTATCTTAATAATTCCTCGGGTTTTTTGGAATTATCTGGGAGCTGTTGTTTGGATTATTTCCAGTCTGGCAGTAACGGTAATGCCAGACTTACCGGGAAACCTCGACGATTTAGGAATTATTAGCGCTATTTTTGGGTTAATTTTCCTCTATATTAATACTGTTGCTTATCTGGTTCAGCGATTAGTAGAACCGAAGTTAGTGGCATTACTTCATCGGGGAATTTTGCGATTATTGAAAGGGCAAAAAAGAATCGAGATTAAAGATGTTTTATTTGTAAAAAATGAGGAGTTTCCCGAGGATAATTAAAATCGTTTAGAAAAGTTATTGAAGCTCGTTTAAAAAAAAAACAATATCCTGTAGGGGCAAAGCATTCGGGCGGTTAATTTGGATGAAAAACGTTCAATTTTATGTCCGAATGCTTTGCCCCGGTTTGTTGGCATCAAATTTTCTGTCCGAATCATAAAAATTTATTTTTTTTATTTAAAATATGAAAATAGATAACAGCAAATTAAACGCGGGGTGGGGCAAAGCATTCGGACATTAACATTAAGGGTTTTTAAGATAATTTACCGCCCGAATGCTTTGCCCCTACAGTCGTTTTTTATTGAGACAAATCGCGATCGCCAAAATAAAATTATGTTAGGAATAAATGAGAAAGGAAAAAAACTTTCTGGAGCTATTAACAATTGACAATTGACAAAAAGCGTTTAACTTTTGGTTTCCTTAAAAAAAGATTTACTCATCCTCATCTATAACACTCTGACGATCCAAAATCAACAAATTCCTCAACTCGTCGGCATTCAACTCCGTCAACCACTGTTCCCCGGCCCCGACAACCTGTTCGGCCAACTCCTTTTTGCTCTCGATTAAATCGTGAATTTTCTCCTCCAACGTTCCCTTGGAAACAAATTTATGCACCTGTACGTTGCGAGTTTGACCGATGCGGAACACTCGGTCCGTTGCTTGATTTTCCACCGCCGGGTTCCACCATCTGTCGAAGTGGAAAACGTGATTCGCCCGCGTTAAATTTAAACCGGTGCCGCCTGCTTTGATAGATAATATCATTATCGGCGGACCCTGCGGATCGTTCTGGAAGCGATCGACCATTTCTTCCCGCTTGTTTTTCCGCGTGGCACCGTATAAAAAGAGAACTTCTCGACCCAATTTTTCTTCTAAATAAGGCTGTAACAATTTCCCCCACTCGGCAAATTGGGTGAAAATTAAAGCCCGATCGCCCTCGGATAACAATTCCTCTAACATCTCCTCCAACCGTCGCAACTTGCCCGACGCCCGTTCGTTAAGAACCGGCTTTGTTTTCTTCTTCTTATTTTTTTCCACCTCCAGCAACAGCGGATGGTTGCAAAGTTGTTTGAGTTTCGTCAGCAAGGCTAAAATCTTGCCCCGCCGCTGGATGCCTTCGGAACTTTCGATATCTGCCAAATACTCGTTAACCAATTTTTGATAGATGGCAGCTTGTTCTTTCGCCAGAGAACAAAAGACCGTATTTTCCTGCTTGTCTGGCAAGTCTTGGATAATTTCTTTGTCGGTTTTCAGGCGGCGTAAAATAAACGGTTGAACCAGCGATCGCAACGTCTGCAAAGAATTAGTATCCCCATATTTCTCGATAGGAGTGGCAAACCGACGCTGGAAAAACTGCCGCGAACCCAAATATCCGGGATTGAGAAAATCCAAAATCGATCGCAACTCCGATAACCGATTTTCCAACGGCGTACCAGTTAAAGCAATTTTAAACGAACCTTTTAACTTCCGCGCCGCTTGAGATTGTTTTGCCTCCGGGTTTTTAATATTTTGCGCCTCATCCAAAACAACAAAGCGCCACTCAACCGCCACCAAAGTTTTCTCGTCCCGCTGCAACAACGGATAGCTAGTAATTACCAACTGTTTGCCTTTAATTGCCCTGACAAAATCTTTACCTTTGGGGCGTTTGTCCCCGTGATGTACCACCGTCTCCAAACTGGGGCCGAATTTTTTCACTTCCCGTTCCCAGTTACCTAAAACCGAAGTCGGGCAAACCAGCAAAGTCGGCGCTTCCAATACCTCCTCTTCTTGCTGGTGAAGGAGGAAGGCGATTAGCTCGATCGTTTTTCCCAATCCCATATCGTCCGCCAAACAGGCACCCAACCCCCACCGTTCCATGAACGCCAACCAACTGACACCGCGTATTTGGTAAGGTCGCAATTCTCCGTGGAAACTTTCGGGAGTGGCGATCGCCTCCACCGAACTGTTATCGGTTAAAGCATTCAACAATTCCTCCAACTGCCCGCTAGCTTCAAAATTAACTACCGGCAACTTCTCTATCGCCTGAGTCTCCCCACTCGCCAACCGCAACGCATCCTCCACCGACAGCGACATTTTATCCTTGCCCTCCTTGAGGAAAGCTTTCGCCATCTGAATATCTATCGGTTGCAGTTCCACCCACTCGCCGTTAATCTCCACCAAAGGACTCTGTTGTTTTACCAAGCGATCGAATTGAGCCTTAGTAATTTTTTGACCCCCCAGAGACAGCTCCCACTGGAAATCTAACAAACTGTGCAACCCCAACCTTTGATTTCCCTTCAACTGCGGCGCCCGAGCCCGAACGCTCAAACCCAACCTCGACCCCCCGCCATCCCGGGAAGCCAAACTCGGCGGCAAGATTACCCCCAACCCGCTATCGCTAAAGCGCCAACTGGCAGCTTTGATAAACTCGTAAGCTTGGAGGGGAGTTAAAGTGCAGGAGTCGGGAGTTGCCGCTTGCAAACTCGGTTCCATGGCCGGAAACAACTTCGAGGCCAAACCCAAACCGCTTAAAAAAGTCTCTTGAGGAAAATCAATTTCTCGCCCTTCCACCACCAACCGTTCCACCGGGCGTTCCCAAATAGTTCGCGCCTCGACCAAAAATTCTGGGTCGTCTATAGCTTCTAAAAGGAAATGCAAACTCCAATTTTTCGACCCGCTTAATGGCGGGTTGAGACGAAAACAAACCCGGTATAAACTCTGTGCCGTTTGAGATTCGAGGACCGGAGATTTCCAATTATTTAATAAAGTTGCCAGTTGTTCGGTTTCTTTAGCAGCAGTTAATTTTTTAGCTGATTTGCTCCCCAGTGCTTTTAACCATTGGCGAACCACCACGTGCAAAGACGTACCGCTAGTGGGGGAGATTTCTGCCCCTAGTTTTCGCACTTGGGAATCTATGATTTTATCGAGGAAATCCTGCAATAATTCCTCGCTGGATTGTAAAGGAATTGTTGGCGGAATATTTTCTGTTTTTATTTGCCAATTTTTTGGGGATAAAGGTACTGTAATTTCTGCTAGAGCTGCGCGGCAGGAAATTGGCATTTCTCTGGCGAATTTGTAAAGTCTTCCTCGGTCGGTGGCGCTGTCGATGAGAGGCTGCCAACTGGGAATAAAGCTATTATTAGAATCTGCTTCTAAGGAGGGTAAAAATTTGTTTCTAGCTAATAAGTCTAAACTCCATCTGGCGATATGAGACCAGAAGCGCAAGTCGCCGCCGACAAAGGAATCCTTAGGGTCGATGTTGCTGAGTGGGAGGGATTGGAGAAAGGCGATCGCTTCATTTAGATTCAGACGAATTCCTTCTATTTCCCAAGGATAAAGATAGAGTTTCTCGCTATTTTCCGAAGGTTTTACCCCAGAAGAAATCGGGTAGAGTTTCTCTTGGGAAAGCTCCGTCGGCAGGGCAATTATTTCTATAAATGCTTCTTCAGATTTGCCTTTGGTTGTTTTTTTCTTACGTCTTTTTTTTACCTCCTCCCACCCCGACAATTCCGCTTCAGTCATGGCGTAAGGATTTGTGGCAAGAGCGCCTTTTTCGACTCCATCTTTTTCTGTCAAACGCCGCCAAGTTTCTCCCCAAATAAATAAATAACTTTCCCCAGTTTCTGCTACCCAAAATCCGTGTAATATAGCCATTGTTAATTGCTAATTGTTAATTGTCAATTGTTAATTCTTGCTCCTATAGCAATCCTAAACTGGTTGTCAAAAGTCAAAAAACTGCATCCTAATTAAAGCTTGCTGAATAACTCAAAAATGCAGATTTAACAAAGCCTTGAGGATGCCGCCTGAAAAAGAGCGATATTTTGGTTCGATCGTCAAAAAAACGGCACTTTTTCACTCTTGCCTCTATAGCAAACCTAAATGAGTCGCGAACAATTAAAAAGTAGAAAAAAAATCGGAGATTCTGTTTTTTATCTACCTTTCTCTTTTTCCTTCTTGCCTTTTCCCTTAACTTTTGCCTCTTGCATGCCTAAAAGCGACGCGCTTTTGAACACAACTCAGATAGGACTGCTATATTCCCCATTCCCCAATACAAAACTGCATCCTAATTAAAGATAGGATGCGCCCTCGAAAACTGAGCTTTTGAGGTCAATTAAACAATATATTACCATCAATTCCTGGTTTTTGGCAAAAATTTCTTCCCCGCTCCCTCATACTCGTTTTCAGTATGAATACGAGTAGTCGCCAAAGTATTCTCATTAGTATTACCAGAAGCACGCCGCACACCCTGGCTAACAATGCTACGATATTCGACAAAAGCGAAAGATAGTGGTAAAAGGAAAAAAGTCGGATGGAAGAGATGGAAAAGTCAATATCCTTTGACGGACGGGATATTCGACTAAAAGTAGGTTTATTTGCGCCTCAAGCAGGCGGTGCCCTGATAATCGAATCGGGAGACACCTCAGTATTAGTTACCGCCACCCGCGCTCAAGGCAGAGAAGGAATAGACTTTCTACCCTTATTGGTCGATTACGAAGAAAGACTCTATGCCGGGGGTAAAATTCCTGGGGGTTTCTTGCGCCGCGAAGGCCGTCCCCCAGAAAAAGTTACCCTCACCGGTCGGTTGATAGACAGGCCCCTGCGGCCCCTATTCCCCAGTTGGATTCGGGACGACATTCAAATAGTGGCCACAACTCTGTCGATGGACGAGCTAGTACCTCCAGATGTCCTGGCAGTAACCGGCGCTTCCGTGGCCGTGCTGTTGGCCAAAATGCCGTTTTATGGGCCAATGGCTGCGGTGCGGGTTGGTTTGGTGGGAGATGATTTTATTATCAATCCTACTTACTATGAAGTAAAAAATGGCGATTTGGACTTAGTGGTAGCCGGTTCTCCAGACGGAGTAATTATGGTAGAAGCGGGTGCCAACCAATTACCAGAACAAGATATCATCGAGGCCATCGATTTCGGTTACGAAGCGGTCTTGGAACTGATAAAGGCCCAGCGAGAAATAATGACCGAACTCGGCATCGAAATGGTAACGGAAGAACCGCCAGAAGTAAATTCAGCTTTCGAGAATTTCCTCAAGGAAAAAGCGACTTCTGGGATTAAAGAAGTTTTATCTCAATTCGACCTGGATAAAAATCAGCGAGATGTCAAATTGGATGAGATTAAAGAGGCGATCGCAGGGGAAATTGAAGAACTCCCAGAAGAAGATGCTATCAAATTAGCGGTTGCTGAAAATAACGCTACTTTAGGTAACGTCTTTAAGGGCGTAACCAAAAAGCTGATGCGCGAGCAAATCGTCGAAGATGGAGTCCGAGTTGACGGTCGGAAGTTAGACGAAGTTCGCCCGGTTTCCTGTCGGGTGGGTGTCTTGCCGAGGCGAGTTCACGGCAGTTCTTTATTTAACAGGGGATTGACTCAGGTGATGTCGGCGGTAACTTTGGGGCCTCCAGGAGACGCTCAAGAATTGGCGGACGACTTGCACCCCCAAGATGAAAAGCGCTACCTCCACCATTACAATTTCCCGCCTTTCTCGGTGGGGGAAACTAAACCGTTGCGATCGCCCGGTCGCCGAGAAATCGGTCACGGTGCCTTGGCAGAACGGGCTTTACTGCCGGTAATTCCTCCTCAAGAAGCTTTCCCTTATGTGATTCGGGTGGTTTCGGAGGTGCTATCTTCTAACGGTTCTACTTCGATGGGTTCGGTTTGTGCCTCCACTCTCGCCCTCATGGATGCGGGGGTTCCTCTGATTAAACCGGTCAGCGGGGCGGCTATGGGTCTGATTAAGGAAGGACCGCAAGTGCGCATCCTGACGGATATTCAAGGTATCGAGGATTTCTTGGGCGATATGGATTTCAAGGTCGCGGGTACCGATACCGGTATCACGGCTTTGCAAATGGATATGAAGATTACTGGTTTGTCTATGGACGTAATTGCCGAAGCGATCCGCCAAGCGAAACCGGCCCGGTTGCACATTCTGGATAAGATGTTGGAGGCGATCGACAAGCCTCGCGCCGACATGTCGCCTTACGCGCCGCGCTTGCTGACGATGAAAATTGACCCGGATACTATCGGTTTGGTCATCGGTCCTGGTGGTAAAACTATTAAGGGCATTACTGAGGAAACTGGCGTTAAGATCGATATCGAGGACGATGGTACTGTTACTATTGCTTCTACGGATGCAGAACGGGCCAAACAAGCCTATAGTATTATCCACGGCATGACTCGCAAGTTAAATCCCGGCGATGTTTATGTGGGTCGCGTGACTCGGATTATTCCTATCGGTGCTTTTGCAGAAATACTGCCGGGCAAAGAGGGGATGATTCATATTTCCCAAATAGCAGATTATCGGGTTCCGAAAGTGGAAGACGAATTGGCCGTCGGGGATGAGGTTATCGTTAAGGTGCGCGAAATTGATAGTAAGGGTCGGATTAATTTAACTCGTTTAAACATCCACCCAGACGAAGCCGCCGCCGCCCGCGCCGCCGCAGCAGCTAAATAAATGCTGTAAAACAGGCATCTTGCCTGTTATCCGCTTGCTAATGGTTAATTGTCAATTGTTAATTGTTAATTGTCAATTGTTAATCTTAACCATTAGCAATTAGCCATTAACAATTAGCCATTAACAATTAGCCATTAGCCATTAACAATTAGCCATTAACAATTAGCCATTAACAATTAGCCATTAACAATTAATAAATTACAGAAATGAATGAAGCCACAGATTTTAACTCGGCAACGGACAGGTCGTGGGACGAACTCGACCTTTTAGAGCGGCGCATCGCCAATCTAGAAGCTGAATTGAAAGCAGCTAAAGAGACAAAAGAAAGAGAATTGTTAGAACAACAATTGGCAGAAGTAAAAGCCAAACGTGAGGAAGAAGCAGAATATTTAAAAAGATTTTATAATTGTTAATTGTCAATTATTAATTGTTAATTGTTACATGAATTTTTCTCTTGTAAAAAAACTATTTATCCTGGGATTATTAACATTACCCTTAACCCCATTAATCGACTCAAGCAACCGCCAAGAATTTAGAGCTTATCTCCAAACATTCCTCCCAGAAAAAGCTACAAAAGAAACAGAAATAAAACCACCAAAACCCTCCCCCCCACCAAGAGAATATCAAAACTTCGATGTCGTAGTTTACGGAGACGAACTCCCGGGAATTTGTGCCGCTATTTGGGCGAAAAAGACCTTAGGAAATAACGCCCAAGTTGCCTTAATTCGTCCCAAGGCCGCCGACGCGCAATTGGGAGGTTTATTAACTAGGGGAGGTTTGGGCTATTTAGACTTCGATAAAACTCCCGGTTGGTATTGGCAGCCCCACAGTCAATGCTTTAACGAATTTCTCGACAAAGCCCAAATTGTCGAAGCTTGCGTCGAACCGGAAAACGCCCATCAAGCGCTGCAACAAATGTTAGCAGAAGCGGGAGTTATTCTGATTTCAGAATCGACTCTAATGCCGGCAGTGGAGGAAGGAAAAATAGAATATGTGGAGGTAAAAAATCGCAACCTCCGCATTAAAGCAACTGCCTATATCGACACGACCCAAGATGCAGAATTAGCCAGAAAAGCCGGTTTAGAATATTATCTCGGTTACGAATCCCAAAACCCCAAACTTCGCAACGAAACTCTAGCAGTTTCCATCGTCCCCATAGTTGAAGGTTTGAGCATTTCCGACTTGAGGAATTTAGAAGCGGATATTCTCTACGACTATGGAAAAATGGCAGAAATAGAGGATAGCATTAGAAAACATCAACCCCCAGACGGGGCGAGATTTTGGTTAAATAATTTTTGGCAGCCGTTATTCCAGCGCTACCAAGACGGATTTTATCAAAAAAGTATTGCTTTGGGGGCGGCCTATCATCTGGAGAAAAACCAACCTTTTAAATTAGAAGGATTCTTTTTCGATAAAGCTAATATTTGTTTGAAAACCACGGGCAAATTATCCTGGAATGGGTTTTTGTTTAAATATTCCGTGGAGGAGGTTCGGGAGTTAGAAGAAAACGGTTTTAAACCGAACCGAGAAATGATAGAAGAAATGGCTGCAGTGGAGGAGTGGTTGAGGAAACTTTCGGGTAAAGATGTCAGGATTAAATTACCTCCAGAAGTTTACGTCAGACATAGTTTGAGTATTAAGGAGGTAGTGGAGCCGCTGACCGGTCAAGAAATTCTCCGGGGTGGAACAATGCCTGCAAATTCTATCGGCACTTTTTCTTATGAATTTGATTTTCGCGGCGGCATTAAGGGGATAGGTATTAAGATGCCCCCACTGCCGATTTATAATTTTGGAATTGAAAGTGCTTTGGCGAAAAATGTGGAGAATTTAGCAATAGTCGGGCGTTCTTCTGGATATGCCGGCATTGCGGTTTCTGTGGGTCGAATTTTGACAGTGAATATTTATCAAGGGCAGGGAGTGGGAGTCGCGGCAGGTTTGGCGGTAAAGTCGGGGCGACCTTTGAATGGGATTACTTCTGGGGAAGTGAGGCAAACTTTGGACGGTTTGACCGGTTTGACTACTTATCTTCAAGGGGAGGATACCACTTGGGGGGTTGATTATAGGGAGATTAAGTGATTGGGAATGGGGAATAGCATAGGTTTGTTGGTTTTGGCGTGAATTTTTCAACATCAAAAATCTTGTAGGGGTAAAGCATTCGGACGGCAAATTATCGGAAAAATCGTTTAATTATCTTTCCGAATGCTTTACCTCCTGCCACCGTCAACCTTTCTGTTATTAATAGGTTTTGAATTTTCCCCAAAAAAAAATACCGATAAACGTTTTTGGTTTGGCGTTTTTGAAGATTCAACGTGGGGCGGGGGCAAAGCATTCGGACACAAAAATTAACGATTATTATCCACCTTTCGATGTTGGGTTCCACTGCGTTCCACCCAACCTACTTTTCTACTACTACTTTTCTACTACTTTTCTACTAAGTTTAAGAAACCGGGTTTTTTCAAAAAACCCGGTTTCTGGTCCGCCATTAGCGCAATTCCTTTTTATTTGCTAAGATTGTTATTACCTAATTACTCAAACAAAAACCATGTTCAGAAAAAAAACTAACACTATTATCCTGACCGTTTTCTTGTTTTTCCTCTCGATGCTAGGGCCGCCGGTCTTGGCAACTATCCACCCTACTACGATCGCTCAATCTCAAACTAATACTTTTCCATTGGTGGAGGAAGCAAAAGCGCTTTATCGAGGGGGAAACTTCCAGGAAGCGGCGGCGGTTTGGCAGCAGGCAGCAAAGCAATTTGCTAATAAGGGCGATCGCCTCAACCAAGCAATGGCCCTCAGCAATCTTTCCCTCACTTATCAACAATTGGGACTCTGGCAAGAAGGGACTAATACTATTAATCAAAGCGTCGGTTTGTTAACAGCAAAAGGAGGCGACACCGAACGAAAAATCTTCGCCGCCACTCTCAATATTCGAGGAAAATTAGAGCGAGAAATAGGACAACCGGAATCGGCAGTGGATAGTTGGAAACAAGCGGGAGATATTTTTGAGAAAATAGGCGATCGCTCCCTTTACCAGCAAACTCAAATTAATCAGGCTAAAGCTTTACAAGATTTGGGATTATATCCCCGCGCTTGTCAAAATTTAATCGATGTTTTAGGTTGGGAAAAATCCCAATGTCAAGTCTCGAAAACAGATTTAGAAAGTTTGGCTAATCTGCCTAATTCTCTTTTAAAATTTGATGCCTTGCTGGAGTTAGGAAATGTTTGAAGATTAGTTAGCAACATAGATATTTATCAACAAGTTTTAGAGGCAAGTTTAGCAGTTGCCAAACAGTTAGAATTGCCCGCCGAAGAAAGTAAAGCTTTATCCAGTTTGGGCAACACGGCGAGGGCGTTGGTGGAACGAGAAATTTTATTGCCTTCCCAACAGCAGGATTTTACAGTTTTAATTGTTAAAACTCAAGAAGCTTTAGAAGCTTATCGACAAGCGGCGGATTTGGCGGTGACGGGCGGGATGCCCGTTTTACGATTAACCGCCCAATTAAATCTATTTGGTTTGTTATTAGATAGTCAAGCATGGTTGGGAGACGAACAATTAGAAACTGCCGTGGAAATTTGGCGATCGCTCCAACAAGACTTTAATAATTTACCTCCCAGTAAAACTGTCATCTACGCTCAAATTAATTCCGCCGAAAAGCTTATGGATTTTGTCGCCGATAAATCGGCAAATTTTGCCAACATTCCCGCAGGTTTTCCCACGGTTGAAGAGGTAAATTTAGTATTAGAAAAAGCTATGGAAGATGCCCGAATTTTAGGCAATAAAAAAGCCGAAGCTTACGCCGTCGGTACTCTGGGGCATTTACGGGAAACAACGGGAGAATGGGAATCGGCAGAAAAGCTGACTCAACAAGCTTTAAATTTAGCGCCAGCTTACGAAAATCCGGTGACTTTTTATCAATATTCCTGGCAGTTAGGACGCATTAGAAAAGCTAAATCTGAGGAAGCAGAAAAGTTAGGCAATATCGCCAAAGCAGATAAGAATCTTTACTCGGCGATCGCTGCTTATAAAAATGCTTTTCAAACTCTCCAATCTTTGCGGGGCGACTTAGTGGCAATTAACCCAGAAGTACAATTTTCTTTTCGCGATCGCGTCGAACCGGTTTACCGACAATTAGTATCTTTAAACTTGCAAGCTACCAAATCATTAATTAAAGCAGGAAAAAGCCAAGAAAGCCAAAAACAACTCAAAGAAACCCGACAAGTTTTAGAATCTTTGCAACTCGCAGAATTAAACAACTTTTTCCAGGATGCCTGCGTGGATGCCAACCCCAAAGCTATCGACGAACTCGCCGAAGATGCGGCGGTAATTTATCCGATAATTCTCGAAGATAGGCTGGAAGTAATCGTAACTTTGCCGAGCGATCGCTTATTATTAAATACCCCCAAAGATGCCTCGTCAAATGGGGGAGTTGTTAGCCAGGAAAAGCTAACCAAAACCCTAATAGAATTGCGGGCGGGAGAAGCCAACGCCTCCCTCCAATCTCCGGGCAGCGGCACTAATTTTTTACCTCTAACCCAACAACTTTACGACTGGTTAATTCGCCCAATAGAAAATGATTTAAAAGAGAGTAAAATCGAAACTTTAGTCTTCGTTTTAGATGGAGAATTGCGCAATATTCCGATGGCAGTATTGCACGACGGCAACCAATATTTAATCGAAAAATACTCCTTAGCTTTAGCCCCAGGATTGCAATTATTAAACCCCCAACCCCTATCGGATTTAGAATTAGGTGCAGTAATTGCCGGTGCCACCGATGCCCCCAGTTTTCAACAGAATAATTTGAGTCCCCTGCCTGCGGTGGAGGATGAATTAAATAATATCGCCGGTGCCATTCCCAGCCAGAAACAAGAAAACCAGAATTTTACTCAAGAAAACCTCCGCAATTTAATAGCAGAAGTGCCCTTTCCGGTAGTTCATTTAGCAACTCACGGACAGTTTAGCTCTAATATTGATAATACTTTTATCCTCGATTGGGACGGCAGAATTAACGTCGGGGATTTAGATACTTTGTTGAAAAGGGAAGAAGGAGAGGGCGCGATCGAGTTATTAGTTTTAAGCGCTTGCGAAACCGTGGCCGGAGACAACCGGGCCGCTTTAGGTTTGGCGGGAGTAGCCGTGAGGGCGGGGGCCCGCAGCACATTAGCTACCTTGTGGACGGTGGACGATCGCAGCACAGCAGAGATTATGGTCGAGTTCTACAAGCAGTTAGCCAAGGGCGATAAAGTATCGAAAGCGGAAGCCCTGCGTCGCGCCCAATTAGCCCTGTTAAAAGATAGCAATTACCAGCATCCGTTCTTCTGGGCACCCTATGTGCTAGTCGGCAATTGGCAGTAGGTTTGTAGCGATAGTTCGTGGTAATCGCGGAGCGCGATTTTTATGCAA
>CAZSTZ010000140.1:0-17166 GCA_964609515.1 uncultured bacterium | reverse complement strand
CCCATAAAATCTCTCTCTCCTCCTGCATACCGTCTTAGTAATTCATCAGCGTTCATAGATTGTTTCCTCTATCAATTACTCGTATTATTCTATCAGCTTTTCGAGTTTTTATTCTGAGATTTTAGATAAAACTTGCCTTACCAGTCATGGTCGCTGTTAATTACGGTGCCATCGTCCAAAACAACATTAGTCATTTTGGTGCCAGTCCAATCCACAGTTTTGAAGTGTTTAGCCCCCTTGACATTAGTGTTAGCAAATTGAGTTTGAATAATTGAAGCACAATACAACTCTGCATTGCTCATATCGGTGTTCCAAAACTGGGAAACATCCAAGCACGCTTTAGTTAAGTTGGCACCGCTAAAGTTAACATTAGTTAGATTGCACTGAGCTAAGTCGGAGCCACTCAGGTTGGCATTACTAAAATTAGCTCCAGTTAAATTAGCTCCCGCTAAGATAGCATTGGTCAAGTCAGAACCGCTCAAATTGATGTCGCTCAGGTCAACATCGTAAATAAAAATATCTTCCGTAGGATTAGAACCACTGAGATTGACATCCCTGAGATTGAAACCTGTAAAATCCCTTTCTCCTGCCGCATACCGTCTTAGTAATTCTTCAGCCTTCATAGATTGTTTCCTCGATCGCTTGACATCAACAACTATAACATTAATCCATTCCACTTTTTCGCTCGACCGTTGAATCAATTACCGCGCTTTTCGATCGCGAATTTTCTTTTGGAGATTCGATTGAACAAAGCATAGCAATTAATGAGGTACAGTTTTTACTTTTCAGAACAAATACTCATACTCAAAAAAAGACGCTCTTCTTTGAGTATGAGTATGAAGAAAAGCAGTTAGCAATTTGCTTTAACCTATTCTCAAAGCTGCGTCTCCAAAGGGGAGGGCATCTACAATGGAGAAATCGAATTGCTCGACGGAGAAGAGAGTATTTCTGACATCTTCCACTGCGGCATTTTCGACGACGGCAACAATTAACTCGTCTGGGAGGAGAATCGTGGTGTCGCTATCGGTTTGTTCGAGTTCTACCAAAGATAAATCGCCGATAATGCCGATGCGATCGCCCTCTAGGGCGTTAAAATCGCGGATAATATCTCCTTCATCTGCTATCAGCACGAAAGTATCGGCATCGCCGCCGCCAACTAGGGTATCGCTGTCGCGATCGCCTAGCAGAACGTCCCTGCCGCTGCCGCCGGTTAGCAGATCGTTACCTTTACCCCCTCGGAGAAAGTCGTTCCCCTCGCCGCCGTCTAAGGTATCGTTGTCTAAGTTACCGTTAAGGAGATCGCTTTCCAGACCTCCAATTAAAACGTCGGAACCCTTGCCGCCTCGGAGATAGTCGGCGCTGTCTTCCCCGCTGATAGTGTCGTCGCCTTCGTTGCCGTTGACAGCGTCGTTGAGAATGGAGCCGGTGATGCTATCGTTACCATCTCCACCAAGAACTCCCAAGGTTCCACCTGCTATTTCTTCGGTAATTTCAAAGATATCGTTTCCTGCGGTGAGGACTTCATAGTAATTTATCGACAGGGGCAAATTGTAGAA
Organism: uncultured bacterium; assembly: GCA_964609515.1. Lineage (GTDB taxonomy): Bacteria > Cyanobacteriota > Cyanobacteriia > Cyanobacteriales > Microcoleaceae > CALKCV01. The sequence continues at coordinate 15,610 of CAZSTZ010000140.1, read as the reverse complement.
ATTTACCGTATTGACGAAAAAGTTGAGCAGGTTAGGTTCGTCGATAATTTCCGAACTGCGACTGGGAACTATTCCTCGGGTAACAGCGGCACCGGTAATGCGATCGCCTAACTGAATTTGGTCTACGGCATCCAAGCCGGCTATGACTTCGCCGAAAACTGCAAAGCCTCCATCCAAAAAGGTATTATCGCCCAAATTAAAGTAAAATTGGGAGGATGCGGTATCTAGCTCGTTACTTCGGGCCATACCTACGGAACCGCGAACGTTGGATAGTTCTACTGGCGGTTCTACTATTTGGTTATAAGCTATGGACTGTCCGATGCCCAGGGGTTTAATTTCTAGGGGAATAAAGCGAGGTTGGTTGTCGATGGGGTCGATAAAAACCCCAGAACCCAGTTGACTCAAAGGTATATTCGGATCGCGACTGGAGGGGTCTCCCCCTTGAACGACGAAAGGTTCTTGGTCCCGTTGGACTCGATGAAAGCGAACTCCGTTATAAAAGCCTCGCTCTACTAAGTCGATGAAGTTACCTGCCGTAGTGGGTGCAGCTTCGCCGCTGACGTTGATGGTAATGGGGCGATCGTTGATTACTAAAATTGCTGTGGCAGGGCCTGGTATTTGGGGTAGGTTTTCCATTTGTCTGTAACTCAGATATGTTCGAGTTCTTAATTATCCCCTAAAATTGGATTATGTCAAGTCATTTTTCAGATTTGTGGGCTTCCGGTTCTTGGGCTTACTCATACTCAGAACGAGTAGGTAAAAGCTATTTTTGCAAGAGCCAAAGATGACGGTTAGTAGAAACATAGAAAGTAGCGCTCCGCTTGTTGCCAATTCTGCTATAACCTGCTATCGTCATAAGCAAACGAAACAACCGAAATAGCATGAAACTACCAGAAGGTCCAACTACCAATCCCACATTACAATTAATCCACTGGACGCTTAATCCAGTAGATTACATGGAAACTAACGCCGCCAAATATGGAGAGCTATTTACAGCCAGACTGGGAAAGCAAACTGTTGTCATGGTTCACCACCCCGAAGCAATGCAGTCAATTTTGACCAGTAAATGTTTGAATGCTCCAGGGGAAGCTAATGACCTTTTTCGCTTGTTCGCTGGGGATAGCTCAATATTTGTACAAAGCGACACTCGCCATAAACGTTCTCGTCAACTGTTGATGCCTCCTTTTCATGGAGAAAGGATGCAAAGCTATGGGGAGCTAATTTGCGAAATTACCAAGAAAACAATGGCTCAATGGCAAGTCGATGGACCTTTTAGCACCCATGCTTCTATGCAAAATATTACTATGAGCATTATTTTGCAAGCTGTTTTTGGTTTGTATGAGGGCGATCGCTATCAAAAGTTAAAAGAACTATTTTTTACCTACCTCAAGACGGTCGGTTCTACCTTGGGAGGTTTGCTAATATATTTTCCCGCGCTGCGAAAGGATTGGGGTTCTTGGAGTCCTTGGGGGCGAGTAGAACGGATAACTAGCCAAATTGATGAATTACTCTACGCAGAAATTAGCGATCGCCGCACCCGATCGGACTCAGAACGCATCGATATCCTAAGTTTATTAATGTCTGCCCGGGATGAGGATGGCGAAGCAATGGCGGATGTAGAATTGCGAGACCAAATGATGGCTTTGCTAATTGCAGGTCACGAAACCAGTGCAACCTCTTTAACTTGGGCTTTTTATTGGATTCACAAACACCCAGAGGTCAAACAAAAGTTATTGCAAGAACTGGATAGCTTGCCAGACAACGCTACACCAATGGATATTTTCCGACTTCCATATTTGAGTGCGGTTTGTAACGAAACCCTGCGCGTTTCTCCAGTGGCGATGTTGACTTTCCCGCGAGTGGTTCAATCGACCGTTGAAGTTATGGGATATCAGTTTCAACCAGGTGTCGAGATTATAGGCTCTATGTATCTAACTCATCAGCGTGAAGATTTGTATCCAGAACCAAGGAAGTTTAAACCAGAACGGTTTTTGGAAAGGCAGTTTTCTTCTTTTGAGTTTATACCTTTTGGAGCTGGCGATCGCCGCTGTATCGGCGCGGCTTTGGCTATGTTTGAAATCAAGTTGATACTAGCAACTATCTTATCTGAAGCAGAGTTAGTTCTAGCTGAAGATCGACCTGTAAAAATGAAACGGCGAGGGCTGTTATTAGCTCCTAATAGTAACATACCGATGGTGATGAAAGGAAAACGCAAGAGCGATCGCCTTTCCTCTCCTGCGGTGAGTGCGGTTTAAAGTTTGTTAATGGGGAGTTGTTGCTTTTGTTAGCATCAAACTCCCTTTGCCGCTTAAAGAGCGATCGCCCCAGAAGCAAAATTATAAATCCATCCAGTTCTCACTTGACCTTTTTTATTAGCCTGCCAAACCCTGCCGCTGGTAACGTCGAAACAACTGACCCAACCCTTACTGTGAATCCTGGTATCGATACAAACAGCATGACCGATATTCAGAGGCAGGCCGCTTTTCTGGCTCGTGTGGCCGCAAACCATAGTTTTCCCGGAAAAATGCGGCGGTGGATTGTTAAACTTTTCCCAAAACAGCATTTGTTCCGGTTGTTCGTCTAAAGATAAAGTAGGACAAGCGTTGGCGCGAACGAAAAAATGATAGTCGGTTTCCCAGTAATTTACGCAGCGATTTTCGAGAAAATCCCAATGTTCGTCGGGAATATTAGATAATTTTCTAGACTTCCCAGATTCAGAATAAGAAGTCAAGGTTTCCTTGCCACCCCGACGCTGCCAAAGTAACCTTTTTTTCTTACTATAACGGGAGGCGAGCATCATTATTTCGCGATCGCCCCTGGCGCAAAGGGATAAGCTGCCCCGTGGCATAGAAAGCGATGAGGCGATCGATAATCCCTTTCGAGTCGGGACCGCGATCGACATAATCTCCCAGAGTAACGATCGGGTCATCTGGCTTGGGATTAACCGCAGCGATCGAGGCATCAAAGGCAGTAGAATAACCGTGAAGGTCGCTAATGGCAAGAATCCGCATGACTTCTAATTTTTTCTCTTAATAATGTACTACCACCGGCGTGCCCACCGAAGCCCAATCGAACAACCATTCGGCGTGATTTACCGCTACGTTAGTGCAACCGTGGCTGACTGGGGTGCCGAAGTTATTATGCCAATAAGCTCCGTGAATTGCCATGCCCCCGTCGTAATACATGGTAAAAGGAACGTCGGGCACGTCGTATCCCGGACCTATCATTCTGGCAACTGGATATTTAGTTTGAATTTCAAAAGTTCCAGTGCGAGTGGGAGTTCCGTCTTTACCCGTGGAAACTATTACGGCATAAACCGCTTGATTTCCTTCCCAAGCGATTAATCTTTGTTCGGATAAATCGATAGAAATCCAGCGATCGCTCGATTGCTGAAGTTCGATCATGGCCCTAGCAATTAAGTCCCGTTGTTCTCGGGCCCTAGCGGGATGAGAACCGACTATTAAACTAGATAAAAATGTCAGAATGGCCAGGCTTGAAATTACCCAGTTTTTTCCTATTATTGACTGCCAATTTGCAGTCTTAATTGCTCGTTTCATAGAAAGCACTCCAACAATAAATTAGATGCTATTAAAAAATTGACTTTGTTTTGGTTTTTGTTAGCTAATTTGTTGTAATTGTTGCAGCAGATATTCTGTTTTTCTAGCGATCGCTTCCCAATTTCCAGTGGCGATCGCTTCTGCGGGAAATAAGTTCCCGCCCAGAGCCACTGCAACGGCACCTGCGGCAATAAATTCCCTGGCATTTTCAGTAGTTATGCCCCCGGTGGGAATTAGAGGAATTTGGCCCAAGGGCCCTTGCAAACTTTTGAGATAAGTTGCCCCTCCTACTGCCGAGATTGGAAATACTTTAACACAGGTTGCCCCGCTTTGCCAAGCGGTAATAATTTCGGTAGGAGAAAGGGCTCCGGGAATCATCGGCACTCCTGCTTTTTCTGCGGTTTTAATTAGTTCTAAGTTTGTGTGGGGACTAAATAGGAATTGACAGCCAATATCCATGGCTTGTTGCAACTCGTCTCGGTTTAAAATAGTACCGGCACCGATAGTACAGGTTGGCAATTCTTCCCGAAGTCTGATGATTAATTCCGCTGCTTTTTCGCTGTTCCAAGTAATTTCTATTAAACGAATGCCGCCCCTGGCAACTGCTTTTGCCATTTCCCATCCGATGTGGATTTTTGGGTAGCGAATTACGGCGATCGCTCGTTGTTTTTTTAGCTGGTTTAACCAAGCAGAATTATTCATAAATAGTTAAATCAAATTGTAGGTTGGGTGAAGTGAAACGGAACCCAACAGTAAATCTAGTGAATATCGACGCTTCAGAAACCAGGTTTTTTTAAAAAACCTGGTTTCTGGGAGGGAAAAAAAACCTGGTTTCTTGGGAGGGGGAAAAAACCTGGTTTCTTCGGGGGGGAAAAAAACCCGGTTTCTTGGAGGATAAACATTAGCTAAAAATGAAATCGTCGGCAGCGATCGCTATCTCATCTGCCCGCGTTATCGTGCCAATAACCTCCCCAGTGCCAGCAACGACAATGGAAATAACGCTATCTTCGCCAGGAAGGAACGCTAACTGGGAGAATGTCAAACCTCCGGTTACTTCTATGCGATCCAGATCGTCTTGGAAATTAGAGATAGTATCGTCTCCTCCACCGACTGCCAATACAAACGTATCTTGCTCTTGCTCCCAGCCACCATAAAGCAAATCGTCGCCCAAATCTCCGCTCAAGCGATCGTCGCCGCTGCTACCGCTGAGAGTATCGTTTCCCTTACCCCCAAAGAGGATATCGTTGCCGATACTGCCCAATAAACTATCTTCCTCGCGATCGCCCCGCAACCAATCATCTCCGCCTTCGCCGTTGAGGGTGTCCATGTCTTTGCCACCATAAATAGTATCGCTATCGTTATTACCTTCTATGCGATCGTTGCCTTGGTTTCCGAAGATTTCGTCGTTCCCCCTGCCGCCGTCGATAGTATCGTTACCCTGGTTTCCAAAAATTTCGTCGGCACCGTTACCGCCGTCGATAGTATCGTCTCCTTCCAAACCAAAGATGGAGTCTTGGTTGTCAAGGTCTAATAAGCGATCGCCCTCGGCAGTACCGATAAGAGGTTCCGACGGAGGCACTTCGGCGCGATTTGCAGCCAGAAAATTATCGAGTACGAAAACATCAGACAGGTTGTTAGTATCTTCTAACACCAAGTTATCAAAAGAATTAAATGCTATGACGCTGCCATCGGCAGAGAAGGTGGGAAATTGTGTAATCGAGCTTGTCGGGATTGGAGGAGCGCTGAAAGATTGGGTTCTTTCGTTTTCTGATTCCTTAAAGATGACAGTAGTAATAGTAATTTCCGAGCGAATATCGTATATAAAAGCGCCATCGCGACCGTCAGGTGTTCTTTGAGTAAAAGCTATAAAGCGTCCATCAGCAGATATTGAGTGAGTCGAACCGCTTATTGCCCTGAGAGAGGGAATTTCCTTACTCTCTCCCGTCTGTCGGTCGTGCAATACGAGCTGTATACGAGGGCGCGTGTCTCCCGCTCCAACCATTTCGGGCGGTTCGACAGGAATGGTAACAGACTCGAAGGTTATAAAACGTCCGTCGTTGGAAATGGAGAGACTGCCAACGCGGTCTTCCGAGCTTGCTTCTTCGCTAATACAGGTGGTAGTGTCTGTTAGGCGATCGCGAACGTAGATAGCGCAGTCATCCTCTCCCGGCACTAAGTTCTCCCCATCGGCAGTAAAGGCAACAAAACGTCCGTCGGCAGACATGGAGTAACTTTCGACTCCTCCGCTTGCCTCCTCTCCCGACGAACCCACAGAAACTCGGGTAGTAATGCCGGTTTCAATCTCGTGTATAAAAATGTCTCCTGCTTCGTTAGTATCTCCCGCCACCAGGTTATCGGCATCAGAAAAAAAGGCAACGAAGCGTCCGTCGGCAGAAATAGTAGAATTTCCAGAAACTCCGTTTCCCGCTTCTCCTGTCGAACTGACAGAAACCAGTCTGGTAACGCCCGTTTGGACATCATGTACGAAGACATCTCCCCGTTCGTTTGCGTCTCCTTCCACCAGATTATCCGCAGCAGAAGAAAAGGCAACGAAGCGTCCGTTGCCTGAAATAGACGCGCTTCCAGAGGCATCGTTGCCCTGACTTCCCGCCGAATCTACAGAAACTCTGCTAGTAACGCCGGTTTCTAGGTCATGTAAGAAGATATCCCTTGCCTCGTTAGTGTCTCCCGCCACCAGGTTGTCTGCCTCAGAAGAAAAGGCGACAAACCTGCCATCGCCGGAGATAGCGGCATTTCTAGAGTCGTCATTGGCTTCGTTTCCCGAGGAATCTACGGAAACCCGTTTAATCCCAAAGTCTTGTTGGTTCATTGTTGCACCCCAAGGTAGCATTTCTTTCTCAGTATAGCAGCAGGAAATTTTAATGGCAAGACTCCAAGGAACTACTGAGAAAAGCGATCGCTCTTGTCGCCGCCCTTTCTTTACCTAAATTCAAGTCAAAAAGACTAGATTCAAAATAAGCAATTAACGCCCGAAGTTGCTCTTGAGAAAAAAGCTCCACTCGCAATTTTTGCCATTTTTTCCAATAGTCTTTATGCTCGCTTTCCCGATATTTTCTATCCTGGGGGTCGAAGACGGAAATAATCCCATAATGCAAATCTATCCCCGCTTCTGGGTCTTCTAAAACTGCTAACAAATAGACGGGTAAATAATATTGAAAAACTTCGGCGCTAAAAGCTGTAAAAGCATAGTCAAATTTCAGCAAACTTTCGGCGGTATGACCGCGCCGTTTTTTGCTGCTAAAATATTGCCCTGCCAAACCGTTATCTAAATCCATTTGGACGGCAACTTTTTTATCTCCTGGATATTTCACTGCGCTAAACGCTGTTTCTATTTGTTCCTGCAGCAAGTTCATCGGAATTTAAGTTGTTGGTTTAGGGACTTGCAATAAAATCGCGATACCGATGTTGGGTGAAGGTTCGCGCGCGCCCAACCTACACTCTTACTACACTTGCAATAAATCGCGATACTTGCAATAAATCGCGATACCGATGTTGGGTTCCGTTTCACTTCACCCAACCTACACTCTTAAATTTTAAATCCCCAATTCCATCGTAAAAGTAGTCCAACCATCGCCGCTAGTAACTGCCAAATTGCCCCCCAATTGTTCTACCAATTTTTTCACCAAAGCCAAACCCAAACCAGTACCCCCTTGTTTCCAAGGATCCGCGTTCGGAACTCGATAAAACTTATCGAATATTTTCGGTAATTCCGAAGCAGGAATTTCCGCTTGGTTACTGACCATAAATTGAATTTTATCCTGGGATTTTCCGCCGTTAATTTCTACTTGAAAAACAATTTCTCCTTGGTTAGGAGTGTATTTGCAACCATTATTAAGCAGTTCCGCTAAAACTCGTCCCAGACTGGCGCGGTTGGAATTAATAATAGGCAGTTTTTCGGGTAATTGAACTGTAATAGTTTGCTGCCTGCTTTTGGTGCGATCGCGAAAAGATTCGATAATAGTAGGCAACCAAGTAGATAAATTAACCTCTTCTTTACTAATAGGTTGAGTTGCCGCTTCTAATCTTTGCAAATCTAACAAATCGTTAATCAATTCGCTTTCTCGAACGCATTCGCTTTCTAATATTTGTAAATAGCGCTGGCACTTCTCCGAGGTAGGAACAATTTTGAGCATATGAATTGCCATTTTCATATTGGCAAGGGGGGTGCGCAATTCGTGAGAAACCGTGCTGAGAAATTCATCTTTAAGAACGTGGAGGGTTTGGAGTTCTTGTATTTTTTGTTCGAGTTGAACCGTGCGTTCTTTTACCTGCATTTCTAAGTCGGCATTGAGGGTTTGCACCTGTTGGTAAAGTTGCGCTTGCTGGATGGCGATCGCTAACTGAGTGGCTAATTTTTCCAGCAAATCTATTTCTGAGGGTTGCCACTGACGAGAAGCGGAACATTGATGGGTACTCATTATCCCCCATAACTGTCCGTCTTGCACTATGGGCACTACTAAATAAGCTTGTATCTGCCGCTCCGTCAACCAGTCAATCTTTTCTGCAGATAAGTCTGCCAGTGGAACCTCCCCTACTGCTTGAATCTTAAAATGGCGATCGCTCGGTTCGTTATTTTCAAGTACATAAAGACTTGGCAGCATATTTCCCAACCACGATCGCCAACCCTCACCCACGGACTCTGCTACTACGGTAGCGACATCGGCGGGTTCGATGCGATAGACCACCACTCGATCTGCTTTGAGAAATTGCTGCACTTCGGCCACGGCGGCGTTGAGAATTTTTTCTAAATCGAGAGATTGATGGATCCTCATCGCTATTTGAGCTAAGAGGCGATCGCGTTCTAACTGTTCTTGCAGTTTGGCAGTTCTTTCTCGCACCTCTTTTTCTAGTTCTTCGTTTCTAGTTCGCAGCAGTTCCAGTTTTTCTGCCTGCAATTGATACACCGACTGTTGTAATTTCTTTACTACTTTATGCATTTCTGTAGGATCTAGCACCTGCAACAAACTTGCCTGGGTGACGATGCCTTGTAATTCCCCCTCCTGTCCCCTAATCACTAACCTTTGTTCTTGTTGCTGCTGCATTTGTTTGTGAGCTACCCACAACGAATCTGTCGGTTTGAGACAGTTTAATGAGGTTTTCATCACTTTGTCAACTGGGGTTGCCGCCAGATCGATTTCTAAAAAGAGAGCTTGTACGAGATCGCGAGCGGTTAAGATTCCTACTGGTTCTTGGAAGGAACGATGCACTATGGAGACGCCTTCGCTTTTGCGCTTCTTTTCTTTTACTTTTTTGACATCTGTAATGACTGCGCAATTAACTTCATGCTTTGAGAGAATTTGAGCGATTTCTAATAGACTTGTCGTTCTCGGCGCTGTTATCGGCGGGGTCATTACTTCGGTTACTCGCCTTAATTTGAGGATATTGGAAGGAAGCAATACCGGACGAATTCTTTCTGGAGTTAAGACTCCTACTACTTCCCCTGTTTCGTTTAAAATCGGCAAGTGAGAGATGTTATGTTGCCTAAAAATCGATAAAACCGCGAATAAGTCTTTATCCTCTGACTCCGTGAGGGCGATCGGCTCTTTAGACATGACTTGCGCCATTACAAGCTGGTTGGGAACGGAGTTTTTTTGGCTGTCAATTTTGCCGTTTACTAGGATCTCTACGATATCCCTATCTGTGAAGATTCCTGCCAAACGGGATTTTGGCGACTGTTCTTTGGCTTTGGGGCTTTCTAACACTAAAACGCAACTGCCCCGCGTCTGTTCCCACAGAGGTATTTCGCTTTTTCCTTCCCCCGCAGTTGCCGAGTCGATCGCGGGCAAGTTACAACTGCTTTGAACTTGATTCATTAACTTTAACACTGCTGCCACTGGCGTCTCTGGCATCGCCGTTAGGGGGTGGCGATCGATAGCTTGTTCTAGGGGGGATGAATAGATTTGCGGTTGGTAAAATGTCATAGTTATGATAATGGGTAACGGGTAATTGGGAATTGGCAATTTTCAAACGCGAAATGGACCCTAAAAAAAGTAGAGGCAGCCCTCTTTGATTTTTTATCATAAATTGGGGCTTTTGTCAATAGATGACTGGCATCATGCCCTTTTTTCTCAAACAGAGCTTGCCAATTACCCATGGACAATTCCCCATTCCCATTTTAAGGTTTATAATTTTAAAGAAATGTTAACTTTTGCAAAGCAGGCTCGATTATGACTAATTTAAGTTTGGAACAAATATCGGCCCAATTAGAGAGCGAATCTTCCCGCGATCGCCTTTTAGCCCTAGTCTCCCTGCGGCAACTGCCGGCGGCGGATGCGGTGCCTTTAATTAAAAAAGTATTGGACGACCCTAACCTGCCAGTAAGATCTATGGCTGTTTTTGCTCTGGGAGTGAAACAAACTGACGAATGTTACTCGATATTAGTTAAGTTGTTAGAAAACGACCCAGACTACGGTATCAGGGCAGATGCGGCGGGCGCTTTGGGTTATTTGGAGGATATAAGGGCTTTGGAACCTTTGGTTCGGGCGTTTTACGAGGATACTAATTGGTTGGTGCGTTTCAGCGCTGCCGTGTCTCTGGGAAATCTTAAGGACGTTCGGGCCCGAGACGTGCTGATACAGGCATTAGATAGCCCGGAGGTGGTAGTGCAGCAGGCGGCGATCGCGGCTTTGGGGGAGATCGGCGCTACAGACGCGCTCGACAGCATTCTCCGTTTTGCCCAGTCGGAAGATTGGTTGATTCGACAGCGCCTCGCCGAAGCTTTGGGCAATCTCCCGAGCCCCAAGAGCATCTCTGCTTTAAAGTATCTCGAAAAAGATAGCCACCCCCAAGTATCTCAAGCCGCGACTTTATCTCTGGAACGGTTAATGGCTGATGGCTAATTGTTCTTCTTAACTTTTGCCTTTTGCCTCTTGCCTATTGCCTACTTGTGGGCGATCGCCCGACTCTTCTAGCAAAGCTGCCAGAGCGATCGCTCCTACCACGATCTTATGTTCTCGTACTTGAATCCTAGCGTGGAGGGTTTCTGGGGTATCGTCGGCTAAAACTGGCACGGCAGCCTGCATTAAAATCGGACCGCTATCGACTTCTTCGGACACTAAATGAACCGTACAACCTGTAATTTTGACTCCTGCTGCCAAAGCTCGTTCTACTGCTCTAATACCTGGAAAACTCGGCAACAAACTGGGGTGGATATTAATAATCCGATTGGGAAAAGCGTTAATTAAAACTTTAGTAGCGATGCGCATCCAACCCGCCATTACGACCCATTCTACATCATAATCTCGCAAAGTATTCGCAATTTCGCTGTCGAATGCTTCCCGTTTATTTTTATAATTGCGGTGATTTAATAAAATAGCATTAACCCCAAATTTTTCGGCTCTGGCTGTTACTTTAGCTCCGGGATTGTTGTAAATCACAACTTGTATTTTAGCGTTAAGTTTTTCGGTTTTTATTGCTTGGGCGATCGCCTCAAAATTAGAACCGCTTCCCGATGCTAAAATTCCCAGTTTTAAGGTTTTCTTTTCTGGCAATCTTTTTTGAGGAATTTCAGGAGAAATTAAAAAGGAATTATCGTTTAAGGTTTGCTCGATTTCGGCACTCATTTTTTCTCTAATTTAGTTGGTGTCAGTACCAGCTAGAAACTGCGTCAAGTCTTCTGTTGCTAACCTGGTTTTTTAGTATCTGGTGAAACCCGGTATGCATGAAAAAACCGGGTTTCTCGAACTGCTCTCTAGCATATTAGAATAGAGAGAGAATTTCTCCCAAACAATCTAAAATCTAAAACGCTGATGATGTCAAAGAAAACCCAGGGCGGGCAATGGTTGGATAACGAAGCGATCGCTGCCTGGCTCTTTCTCGCCCCAGCCTCAATTCTGATGGCAGTCTTTATCCTCTGGCCCGTTGCCTATCTGTTTTATCTCAGCCTTACCAGGGGCAGTTTCACTAGGACAGGGATGGAATGGATCGGTTTGGCAAACTATCAGCGCTTACTCACCAGTCCCGATTTTTGGCAAGTTATCGGCAATACGATTTACTTTACCGCCGGCACGGTAATTCCTAGTTTAATTATTCCTTTAATCTTAGCAGTTTTATTAAATCGAGCTTTAGCTTTACGAAGTTTGCTAAGAACGGCTTATTTTATCCCTTCAATTACCAGTTTAGTTGCTGTTGGTTTGGGGTGGCGCTGGCTGTTTCAAAATAACGGTCCGGTTAACGATTTATTAATAGCGATTGGTTTAGATGCAGTACCTTGGTTAAATAGTACCATCTGGGCGATGCCAGTATTAATTTTATTAACTATTTGGAAACAATTAGGTTTTAATATGGTCATCTTTTTAGCAGGATTGCAAGCCATACCTCAGAATCGTTATGAAGCAGCAGAATTAGACGGTGCCGACGGCTTGCAGAAATTTTGGCACGTTACCCTGCCGGGGTTGCGACCTACGATTATCTTTGTAGCGATCGCCACTGTTATTTTTACTTTAAAAAGTTTCGAGCAGGTTTACGTTATTACTAGCGGCGGTCCCTTAAATTCTACTAACTTACTGGTTTTTTACACTTACGAACAAGCCTTCGCTCAATTTGAGTTTGGCTATGCCGCCGCCGCAACTACTGTTTTAATGGCAGTAACTCTGGTTTTAGTTTATCTCCAATTAAACCTATTTAAGGAAGATTAATTAGGAATGGGGAATTGGGAATTAAGCAGATAAAAGGCTGCTAAAAAATTATGTTAAATCGATTAAAACCGACTTTTAAAAAAATCGTCATTTTTGCCGTTGCTTTGTTTTTAGGATTAACCGCAGTTAGGATTTTTATTCCTGAAAAAGCAGTATCGACAACGGTCATGGAATATCAAATTAGGAAACTGCAAACCGACGTTTACCAACTGCAAAGAGAAGTTAATCTTTTAGAGTCTCGAAGGGGTAGAAATAATTCTAATGAATGTCTCGAATGTAGGGAACCCAGAGAAGGAAAAAATAGGATGTTATCGGGAGACCCAATGTTCGATCGCCTGGCAACGATGACCGTAGAAATCAAAGAAGATGTCCGAGAAATGCAAACAAGATTGAGCAAATTAGAAGAAAAAATTAACAATTAAAAATTAAGTGCCACTCCTTTCTATCCCGAAAAAAAAATAGGATAGAAAAGAGCGGCACGAGTTTTTTAAAAGTAGTTAGTTGTTAAAAACTATTGGACGATGCCGAAGTAGTAGGCAGCAACCAAAACGTTAATACCTAACAACAGTAAAGCCCAGCCTGTACGAAAAGGGTATTTCATTGAACTAGCTCCAGATTAAGATATGGATCGAATCTTACCATGATACCGCATCTTATTCGCTTTCTCCCGCGTGGTAAGAACTTCTAACCAGAGGGCCAGAACGGACATGAGAAAAGCCCATCTGACGAGCGATCGCCCCCAGACGGTCAAATTCTTCGGGAGTCCAATATTTTTGTACGGGTAGATGGTCCAGGGAGGGCCGCATATATTGGCCGAGAGTCAAGCGATCGCATTCTACCTTCCTCAAATCGGCCATCGCTTCCAGCACCTCCGCTTCAGTTTCTCCATGTCCCAACATTAACCCCGACTTGGTAGGAATAGTGGGGTCTAATTCTTTGACCTTTTGGAGGACTTGCAGAGAGCGATCGTACTTAGCCCCACGACGGACTGGGCCTTGCAGCCGTCGCACCGTCTCAAGATTATGGTTAAAGCAAGCCGGTTTGGCCCTTACCACCGTTTCGATTCTTTGGGCCTGTCTCTCTGCCAGGGATATTGGAGAGCGATCGCCCCCTAACCCATCCTGCCCGCCCCAAAAGTCCGGCGTTAGGACTTCAATTTGAGTATTGGCATCCACTTCTCGGATAGCGGCCATAGTAGCCACAAACCAACCTGCCCCGCCATCGGCAAGATCGTCCCTAGCTACGGAAGTTAAGACCGCATAGCGCAAACCCAACAAGCGAACTGCTTCTGCTACCTTAGCCGGTTCCTCTGGGTCTAGGGGCTGTGGAGCGTGGCCTTTATCCACTTGACAAAAGGCGCAAGATCGGGTACAAGTTGGTCCCATCAGCAGAAAAGTAGCCGTCTTTTGGGCGTAGCACTCGCCCCGATTTGGACAGCGTCCCTCCTCACATATCGTATGGAGGTTACGCTGCTTGATAATTTTCTGTACCGTAGAAATAGCACTAGCTTTTCCCAAGGAAGGACGGAGCCATTTGGGCATAGCCTCAATTTCAACTCTTAATTGGGCTGTATCTAGTTGGGTTGATTTTTTTTGACCGATATTAGGAGGCATAAAAGGGAAGTTATTCTACTTTTTTGTCTTTCTATCCTAAACTAGATTAATCCACAGTCTAAAACCCTGTTGCTGGCTGAGGTATCAAAATAGAAATTAGATGAATTTTCCAATCCAAACTTAATTTATAACTGGAGGAGCCAACCGTGGCAACTAACAAAATATTAGTTATTGATGACAGCAAAGTAATTAGAGTCCGAGTTCGAGAAATGTTGCCTCAAGGTAATTTCGATGTCCTAGAGGCCAAAGACGGGGAACAGGGACTTCAACTGATCCGCCAAGAACGCCCCAACCTGATTATGTTGGATTTTCTCTTGCCCAGGGTTAGCGGTTGGGAAGTATTTCAAAAAATTCAATCCCAACCCGTGCTGAAAAAAATTCCTTTGGTGGTCATGTCGGGGCGCAAAGAAGAGGTGACGGAGAAAATACCCGAACCTTTTGATACTCATTATTTTGCTTTCCTGGAAAAACCTTTCGAGAAAAAAGAATTGACTGCAGCGATTAAAGGGGCCTTTGAATTGGCCAAAAAACGTCCGGCGGAGGAGGCTCCGGCAGAGGCCCCGGCGGCGGGTGGCGGTGGGGCGGAAATTAAGGCGATGCAAGCTCAACTGAAGAAACAACACGCGGAAATAGCGGCCTTGAAAAAACAAATGGCTCAACTGGTGGCTTTGGTCAAGCAAAGGTTGAAATAAAAGGGATAAAAAAGGAGAAAAAATTGGCGATCGCCGTGGTACAGTCTAGGCTCAAAAGCTCGTAGTTAACAGCTAAAAAACCATGACTGAATCTTTTTCTTTTTGGGAGCATTTAAAAGCTCAGGCCGATCGCCTATTTCAATTACTCGCTAATTTTTCTGAAGTAGAAATATTAGTGGTAGGAGATTTAACTCTTGATGAATTTTTGACCGGTCAGGTGGAGCGCCTTTCTCGGGAAGCCCCCGTTTTGATTTTGCGTCACGAAACTACTCGCCAGGTTCCCGGTGGGGGGGCTAATGCTATTTATAATTTGGCAAAGTTGGGGGCGAAGGTTAAAGTGGCTGGTTTGGTGGGAAAAGATGATGGGGGGAAGGCTCTATGTAATATTTTTGAAACTGCCGGTATCGATATTGGCGGTATTTTTATCGACCCTAACCGCCCTACGGTTACGAAAACGAGAATTTCCGGTCACGCCCGCCAGTCGGTAACTCAGCAAATTGTAAGGGTGGATCGCAAGTCGGACGAACTGCCGGAGATGGAGTTGCAGTTGCGACTGGCAGAGTATATCCGTCAGGAGGGCAAAGGGGTAAATGCTATAGTTTGTTCTGATTACGGCGATGGGGTTTTTACTCCTCCAGTTATCGAAGCTGCGGTGTCTCGTTCTGGCACTATTGTCGATACTCAGAAGGATTTGCAGCGTTTTGCCGGGGCGATGTTGTTTACTCCTAACGTGCCGGAAGCCGAATTGGCGGTTGGCTATGCTATTAATAATGCCGAGACTTTAGCTCGCGCTGCCAGAGATTTGCTGAAGCTGACTGGGGCAGAGAGAATTTTAATTACTCGCGGGGAGGAGGGGATGAGTTTGTTTGAGAGGGGGGAGGAGGAGGGTGCGATCGCTTCCTGGCACGTTCCCCCATTTAATCGCACGGATGTTTTCGACGTCACCGGCGCGGGAGATACGGTAGTTGCAGCTTTAACTTTAGCGTTGAGCGCGGGGGGTTCGTTTTGGGAAGCGGCGGTGTTGGGGAATCTAGCGGCGAGTCTGGTGGTGCGTCAATTCGGTACCGCCACTACATCGGTTAGGGAGATGA
>CAZSTZ010000139.1:14941-17211 GCA_964609515.1 uncultured bacterium | reverse complement strand
GTACCAGAACCGGCAAGTTTAGCAGGTTTAGCTTTAGTCGCAGCAGCTTTAGGATTTTCTAAGCGCAAGCAAGCTTAAAAATCAACTCTAACTTAAGTTAAATTAGGAAGTCGCATCCAGTGGGTGTGACTTCTTTTTTATGGGAATGCCTCTGGCATCAACAATACCTCGGGCCAGGGAGACTTCAGGGCCAATTACAACGATGAGGCGTTTCATGGCCTCGAAGTCGGTGACAGAGATGGGGCCGTTTTGGCAGCCGGGGTCTTTTAATTAAGTACCTACGCCAAAATATTTAGATAACGCTGCTTTTCATTGCCCCGTAGAACAGACATCTTGTCTGTTCGGTATCTCTAATTAACTCTGTTCGGTATCTCTAATTAACTCTGTTCGGTATCTCTAATTAATTTTGCACGGGTATTTATGCCAGGTTGGGACCGACCTAATGGGTTAGGGATGAAAAAGGTTTAAAATTGTAACACGCGATCGCTCCTCAGCCAAGATGAAGCAGCCTACTTTACAAAAGCTTTACAAAAGGCAATTGAGGCGGGAACCCGATGAAAGTCTTATAGGATAAAGATTTAGGTTAATTTTGAGCGAGTTTTAGTTCTAGTTTTATTTATATTGTTTTGATGAAGTTGGGGAAAAACCCTTGTGGAAGTTGAGGGGTTCTGGTTATTATTAAAAATATCAGGGGCACAAAGAAAAAACTACTATTAAAGCTCCTTGGCAAGAGCGGGAGGGTTATTGGGTAACTTGTACTTCCTTTATAAAAACTAATAAACCCGCCCAACAAATTAGATTCAGCCAAATTGCTGATGCGCCGATAAAGCCCTAAAAGCTATCTTAATAACAGGTAGCCAAAAAGGCTAAAAAAACCAAATTCGTCCAAATTAACTAAAAATCCTGGAGATTAAATCAAATGAAAACTTTAAACTTAAAAAGCTTATTAACAATCACCGCCGCTACAGTCTCCGCAGTAGCAGTCGCCGGACAACCAGTATTAGCTGGTGGTTTTAACACTTTAAACTCCGATTGGAATATCGTTCTCGACTCCTTCACTGACGGTACCACAAACAACAATATTGGTCTCAACAGCGACTATCAAATGTTTGGTATGGCAGCCAAAGTAGTAGACGGTGAAGCTTATTTTGCCATTCACGGCAACCTCGACCTTGGTGGAAAAAACAACGTTGGCTACGGCGACCTCTTCTTTAACTTCAGCGACAAGAGTTTCAAGGATGCCAGCGCGGCAGAGGAATTATTTGCCGTTCACTTTGCCCCTAACGATACAGGTAATAGCAACTTTGGCCTCTATCAGAATGTCAAGGCTAAAAGCGTAACGAGTACGAATAGCGGTCATGCGGGATTTCAGGCTTATCGGAATTTTGTTGCAAACAAGGGTGGAACCGTAGGATTTGGAGATTTAACTACCGACGAAGCCCAAGAATATCTGACTGCCTTTAACGGCGGACACCAAGACGGCGGTCACAGCATCCAAAACGTAATTAAAACTGGAACCAAAGTTGCTGACGATGGCTTCGCAATGCTGAGTGCAGCCGACCTCGCAGGTCTTGACTTCGGTACTAGCGGTTCTGCTTTTAACAAAGAGAAGACCTTTGGATTTAAGTTCGATGCAACTAAGTTGCCAGAAGGCAACGCCCTCATCACCTTGTTGCAGGAGTGCATCAACGACGGTATGGCGATGAAAGCCACGTTTGAAGCACCTATCGAGCCTGGGGTTGACGTTCCCGAACCTAGCAGCATCGTCAGTTTGGGTTTAATCGGTTTGGCATTAGCAGGCAGCAAACTCCGCAAGCAAAATTCGTAGGTAATTAGGGTTTGTTTACAACTCTTAAAATTAATTAAGTCGCATCCAGTGGGTGTGGCTTCTTTTTTTATGGGAATTTTTGCGTGGGGCGAGATTTAGTTTCCGGGTGAAGCCCAAATTGAGAAAAGAGCGATATAATTGGGAGTGTTGCTATTTTCTTACTTGTTAGTTATGGGCGGATTAAACGTTTTACAATCGGTTCAATTTGTAACAATAAAAGGGAAGCGTTTAGCAGTGTTAGACGCCGAAGACTGGGAAGCTTTAATTGAGTGGTTAGAAGATGTAGAAGATTTAAAAATTGCTCGAAGCGCAGTAGCTAAATTAAAAGCTGCAGGAGGCGATCGCTCCCGTGCGGGTTGGTTAAAATGGGAAGATGTAGAAAAGGAGCTAGAATGAGCAAATACACGATTTACATTACTCCCGATACCTTTCAAAACATCAA
>CAZSTZ010000139.1:9701-14841 GCA_964609515.1 uncultured bacterium | reverse complement strand
AAGGAGACAATTATTTATTATTTCGCGTTGGTTGGGACGACAGTCGGCGCATTTATGGCTGTGTATGCGGTTAATTAATTTTTAAATTAAGAAACCCGGTTTTTTCCAAAAACCGGGTTTCTGGATTATTGGGGAACAAAACCGGGTTTCTGGATGGAAGTTTTTAGGTGTCTGAAGTTGCGTCGCGTTTCATCAAACCGAACAACAAGCGCTATAATTAGAAGCGTTGAACTTAACCCAAATATTTAACCAGCCTCTATTAAATAGAACCACCACCAATGCCCGCCAAAGATATCTTTCACGAACAAGTCAAACGCGCTTTAGAAAAAGAAGGATGGACTATAACTCACGACCCGTTACCCATCGCTGCTGGGGATGTAGGAATGTCTATAGACTTAGGCGCAGAAAAGTTAATTGCTGCTGAAAAAGAAGGAGAAAAAATCGCCGTTGAGATTAAAAGTTTTCTGGGGAAATCGGCAATTTATGAATTTCATCTTGCCGTAGGACAATTTATTAATTATCGTTTAGCTTTAAAAGAAAACGAATCGCCCCGGGTTCTATATTTGGCTATTCCTTTAATAACATATCGAGAGTTTTTTAGCAGACAATTTATCCAGACTGCGGTCGAATATAACCAAATAAACCTGTTAATTTACAACCCAGATAAGGAGGTAATAGTTGAATGGAAAAACTAGACAAATACCGAGAAGCAATTAAAAAAGTAATTTCCGAATACGGGCAATACAAATTAGATGTTGAAGATGTAAGAACTGAATTAATTTTCAATCGAGAAGGAGACAATTATTTATTATTTCGCGTGGGTTGGGACAATGGTCGGCGCATTTATGGCTGTATTATGCACTTCGATATTATTGACGAAAAAATCTGGATCCAATACAACGGAACCGAAGTAGGTGTCGCTGAAGAATTATTGGCATTAGGAGTTCCCAAAGAGGATATTGTTTTGGGATATCATTCCCCTTATATGAGGCAGTTTACCGAGTATGCGGTGAATTAATTGTTAAGTTAAGCAACCCGGTTTTTTGAGAATTAATTGTTAAATTAAGAAACCAGGTAATTTCGGCAAAACCTGGTTTCTGACTTATTGAGGAAAAAACCTGGTTTCTGGGTTCTTGGGGGCGATTTTGTTTCAAGATGTCAAAAATTGCGCCCTCTTGCCTTTTGCCTATTGCCTTTTCCCCAACTATTGCCTCTTACCTCTTGCCTTTTGCCTAAAAGCGGTAAGTTTTTGGGTTTCTTCAAAATTGAGATGCTCCCAATTGCGCCCTCTGTAACCAAATCGAACAAAAAGCGCTATAATTGGGAGCGTTCGGTCTTAACAAAAACTATTTTTCTAACAGCCTTGGAACTACGTCACTTGCCAACTTATTCCGTTGCCGAAGCGGCAAGGTATCTCAAACTACCAGTGGGAACCTTGCGTTCTTGGGTTTACGGTCGTCCTTATCCTACTAAGTCGGGTAAAAGTTATTTTACTCCCCTAATTGAATTACCCAGTAGCAAAGAAAAACAGCTATCTTTTACTAATTTAATCGAAGCGCACGTTTTAAGCGCCATTCGTCGAGTGCATAAAATTCCTCTTTCTAAAGTTAGAACTGCCCTCGATTATATTAACCAAAAATTTCCCATCGCTCATCCACTAGCGAGAAGAGAATTTAAAACCGATGGCATAGATTTATTTATCGAACAATTTGAAGATTTAATCGCAGTTTCTCGGGAAGGGCAATTAGCAATGCGAGAAGTTTTAGAAACATTTCTAAACCGCATCGAATTAGACGAAAAAGGATTGGCAGAAAAGTTTTATCCCTTCAGTCGTTCTCCTAATTTAACAGATCCTCGCGTGGTAATTATCGACCCGAGAATTTCTTTCGGTCGTCCGGTTTTGGTGGGAACGGGAATTCCCACTACTATTATTGCCGAACGTTATAAAGCGGGAGAATCTCTCGAAGAATTGGCAGAAGATTATGATTGCGATCGCGCCAAAATTGAAGAAGCCATTCGTTGTGAATTGACTATTATTGCATGAGCGAAAATTCCGAACTTGTCTTTTTTATCGATCGCTGTTTGGGTAAAAAGAAAGTTGCCGAAGCATTGCGCAATGCCGGTGCAAAAGTTGAAATACACGACGACCATTTTACCCAAGATATTAGCGATGTGGAGTGGTTAGGTGTAGTAGGAGAACGTAACTGGGTGGTATTAACTAAAGATGAAAATATCGGCTATCGAACGGCGGAACAATTAGCGGTAGCTGAAGCTAATGTTAGGGTTTTTGTTTTAGTTTCCACCAATATTTCCGGACAAAAAATGGCAGAGACTTTTGTTAAAACCTTGGATAAAATGCAAAAATTTGCCTTAAATAATCCCGCCCCTTTCATGGCAAAGGTTTACCAAAGTGGCAGGGTTATAATGTGGAAAAAGCGAAAAGTTTTACTCAACAAAATTACTGAGCTATCACCAGATAGTTCCGAGTAAAAATCCGTTTTTAAAAATATTGTTTGGTTCCGCTGTCGCTTCACCCAACCTACGAAAACAAACAGGCAAGATGCCTGTTCTACAATTAAGAAACCGGGTTTTTGAAAAAATTAAGAAACCAGGTAATTTCGGCAAAACCTGGTTTCTGGATAATTGTTAATTGTTAATTACCGCCATTTAACTTCTAAATAACCGCCACCGGGGAATTTTTCCTCAGCTTCTTCTAACCATTCCACCGGTTTATAAGTACCAAAAACCTTATCCCACCAATCTACTCCCAAACCAAAATTATGATGCCATTGATTGTACCGATGATGAACGTAATGCACCGGCATTTTCATCCAAGCGCAATATCTCGGATTATCGTGTTGTAATTGGTGGGCGTAGGCAGAAAAAGCAGCAAAAACTATTGCTCCCAAAGACCAAGCAACTCCCGCTTGCCAAGAGTAGAAAAACGGCGGTAAAAACGCAATTAAAGAGGTTTTTACATAGCTGAGAAATTCCTGTAAAACTCCTTGGCCGGTATTTTTAACGTGGTGTTCGGTGTGAGTTTTAAACGTTTTAGGGAATTTGTGCATTGCCCTGTGCATCCAATATTCGACCAAACTGGCGAAGAAAAATGCACCCCCAAACCATAAAGTTAGTTCCAGACTTTTTGTTAATGTCATAAGCTGCCGTCATTTGGTAGATTTTCTCGTTGATTATAAAGCAATTTCTGGTTTATTGGCTGTTGGGCCAAGGGAATCGGGGGCGATCGCTCCGAATCGGGACGATGGCCAGATTATGATAATAAAACCCAAAAATCGCGTTGGGTGTTGCGAGGGGGCGCGGACGGCGAATTGGGAACAGGTAATAAGAGGCAAAAATATTTAATTATGGATTTGCCCGTAGAACAGACATCTTGTCTGTTTATGTCTAATTAATTTATGCAGGTACTTAACAATTAATAGTTAATTGTTAGTTGTTATTATTTTAAACATATTTATTTAAGCAATAAATTAAAGATAGTAAGAAAAAAAAACAACACTTGTTTTAAGTTTTTGCCTACAATAACTTATAGTTCGTAGTAATCGCTTTAGGGATTTAAAATCGCGCTCCGCGATTACTACGAACTGTGTTAAAGTAGTCCAAAACAACCTCTAAAATCTAAAACCATGTCCCAAACCAAACCCTTTACAGACAAAGAAATCGCCTCCGAAGGCATCAAACCAGAAGAATACCAAGAAATAGTCAACCGCTTAGGACGCCATCCCAACAAAGCAGAACTGGGAATGTTCGGCGTCATGTGGTCGGAACATTGCTGCTACAAAAACTCCCGCCCCCTGCTAAAACAATTCCCCACCCAGGGCGATCGCATCCTCGTCGGTCCCGGAGAAAACGCCGGCGTCGTCGACCTCGGCGGCGGACTCCAACTCGCCTTCAAAATCGAATCCCACAACCACCCCAGCGCCGTCGAACCCTTCCAAGGCGCCGCCACTGGAGTCGGAGGTATCCTCCGCGATATCTTCACAATGGGCGCCCGGCCCATCGCCGTCCTCAACTCCCTCCGCTTCGGTGCCCTCGACAACCCCAAAACCAAACAACTCTTCGCCGGTGTCATCTCCGGCATCTCTCACTACGGCAACAGTTTCGGAGTTCCCACCGTCGGCGGCGAGATTTACTTCGACCCCGCCTACAGCGGCAACCCCCTAGTCAACGTCATGGCCCTGGGTCTGATGGAAACCGCCGAAATTGTTAAAGCAGGAGCATCGGGTATCGGCAACCCCGTATTATACGTCGGTTCCACCACCGGCAGGGATGGCATGGGCGGCGCCAGTTTTGCCAGCGCCGAACTCAGCGATCGGTCGGTTGACGATCGCCCCGCCGTTCAAGTGGGAGATCCGTTTTTAGAAAAATGCCTGGTGGAAGCTTGTTTGGAAGCGTTCAAAACCGGTGCGGTAGTTGCCGCCCAAGACATGGGCGCGGCGGGAATCACCTGTTCCACTTCGGAAATGGCGGCAAAAGGAGGAGTCGGCATCGAGTTCGACCTCGACAAAGTGCCAGTCCGAGAAACCGGCATGATACCTTACGAATACTTGCTCTCCGAGTCCCAAGAACGAATGTTATTCGTCGCGGCCAAGGGTCGCGAACGAGAATTAATCGATATTTTCGAGCGTTGGGGCCTCCATGCGGTCGTCGCGGGAACGGTTATCGAGGAACCGATAGTGCGCATCCTATTTAAAGGAGAAGTCGCGGCGGAAATTCCCGCCACTGCTTTAGCCGATAATACTCCTATTTATCACCGGGAAGTATTGACCGAACTGCCGGAATACGTTAAAAAAGCTCGCGAGTGGGAGGTTGCAACTCTGCCAGAAGCGACGACCTCGGGTATCGAAGTGGGGGGAAGTTTCCAAACTTGGAACGATGTTTTGCTGACTTTATTGGATACGCCGACCATCGCTTCCAAAAAGTGGGTATATCGCCAGTACGACCATCAAGTGCAAAATAACACGGTCGCGTTACCCGGCGGTGCCGATGCGGCGGTGGTCCGGTTGCGACCTTTGGAACCGCAATCTTCTAGCTCCCCCCTTTCCAACGAAGGCGGGAACTCCCCAGGCTCCCCCCTTTCCAACGAAGGCGGGAACTCCCCAGGCTCCCCCCTTTCCAACGA
>CAZSTZ010000139.1:0-9601 GCA_964609515.1 uncultured bacterium | reverse complement strand
GGCGGGAACTCCCCAGGCTCCCCCCTTTCCAACGAAGGCGGGAACTCCCCAGGCTCCCCCCTTGGTAAGGGGGGCGGGGGGGGGATCTTCCCCGGAGTCGCCGCTACGGTGGATTGCAATTCTCGCTATGTCTATTTAGATCCTTACGAAGGGGCGAAAGCGGTAGTGGCGGAGGCAGCGCGGAATTTAAGTTGTGTCGGTGCCGAACCTTTGGCAGTTACCGATAACCTCAATTTCGGCAGCCCCGAAAAACCTATCGGTTATTGGCAACTGGCAGAAGCTTGTCGCGGTATTGCCGATGGTTGTCGGGAGTTGGCGACGCCGGTTACTGGCGGTAACGTTTCTCTTTATAACGAAACTTTCGACGAGTCGGGCACTCCCCGCGCAATTTCTCCCACTCCAGTTATCGGCATGGTCGGGTTAATTCCCGACTTGACTAAGGTTTGCGGTATGGGTTGGCGGCAGTCGGGAGACTTTATCTATTTATTAGGAAGTTCCGAGAAGCGCAGTTTGGCCGGTTCGGAATATTTGGCAGCGGTTCATAATATCGTTGCCGGTCAACCGCCAAAGGTTAATTTCGAGTTGGAACGTCGGGTGCAAACTGCCTGTCGCGAGGGTATTCGGCGCGGTTGGGTGCGTTCCGCCCACGACTGCGCCGAGGGGGGTTTCGCGATCGCTCTTGCCGAGTCTTGTCTGGGAGGAGAACTCGGGGCCGAGGTTAAGTTGGATATCGGCGAAAACTCTCCCACTCGCTTAGATGAAAAGTTGTTTGGCGAGGGGCATTCCTGGATTTTAGTTTCTGTTGCGCCAGCAGAACAAAAAGTCTGGGAGGAGTTTGTTACAGAAACTTTGACTGATGCTTGGATGTTGTTAGGCAAGGTTAGCGATAATGGAAGGTTAAATATTGCCAGCATTCGCGATTTGCCTTTAATTGATGTTAGTATTGAGGAGATGGGCGATCGCTTTTATGGGGCGATCGAACGCCGTCTGACTAATTAACCTATCTCAGAAACCCGGTTTTTCTAAAAAACCGGGTTTCTTGGCATTGCGCACCTGACATTTATTTACCCACAATAATCGACCACATGCTCGCCATTAAAACTATCGCAGCTAAATGCTGTCCTAAGAGCGATCGCATGGACTTCCGAGCTATTTTCTGAGTCAAAACTACAGTTAAAATCAGAGAAAAAATCAAACTCGTTGCTTGCAAAAAAGCGATAGTTGCCGGATGTAAAACCCAAACTGGCAACCCTTCGCCGTTCAAACCAAAAGTCGCTAAAGTCACGGGTAAAATTCTCCCCGCTTCCCCCAAACCCAAACGCAAATAATGAGCTAAAGTTCCTCCCAAAACTAAAGGCAAATATCCATAAGCTAGCTTAAGAAAAGATGGAGGACTTGCCAAGGTTTTATTGAGAAAAGCAGCGCTTATTTGGTAAACTAAACGAATCGCCCCATAAGCAATTAAGCAAATAACGGCAGGTATTAATAACGCCGCTACAGACAACCCTAAATGCTGCCAAAAATTAGTTAAATCTATGTTTAAATTCAACCAATTATTTAACTCCGGCAACCGATGTAAAAAGATACCCCCAAACAACAAAAATAACAGCGCCACTTCATAATTTCGCTCCAGATGAGTCGTCCATAATTCTATTCCTGGCGGGCGCAAATTTACCTTAACCGAACGATGGGGACAAGCTTTCAAACAAGTCATGCACAAAACGCAATCTCGGTTATCTTCTAACTGCGCTGGATGAGAATATAAAGGACAACCATTCGTCTCCAAACCTTCCCCTTCTGCCGGTCCTCCTTTGTAACAATGATAAGTCTTACATTCTGCCGAACAAGTCCCTTGTTCTGCCCTTAATTCCGTCATCGAAAGTTTGGCAAACAAACCGTTCATCCCGCCAATAGGACAGAGATAGCGACACCAAAAACGCCGCTCAAAAATGGCAGAACAGATCGTCGCCCCCGCCGTAATTAACAACAGCAACCAGGCAGAAAGATAGGCCGTATTTTGCAAATCCCAAAGCTCTTCCCAGAGGAAAATTAGGGCAAATAAACCGAATAAAAACCAACCGCCCCACTTTTCTGCTTCCTGTCGCGGCCACTGTTTTAACGGTCGCGGCCACAACCAGAGAGAGAGTTTTTGAGTAATTTCTCCATAAATCATAAACGGACAAACCGCGCACCACAAACGCCCCACAAAAGGAAACAACAATAAAATCAGAGGCCACCACCACGCCCAGAATAAATTTAAAGCAAAATTATCGTTGCGAGTTTGCGGCCCTAAGAATAAAACGGCAACGATAAAGGCAAAAAAGGCAACGGTGAAACCATAATTGATTCTATCCGGCCACCACGGACTGCGGAGAAATTGACGGAGTTTGGGATAAACGTTTAAAAGATTGACCCGGAAGATTTGTTTTTTAGGTTCGTTTTGCCAGAACAATTCTTCGGTTAATTCTAAACTGCAACTAGACTGAACGATCGCCCTTTCTACCATAGTTTCTAATTCTCTGATATTCCCCGGAAAATTGTATCCTTGGAGGCGGCGCAATGCTTCTGGAGTTATCCGAGATTTTTCCCGTTTTTTTGCCCGACAATAAAGGCGGATATAATATTCGACGTAATCCCGAATATCTGCCTTTCTAATTCGCAAGGGCGGCGCTTTAATTTTATGACCTACTAATTTGTTTATTTCTGGCAAAGATTTTTCGGAAATAGCAAGTATTTTTGCCAGACATTGACGCGGTTCTGGCGGCGATTCTCCAGGACCATCGAGGGGGGTATAAGTATTTGTTGTTAGTAAGTTACAAATTTTTGAAAAAAGTTCTTTTGGCAGGTCTTGAATGTTGTTTAAAACCAGAGTTCCTTCTCCCAAGGTTTCTATTAATCCCCTCTTGCCGCCAACCCGACCAAATAGTTCTAAACCTGTGGGAGTTAGAAGCTGGCAGTCGAGTTGAATTATCGGTTCTCGGCGGTAGTTGGAACCGTAGTGGATGAGGGCGGCGAGGTTGTCTTTTTCTAATCCCGGTTCGCCAAAGATTAATACCGGTTGGCGATCGCCCCCCGCTTCCCGAATTTGTTGCCGCAGGCGAACGGCATAACGACTTTTGCCAATTACTCCCCGTTTTGCTTTGGTTATTAAATAGGGTCGCAATTCCGTTTGTCGTTCTCGTTCGTAGGTCAGTTTGGAGGAGGTTTCTGCTAGCTCTATCGCTAATTGTTTGGTGAATTGTTGGGTTATTTCCGGGTAGCGATCGCTCAGTTTTTTAAACTCTTCTCCCGGCAAAAATAACAACTGGCATTCTGTTAAAGCGATGATGCTTTTTTCTGCCGGTCTTTCTAAGATTAATTCGGGGACGAGGATAATTTCTCCTGGCAAGAGGGAGGAGATTTTTTGAGTTTGAGAGCTGCCAGAAGCGCTCTCAATTTCTCTGACAGTTTCCAGTCTGCCCGTCTGGAGAATATATAAACCATCGGCAGGGTTATTTTGAGTAATTATTTTCTCGTTGGCGGGGCGAGTTTGGGGTTCGAGAAGTAGGGCGATCGCCTCCACTATCTCTTCTGAAAAAACCCCCAGGGCGGTCCTTTCTCGCAACCAAATTGAAAGATTGTCAGATGTCATATATAGCAGTCCTATTTGAGTTGTGCAAAATAATTAATCGCTTTTTGCCTCTTGCCTCTTGCCTCTTGCCTCTTGCCTCTTGCATGCATGCCTCTTGCCTCTTCCCTAAAGAGAAAGTGCCACTCGCAAACCGTCGCCATACCACCAGTCGTCCGGATCGTCCTTAAGGCGATAGGCGCTGCGACAAGCTTCTGGAGCGAAAAACCAGCAACCGCCGCGCACCACTTGACGCAAACCGACATCCGACTCCCAAACGCTGCCATCGGTGGGAGCATCAAAATAATCATCGTGCCAAACATCCTGACACCACTCCCAGACTAACCCATGCATATCGTACAACCCAAAAGCGTTTGGGGGGAAACTGCCGACATCCGTAGTTTGCTCTCGAAACGCACCTGCGGGGCCCGAAGCATAAACTTTGCTGCCATCGTAATTAGCTAACTCCGGCGTTATCGTCGGTCCAAAATAAAACGGCGTGGTAGTACCGGCGCGACAGGCGTATTCCCACTCCGCCTCCGAGGGCAACCGATAGTTTTTACCCGTCTTCAGGGAGAGTCGCCGACAAAAATCAACTGCATAAGTCCGCGATAGGTTCTCCACCGGGCGGTTTGGACCTATATGCTCCGAGGGATTTTGTCTCATCACGGCCTCGTATTGTTTTTGCGTCACGGGATATTTACCCAGAAAAAAGGGTGGAACCTTTACCAGATGTTGCGGACTTTCATTTCGATTTCGCCCCTCCTCGCCTTTTGGCGAACCCATGAGGAAACTGCCCCCAGGAATAAAGACCATTTCCAATTCGACTCCCCCCAAGTCTTCGCTAAAAAATTTTGCTTGGTGGCGGTGGCGATCGCTTATTTCACCCCCGGCATCAACTGTTACCGTTTCAAATTCAAACTCTATGGGTTCCGGTTTGTAGCTCAAGGTTTGACTCTCCTTTGACAAAATGGTAAAATCTATTCTAACCCATTCCCAATTCCCCAATGATGATGAACCTAAAAACCAATTCCCGAGTTAACGATATCTTAAATTTTTGGTTTGGCGAACCCCAAAACGAACAATATGGCAAACCTAGAAAAATCTGGTTTACCAAAAACGCCGACTTCGACGAACAGGTGCGATCGCGCTTCTATACGGACTGCGAAGCCGCCGCCGTCGGCAAACTCGACTCCTGGCAAGCATACCCAGAAGGTTGCCCGGCCTTGATTATTTTGCTAAACCAATTCCCCCGAAATATGTTTAGAGGTCAATGGCGCTGTTATGCCACCGACGACAAAGCCTTAAGCGCCGCCCAACACGCCGTAAAGTGGGGTTTCGACCGACAGATGCTTCCCGTAAAGCCCTGGTTTATCGGAAGAAAGCGAGAGGCAAGAAAACCACGAGTTTTAACTGGTGGATGAAAAACGAACGGGCGACTTCAGTGAACTAAACCTACAAACTAAACCAAACTCGTCTGTGCTTTATACTCATCCGCAGATAAAACTCGCCATTCAGACTTACCTTTTAACTCCAAAACTTGCTGGTGATATTTAAGCAAACTCAAACGGTGTCCGACGCTGACAAAAGTTGTTTCCGTGTCTTGCAATTGCTCGTAAAGTTCTGCCTCGTTTTGCAAATCTAAAGCGCTAGTTGCTTCATCTAAAATCGCATAGCGAGGTTTAGTTAGCAGCAACCGCGCAAAAGCTAAACGCTGTTGTTCTCCCAAAGATAAAATATTTTGCCACTGTAAAACGGCATCAAAATCTTCCACTCTGTCTGGCAAATCTTCTAAGTTAACTAATTTCAAAACGTGACGCAATTCTTCTTCGGTAATATCCTCGCTACTGTTGGGATATAATAGCTGTTCTCGGAGACTTCCTAAAATCATATAAGGGCGCTGGGGTAAAAACAACATTTCTTCTAATTCCGGTCGTACCAAACAACCGGTTCCAGAGCTCCACAAACCAGCGATCGCCCGCAATAAAGAACTCTTACCCACCCCACTTTTACCAACAATTAACAACCCTTCTCCTGCTGGAATCTCTACCGAAACATCCTTAGCTAAAGTCTTTTTATAATTAGGAGTTTGTAAAGTAACCTGCTTGAGCGCCAAAGGCGAAGCTTCCACCAAATCTATTTTAGTTTCTCCTTCTGGCGGCACTTCTTTCGGTTCCTCCAACCTTTCTCTGAAGGCAGCCAAACGATTAATGCTGGCGGCAAAAACAGTCAAGAAATCAATTTGATTAACTATCAAAGAAAACGCACCTAAAACCTGACCGAAAGCAAAACCAGCTTGAGTAATATCTCCATATTCAATCTTGCCTTCAAAATAAAGAGGAGCCATAATCAAATATGGCAAAATAATGACAGCATACCTGTAGCCCGTGGTAAAATAATCCATATTAAGCTGCCAACCAATAAGGAGATTAAAGTTGCGCACCGCTTCGGCAAAACGCCTTTTTATTTGGGATGATTCCTGTTCTTCACCGCGATAAAAAGCAATAGATTCTGTATTATCTCGAACGTGAACTAAACCATAACGAAAGTCAGCCTCTCGCCTCAATTGATTGAAATTAAGAGAAACTAACCTTCTCCCAAAGATTAACGTAACTGTGGTTCCTGCGGCTGCATACAAAAGCAAAAAGATAGAAAGTTTTGCCGACTTAGACCAGAGAATTCCCGCGAACGAAATCAAATCAATAATAGAACCTAGAATGGTTAATAAAAAACTTAAACTCCTTTCGGTTAAAGACTTAATATCTTCAGATATCCGCTGGTCTGGGTTGTCAATTTCACCTTCAGAGTTAATCTCATAATAAGCTCGATTTTGCAAGTAGTTATCCAAGAACTTATGGGTCATCCACTCTCGCCAAAACAATCCCAGTTTTTGGCGGATGTAAGTGTAAATAGCTACTACGGGAATGCCTACGATAAAAATACCCCCAAAGACATACAAAAACCGCCAAAATGTAGGCTCATCTTTTTGAGCTAGGGCTGTGGTAAAAAAGTTCAACACATAGCTAATAATAACGTTTAGACCGCTAACTGACAGGGATAAAAGCAACAACAAACTTAAAATTCCCCATTGCTGCCACCGGGGCATGAGTTTTTTGTGGTAATACAAGAAAGCAATCGCCGGACAGATTAGCATTAAACCAAAAACATAGAGCCATTGGGATTTAATAATCCCTCGCAGAAACTCTGTTAAACCCGGCGCAATACTGTTAAAATAATCGCCAAATATTGCTTCGCTTCCGAAACTGACGATGCTAACTAATGCAAACATCGCCGCAAATAAAAACATCATCAGCAGCGCCAACAGCCCTAAAAAGGCTTTACCTCCCCCTTTTTCTAAGGGGTAAAAATACGGTTGAGCGATCGCTAAAAACCGATTCCACAAACTCCGATCTAATTTGCTCATATTTTTGTCTCCGTAAAATTACATACTTCTGGTAGAATACCATGAAAATATTGAAGTGCGTTCAGCAAAAATGCTGAAGTTTTCCCCGCTTCAGTACCTCTTAATGGTTATCATTGGACCAATAAGCGGCTTTTATTTGATTTTTTTGCGTGAAAGTATTAAAAAGTTGTGAAAATACCAGAGAGCTTTGTTAGCTGTTTTACAGGAGTTATTGAATTAGAGCCGGGAACTAATTAGGATAAAGAGCGATCGCTCTTTTTAAAAGAGGCCCCATTTCCCTCAAACCGCAGTTCTAAAAATGAGAATTAAGAATTAGCATTAGCCTTAAGGGCATAATCGCGAAACCGTTCCATATCCGCTTGAATCGTCGATTCGACAATCTTACCTAAAAACAAATTGTCCATAATTTTACCCAAAATTCCGGGAATACCGTAAGCCACGGTCAATTTAACAATACTGCTGCCTTGGCGATCGTAAAATCGAACCGCCCCCCGGTTGGGCAAACCATCCACCGACTCCCACTGAATAATCTGGTGGGGCACTAAATTAACGATTCTCGAAAGCCAAGTAAAATGAAATCCACCGCTAGCCAATTTCCAGCGGGATAAATCCGGGTTATCTTCCAGAATCTTAACCGATTCAATCCACTTCATCCAGCGCGGCATCTGTTCTAAATCCGACCACAGCCCCCAAACAAGTTCCATGGGAACCCCTACTTCTACCTGCACGCTATGTTCTAACCAGTCTGTCATTTTTTTTAATCTTGTTAGTTGTTAGTTGTTAGTTGTTAGTTGTTAATTGCCAATAATTAACAATTAACAATTAACAATTAACCAAATACTAAGCTAAGACGCATTTAAAATGCACGGTCCCTCTTGCCTGTTGCCAGATGAGCTCTTGCCTACATCGCAAATGTCGCTCGGTAGTTTAGATGCTTAACAGCTTAAGAAACTGCCGCCACCGCAGCAGAACCGGCAATAGCTTCTAAATTCTCCAAAATTGCCTTCGCTGCCTGACGTCCGGAAATAGTAGCCCCTTCCATGCTATCGATGTAATCTTGCTGGGTGTAACTACCCGCCAAGAAGAAATTAGGCACCGGTGTCTTTTGGGGCGGGCGGTAAGGATCCATCCCCGGGGCTTCTCGATACAGAGATTGAGCCAACTTCACCACGCTATACCAAGTCATGTTCAGTCCCCGCGACGACGGGAACAACTCCCGAACTTGCTTTAAGACATGATGGGCGATCGCCTCGTTACTCTCTTTAATAAAAGGATCTCCGGGAGTTAACACCAACTGCAACAGAGAGCCCTCTCCCTGACGATAATAATCCCCCGGGCTCGCCAGCGCCAAATCTGCAAAACAGGAAAAGTCCGCATCTGGAGTATAAAGCAGATTATCCAGCCCCGCAGCCCGGGTTAACTGTTCGCGCTGTTGGCGATCGTGCATTTCCGTCACCCACCCATCGAAGCGCAACTGCACCGTCGCCACCGGTATCGCCTCCAACTTATAAATATTGTCAAATTCCGGCCACTTGCGCCAAGCTGCCGGCAAAATTCGTTGAACCCCGGGCACGTCTAAAGCAAAACAATAAGCATCTGCAGTAATAGTTTCTTCCGTCTCCCCGCTAGCCACTAGCATACCCGTAACCCGAGTTTCTCCCTCCACTTCGGCAAATTGAATTTCCCGCACTCGCCGCCGAGTATGAATTTTTGCTCCTCGGGCTTCTAAATATTTAACAATTGGTCCGTGCAAATACTCGTTGGGGGAACCTTCCAGCATTCGCAATACCGAAGCTTCCGTTTTAGTAGCAAAAAATTGAAAAATTGTCAACATGCATCGGGCAGAAATATTTTCCGCGTCGATAAAGCCCAAAGCATAAGCGATGGGGTTCCACATCCGCTTGATGCTGCCCTCGGAACCTCCGTGGGCCTTAAACCACTCGGCAAAACTAACTTTGTCCAATTCCCGGATGTTTTTCATGGCCCCATCGAAATCCACCAAACCCCGAACGATGGGACTGATGCCCAGAGCGATCGCGTTCTGAAGTTTATCTTGCAAAGATAGCTGAGATGTGGTAAAGAAGGCTTTTAATCCGTTGAAGGGTGCCCCGGTGGGGAAGCGAAAATCTAGTTCTCCAATTTTGCCCCCCTTATTAATAAAAATATGTCTGTGTTCTTTGAGGCGGAGGTTATCGATGGCCCCTACCTTTTTCATTAGGTCAAATAGTTGGTAATAGCAACCGAAGAAAACGTGCAACCCCATTTCGACATGGTTGCCGTCGGCATCTACCCAACTTCCAACCTTCCCTCCCACAAAGGGACGAGCTTCAAAAATTTCGATTTCGTGGCCCGCATCGGCCAGTTCTACTGCAGCGGCCATGCCTGCCAGTCCTGCTCCTGCGATCGCAACCCGCATTCTTATTAGTTCCTTTTTCAGTTTCGTTACAAATTGTAACAAAATTTAATAAGAACCACGCTTTTTGATATCTCAGAAACCGGGTAATTTCGGCCAATACCTTCGCCATTTTTTGAGCCATCGCGTTTTTGGCCCCAGCAGAAACCGGGTTTTT
>CAZSTZ010000138.1:3257-17357 GCA_964609515.1 uncultured bacterium | reverse complement strand
CGGTACGGGTTGGTTCTATTCTGTTAATGGTGGAGGAAGCAAGTTGCGTCCGTATTTTGTTGAAGGCGAGTCGAAACCGAAGAGTAAAGATGAATTGGGCGATTTTGAGAAGTATTTGGAGAATAATCGTCGTCCGGTTACTTACGACAACACTTACACTGATGACGACAAGATTGGCAAGAGGATGCGAGGTGATTATGGAGTGCCGACTTTGTTTAATGGCAATTTTGATGTGGTTGCTCCAGGAACCGAGTCAAAGGCACCTATTCCGGGTTGGTCTGTTGTAGAGTATTCGGCAGATGGCTCTCGTTCTTCTACAAGTTCTGTCAAGAGCGAACATCGGGTGAATTGGAAAGACATTGATTCTCTTACAACGCCAATTAATCCCAGAACTCCCAACAGTTCTTATCTCGAACTCATAGGTGTGAATCTCAGCGATCCTAACTACCGCAACTATGCAACTGAGTTGGATAAGGGTTTCCCGAAAATTACAAAAGACCCGTTTTTGATGCCCGACTGGGGGGTGTTAAGTTTTAACTTGCACGTTCCTCCTATAACTGATAAATCTCTCCAAGGTTCTCTTCAGGTCACTCTCAGAGCTACAGAAGATGTTAACACGACGTATACCTTTGCCATAAACTTGGCCCGAGCGCAAGGGGACCGCAATACATACCAGAGCGACACCCGTCTTCTGGATTATGCAACTGCGGGATTTGAAACCTTTACGGAAAATATACCCGACGCTTTCCGAGGCAAAGAAACAACGGTCACGTTTGAATTACAAAACCCCGGCGATGCCACGAAAGTCTATTTGGATGATGCGACTGTCAAGAGCGTTCACCTTAAGTTTGGCAATAATCCCAAAGGAGAACAAGAAGCGAGAGCTGACGCTCGACCTGACGCAAGCAATCCTTTTAAAGAAAATTTGCTAATCGAAAGACCGCAGTATGCTTTGTCTTATAATGGCACGACCAAGACAGCCAATTGGGCTAGCTGGCAAATGAATAAATCGTGGAACTTTGCTGTGCCGCAAGTCGGTGGTATCCAAAGAAGTTCTTTCTACCCAGATAATACTCTTCCTCAAGGCTTTGCTACAGGGGTAACGGCGAGTATTTATCAAACCCCTAATAATGTGGCCGATAGCGTGACGTACGATGGAGGACACTTAACTCCGCACCGAGACCGAAATAGAACTCAAAAGGATGCCACTGCCGTTGGAATACTCTCAAACATAATTCCCCAGCAGTCATTTAATAATCAAAGGGAGTGGGACCGAATTGAAAGGTATGTAGAAAGGCTTGTAGGAAGAGAAGGCAGGGAAGTTTACGTCATTGCTGGCACTCACGAAATTAAAAAGGATGCTGAGGACAAGGAACTCAAGTTACCAGAAACTAGCGGGGTTGTTAATATTCCCGCTAACCTTTGGAAAGTTATCTTAGTCTTAGACCCCGGTCAAGGAGTAGCAGATATAACAAACGAAAATTACGCTGTTGGTTTTTACTTAGAAAACCGACAATACACGCGATCGGGAAGGGGAGAGCCTGTGAGGTTAAACAACCATCTGACAACTGTCAACGAAATTGAGCGATTAACTGGCTATGACTTCTTTTCTAATATTCCCTCGAATATTCAAGAGCAAATCGAAAATAAAAGAGTGCGGTTTAATGACAGAAACATACCTATAGATGTTATTTCTGTGTAAAAAAAGGATAAAATAGAGAAAGGGGTTTTTATTCACTGAACTCCTTGCTCTAAATTATAGCTAATAAATGCCGTACTATCCGGCATTTATTAGACCTCTTCAGCAATTAAATTTTCGCACAACAAGGATTTTGACCTCTCTTTATTCTTCAGCACGATTATTGCTAGCAATACTTCCATCTGGCATGGTAGTATTGTGGAGAATAGCATTCTGAAGATAGGCATATTTAGCACCTGTTAAGTCAGCGTTGGTAAGGTTAGCGCCATCAAAGCCAGCGGCTTCAAGATCGGCATTAATAAGTTTAGCATCGGTAAGATTAGCGCCCTGCACTCCTGCTTGAAATAAACTAGCTCCACTGAGGTCTGCTCCTACTAGAATAGTATCATCCAATTTAGCTTGATGAAGTTCGGCACCTCTAAGATCTGCTCCCGTCATATTGATACCAGACAACCATACCCCTATCATTTGTGCGTTTTTGAGGTTAGCTTCACTGAAATTCGTTCCTTCAAAGTCTTCAGCAATATTCAAGTATGCTTCTTCTAAGTTAGCGTTGCTTAAGTTCGCATAGCTCAAATCGGCTCCCAATCGGGTATAACTTAAGTTGGCTCTTGTCAGGTCAGTCCCAGTCAGATTAGCGCCATTCAAATTAGCACTGGTTAAGTTAATATTTCTCAAATCTGCATTGCTCAAGTCAATATTTCTCAAATCGGCTTCGGCAAAATTCCTTTCTCCGGCAGCGTATCGTCTTAACAATTCTTCGGCATCCATAATTTGTCTGTTCAATAGATTTACCGTATCTATGATAACACGCCAATTAAAAAGAAATTAGCATGGCTGAAGTTAACACCCTCCAAGTTGGCATCGTGGAGGTTAACTCCTGTCAAATTGGCACCGCTAAAATCGCTATATTCTAGGTAAGCTCCCTCTAAGGATGCGCCCCTCAAGTCAACTTCTCTAAAGTCCCTCTCTCCGGCAGCGTATCGCAGATTCAATTCTTCAGCGTCCATAATCTGTTCTCTCGATAGATTTATAACATCCATCATAAAGCGATCGCGCATCTTACTGACCCACTGCCTTATGCGATCGCGTACAGAGATTTTTGCTGTTAGGTTCTGCGATCGCTCATTAAGTCAATCAAATATTGTCAGAAACCCGGTAATTTCTGCAAAACCGGGTTTCGTGGAGCGATCGCCCCCATCTTCACACATAAATTACCAAGAAAATTATTACTTATCGCTCTTACTTAAAACCTCATAAGTAAGAAAATCGTAAGCCATATCAGTATTAGGAAAAATCGCCCTCGCCTCCTCCAACAAATCCTTCAACTGAACCGCATTCCCCGGCGCATATCTCGGACTAAAATGAGTCATCATCAACTGCTTAACCC
The DNA here is from genome assembly GCA_964609515.1 of uncultured bacterium. Classification (GTDB taxonomy): domain Bacteria; phylum Cyanobacteriota; class Cyanobacteriia; order Cyanobacteriales; family Microcoleaceae; genus CALKCV01. The sequence continues at coordinate 14,268 of CAZSTZ010000138.1, read as the reverse complement.
CCGCCGCCAAAGCCACCTGGGCCGCCATCGTCGAAGTCGAATGCAACCTCTGAAACGCCATCTCCGCATCCTGGTGAGCAAAAGTTGCCTCGTGAATCAACAAATCCGCACCCCGGGCCAGTTCCACCGCCTCCTCACAAAAAACCGTATCCGTACAATAAACCACCTTCCGCCCTACCTGAGTCGGCCCGCAAAGTTCCGCCCCGTTAATTTTGCGCCCGTCGGGCAGAGTCACCCACTCCCCCCGTTTCAGGGAACCATAAATCGGCCCTGGGGGAATGCCCAAAGCCTTGGCCTTATCCACCTGAAAATGTCCCGGTCGGTCCTTTTCCTCCACGCGATAGCCAAAAGCCGTCACCCGATGCTTGAGAGGCCCGCAACTGACAACATACTCCTCATCTTCATACACAACCCCCGGCCTAACTTGATGAACCCTAACCGGATAGGCCAAATGGGTTTGAGAATAGCGGCGGCAAGCTTGCAAATACTCCTCCAGTCCCGACGGCCCGTAAATATCCATGCTCTTTACGTTGCCCCCCAAACCGCAACTGGCCAATAAACCCATCAGACCGAAAATATGGTCTCCGTGGGTATGGGTAATAAAGATGCGACTCAGTTGACTTACCCTCAACTCGCTGCGGAGAAACTGATGCTGAGTTCCCTCCCCACAGTCAAACAGCCAAAGTTCGCTTCTTTGGGGGAGACGGAGGGCGACGCTAGAAACGTTGCGCGATCGCGTCGGTACTCCCGAACTGGTTCCTAAAAAAGTAATCTGCAAAACTTAAATAACCTCGATTCAATAAAAAAATGTGCTAATTATATCCAGAAGACAGTTTTAAACTTCTATTTTACATTTTTTTCAAACCCCATGCAGGAAAAATGCCTTAAAAAGTAGGTTGTGCGGACCTTCGTGGAACCCAACACCGTTGGTGGAGGTTCGCAATTGTGTTGGGTGGAGCGAACCTCCACCCAACTTACAAGAAAATCACTAACCAGTTCTTTGTAGGTTGTGCGGACCTTCGTGGAACCCAACACCGTTGGTGGAGGTTCGCAACTGCGTTGGGTGGAGGTTCGCACTTTTCTCCCACCTACAAGAAAATGGCTTTTTCCACTCAAGAAACCCGGTATGCATGAACAATACCTTCGCCCAAGCGAAAAATGCCTTAAAAGTAGGTTGGAAGGTATTGATTAAAAAACCCGGTTTTTTGCCAACCGGGTTTCTTTTCTTGTGGCTCAAACCGACATCCAATCGACAGGGACACCTAAGAAACCGGGTTTTTGCGAAAAACCCGGTTTCTGCTGGGGCCAAAAGCTCGAAGGCGTTGCGCAAGGGGCATGCAACATCGCTCAAAAAATGGCGAGGGTATTCGCAGAAATTACCGGGTTTCTGAAATCGACAACTAACAACTAACAGCTAAAAATGACATCTGGAATCTTTTTTACCTCAGTTCTGACGAGAACCACCAAAGTATTAAAAACCGTTTGGTGGATGACTCTAGTAATTTGGTTGGTGGCGATCGCCCCCGCCCAAGCATCCCTAATAATGCGAGTCGCCATCGAAGAAGGCGTCGAACGAGTCAAAGTCGGCAGCTCCACCAACGCCGTTATCCGCGACGGCCTCGGGAGAGCGATCGCCGAAATCGAACCCAGCGCCGGCTTTGGGGCCAAACTCCAAGCCGGCAAAATCTCTATGGGCCAATGGATTGCCGGTCAAATCTGGATCGAACCAGAAGGAGATGGTTACGTCTGGATAGGCGATCGGTGGTATCGAGGCAAAACCCACCTCATACCCCACAAAGGAGGCATCACCGCCATTAACTACGTCGACCTCGAAGAATATCTCTACAGCGTCCTGGGAGCAGAAATGAACGGCAACTGGCCCCACGAAGCCTTAAAAGCCCAAGCCGTGGCCGCTCGTTCCTACGCCCTCCACGAACGCCAAAAACATCAAGGAGACTTCTACGACCTCAGCGACACTCAAGCATCCCAAGTTTATCGAGGACTGCAAACCGAATCTATGGGCACTTATGCTGCGGTGGAGGCCACTGAAGGACAGGTACTAACCTACGAGGGCGAAATTATTTTAGCCGCCTACCACTCCTCCAGCGGGGGACATACCGAGAACGTCGAAGACGTCTGGTCTTATCCCCTTCCTTATTTACGGGCCGTCCCCGACTTCGACCAAGACTCCCCCGTTTACCAATGGACCGAAACCTTTTCTCAAGAACAAATGCGGCAGAAAATCTCTGGAGTGGGCAATATTCTGTCGATGACCCTGGAAGAGAGTACCCCCCACGGTAGCGCGATCGCCGTCCAAGTATTAGGAGATAACGGCATGAAGGTAGTTAACGCCACCGATATTACTCAAGCTTTAGGATTAAAAAGTACCCGCTTTACCGTCACTCCCCAAAAAGGAGGCGTCGGACAAATTCCCACCGCTTTTCAAATAAAAGGAAAAGGTTTCGGTCACGCCGTCGGCATGAGTCAATGGGGAGCTTATAATCTTGCCAGACAAGGTTACAATTACCACCAAATTCTGCTGCATTATTATCAAGGCGCGACCTTAGCAAAAATCGAAGTTCAATAGTTCGTAGTAAGCACTTTAGTGCTTAATTTTAGCGTTTCAGAAACCCGGTTTGTTGCTATCTCAGAAACCCGGTAATTTCGGCAAAACCGGGTTTCTTAATCGGTTACTACGAACGTAATTAAAACCCCCTAAATCTTAACTCTAAAAAATGCAAAAGTGGGAATATCTATTTATAGAAGCCAGTCCTTATCCTTTTGGCGACAAACTAATCAATTTATATGCCAACGGTCAAGAAATGCGGGATTGGAAAAATCGACCCTTGCACGAATTTGTTAACTTTTTGGGCGATGCCGGTTGGGAACTGGTAGCTGTTAGAAACGACCCCAAATATGACAACAATTATTTAATTTTTAAGCGTCCCAAATAATAACTCTTAAGAATCAGAAGAACTATCCAACCGACGCTGCCATTCCGCATCAATTTTATCCGTTTGCTCTGCCTCTTGTTCCAGCAGTTCTCGTTCGGTACTATATGCTAAATCTTCGCCGTCAATCACTTTTTCCATCGCAAATTGACGGGCGTAAGCTATTTTATTCTGTAATTCTCTATCGGCTTCGTTCAAAGCAACTGCCCGCCGTTCTCTCTTTTCGTTGCGAGTTTCAACTTTTTGATTCCGCCATTGAACCCAGAAATAACGCACCAAAGGAACTACGAGAAAACCAACACCGTAAGCTAATAAAAGCGGATAAATAGCATCGACAAAAGCAACCAACCCTCCTATTTTTACAGCAACTTGCGGGTCAGATAATAAAGAACCTAACATCAAAGCGCCCACCAAATTGACAGCCCCCAAACCAGAAGCTAACATTAATTGACCCGAACTAGCCTCGCTAAACCGCCAGCGTTGTTCCTTTAAGTAAGGAGAAACCGGTTGAATTTGAGACTCCTTAGCAGTAGTTTGTAACTCGGGAAAATGATAGACAATTTGGCCGTTGGGACTTACTTCTGGACGACCGTTAAAGCGGGTTAAAACTGGCAGCATATATTCTTCGTTTTCCTGTTGGGAACTGTTGCCGAGTTCGTCGAGGTAGGGAGCAATTTGTTCTGCCACTGCAGTTCCTTTATTGTTCTTAATAATAGCAGCGATTTGTTGCCAGCGACGTTCTTCTAAATTGTAGTTGGGGTTGCCATCGCCAAAGAGAAAAGAAAAGACTGCCTCTAAAAAATTCATCTCGTTTTCTTTTTCTTGGGGAGAGGCAGTTTGTTGTTGGCGGCGGGAATAATAAGGGCGATCGTAATAACCCCAATAAAAAGGCGAAAACCAATTCGGACCGAACCAAAACCAAAAACCAGGTCTGAAAATAAATCCGCCGCCGCCAGAACTGCGCCTGCCCCCAGAACTGTTGCCATTGCGGTCCGAATTTGTAGAAATGACAATAATCGCTATCGTCACAAAAATTAAAACAATAGAAATAAGCAAGAAAAGACCGAAAGAGATTCTGATTAAATAGAATAAGATTCGCCAGACTTTGTGCCACCATTCCTGCAATTTTAAGCGCAAATATTTATTGCGTAAAATCCCTTGAAAATCTTTAGGAAATAGATAAGCAATGTCCCCAGACTCGGCCACCTGAAGATGGCCACCAGCATCCGAAGCTAGGGCCAACAATCCACGTTCGGCATACTGAACGTCTAATCCTGCCGTGGCGGCGACATCTCCCACCGTCACGCGGTAGTTTAATTTTTCCACGGCTTTCATAATCGCGGGATCGGGAGTCATAGCTTTACTACTTCTTTAAACTGCGTTATTAGTTATTCTAGTAATTGTAGCTTGGCTTTTGTTGCTCTACTGCACTGTCAACTTTTCTCTATTGACTTTGTTGGTGGCTCCACCCAATCTACAATTAAAGAAAATAAACTCGAAAGCAGGTAAAAAATTATGGGAGAAGCAAAACGAAGAAAAGAATATTGGGCCAAAGAAGGCAAAACGCCGCCGCCGAATACTCTTAAAGCAAAATCGACCTTGAGTATTGATGAAATTAAACAGCAGATTAAACAAGTCAAATCTGACGCGGTCAAGGCAAAAAAAGACCATCAGTTTAAAATTGAGTGCCAAATAAAACACGAAGATGCTTGTCAAAAATTAAAAGGGAAGATAAAGAAACAAAATTTTACGAAAATTAGCAAAAAAGTAGATGAAGTTTTTGCTACTGGCGGAATCTTTGACGAACAAACTCTGCAAGAATGGGGTTATTATCAAGTGGCAGGTTTGTTAAATACTCACGATAATTTAGATGCTATTCAGGCAGAATTGTTTTTTAGAGAGCTAACAACTCAGCATCATTTTAATTCGGTGAGAACTCGTCAAATAACAGAGGAAGAAAAACGGTTAATAGAGGCAGAAAAAGAGTATCTCAAAGCCATAGAATGTTGGGCATATATGGATAATCCTTTATTAGCCATGTTTTCATCCGTAGCTCAATTAACAATTAATAATTAACAATTATTAATTAACAATTGAAAAAATATAGCATTTCTCAGTTTGGTGAGGTACAGTAATGGGCATTTTTTCTTCATAATCATGACGAGTGACTCAAAGAAGAGCGGCTTTTTTTGAATATGAGTATGACAAAAAAAACTGTACCTCAAGAGTCTAGGAAACGCTATAGTTTGCCATAAATTAATCCTATAAATAAACGAAAGTTTGACTATGTACAACCCAGGCACAAAATTAAAAACACGCCCTTTAATAATAGAATCTATTTTGGGACAAGGAGGCTTCGGTATCACTTACAAAGCGCGACATTCAGACTTTAAATTTCCCGTAGTCCTGAAAACTCCTAATCCATCTTTTAAGGGAGAGCAAAATTTCTTTAAATACCTCCAGCAATTCAAAAAAGAAGGAAAAATACTCGTCGATATTTCTGTCGACGAACCCCCCAATATTGTCCGGGCTAGCGAACTTTTAGAAGAAGATGGAATTCCCTGGTTGATAATGGATTATATCCAAGGAAAAAATTTATATGAATTAGTATCCCAAGAAGGAAAAGTTTCTGAAGAAATAGCAGTTAATTATATTCGACCCATCGCCGAAGCTTTAAAAAAATGCCACCACTTAGGCATAATTCATCGAGATATTCGCCCGAGAAATATAGTGGTGCGCGAAAGTAGCGACATACCAGTTTTACTTGATTTTGGCTTGGCTGTGGAACTGGGAATAAAAAGCACGAGTAAGCCAGCTTATCGACTTTTTTCGCCCTGGGAACAACAAACCCAAGGAGAAAAAGCACCAACTTTAGATATTTATGCTCTAGCCGCTTCTTTGTATTATTTAGTGACCGGTGAAACTCCGACACCCTCTTTTATGCGTAAGTTAGAAAACTATGAATTAGTACCGCCAAAAGAGTTGAATTCCACTATTAGCGAAGACTTAAATCTGGCAATTTTAATGGGCATGGCGGTAGAACAAAAAGATCGCCCTCAGTCTATTGAGGAATGGTTGATGTTGTTTCCTTCTGAGGAGAAAAGTCAACAATTCGTGGAGTTGCGATCGCAGGTGGGAGTAGATTACAGCGGTCTGGAACAATTATTGGCTGCAGGCCATTGGCGAGAGGCAGATCTGGAGACTCGAAGGTTGATGTTGGAAGCGGCAAACCGCAAGAAAGAACAATGCTGGTTTAGAGAGGAAGATATCAAAAATTTTCCCTGTACGGATCTGGGTACGATCGATGGACTCTGGGTAAAATATTCTGGCGGTAAATTCGGGTTCTCGATCCAAAGGCAAATTTGGGAAAGTCTGGGGGCGGGAACTACCGATGAAGCAGAGGAACAGTTTGGCGATCGCCTGGGTTGGCGATCTCAAGGAAAATGGTTGTACTATCCAGACCTAACCTTCGACCTAACTGCGCCCCACGGCCACCTACCTTCTAGCGTGGGAGGTGGCAGGTGGGAAGATTGGCATGGATGGTGGGGTTTATTTTCTCGGGCCCGAGATTGTAATCTTTAAGAAACCCACTACATTTTTCAAACTCCCCGCTATGGTAAAATAATCTTATTTGACTGCCAAAGTAGGAGAAATCAAAATGATAAATTCTCTCCCTCAAGTTGAAACGGAAATAGGTGTAGATTACACCCAGCTAGAACAGCTTTTAGCCGCACAAAAGTGGGAAGAAGCTGATGAGGAAACTGTTAATTTAATGCTGAAAATAACCAACCGCGAAAATCCGGGTTGGTTAGATTTGGATTCCCTAACAAATTTTCCTTGCGACCATCTCAAAACTATAGACCGATTGTGGCTCGAATCCAGCAACCAACGGTTCGGTTTTTCCGTGCAAAAACGGGTTTTTCAGGAAGTAGGTAAAGATTACTATAAAATGGGCGATCGCCTGGGTTGGCGTCGGGGCGGAGAATGGTTGTATTATCGCGATTTAACCTTCGATCTTTCTGCCCCCGTCGGTCATTTGCCTTTAATACCTTTTCCTATTTGGTCCTGGCACCCACTCTGGGGATTTTTAGGGGCGAGGTCTGCTTTTTTTGTTCTGTTTAAAAGCCTTGGAACTTGCCAAATTTAGAAGCTAAATTTCTATTATAGAATCGGAATTCAATTCACGGCATTCGCCAAATTTTAATCGTACCATCGGGACTGCCACTGATTAAAAGATCGCTCTTGGGACTGAGGACGATAGAACTGACCAAGTTCCCGTGACCTACTAATTTTGTTTCTGGTTTTCCCTTACTTAGATTCCAGAAAATAATGCTCCTACCTCCACTTATCAGAGTTTGACCGTCTCGGCTAAAAATCAAACTCTCGATGGAGCCCAAATTTACCTTAAAAGTATTTTTTTCTGCTCCTGTTTCCAAGTTCAAAACTCTAATATTACCATCGCGATCGCCGCTTGCTACAGTGAGATTATCGGGACTAATAGCGACGGCTTTAACTGCAGCTTTATGACCTTCAAAAATCCGCGTTTGATTCCCCTTATCAATATTCCAAACGATGATGCGACCGTCGTCGCTGGCACTAACTAAAATTCTATTATTTTTGGCAAAAACTAAACTATTTACTGCCAGAGTATGGCCTTGTAAAGTCAGCATTCTAATTCCCGTTTTCAGTTTCCATAATCGAATTAATCCATCTTCGGCAGCGCTAGCTATTATTTGATTATCGGGGCTAATAGCAACAGCATTTATCCCCTTTTGATGGGCGGGAATAGTCAACATCCGAATGCCTTTTTCTAACTGCCACAATCTCATAGTATTATCGGCGCTGCCGCTGACTAAAATTTCACCGTTGGGGCTAATAGCTAGGGATGTTACTTTATCCTGATGGGCGCTTAAAATTTCTTGTTTTAGTTCTCCAGTTTTAACGTTCCAAACTCTAATCTTGCCGTGACTGCCGCTAGCAATAAGTTCGCCATTAGGGCTAATAGCAATAGCGTTAACTTCCCCTATTTTTCCTTTAATACTTTTGTCTAAAAACTTACTGCTAGTTAAACTTTTAACCATTAAAATTGGATTGCCAATTAAGACTCCATAGCGCCAAGAGACGTAAATTTCGGAAGCTAAAAATATAAAAATTAATAATAAAGATATTTTTGGGGAACTAGCGAGTAAACTTTTGGCGATACTTTTTTGTTTATTATTTTTGGGTTCTTTTTTTTGTTGGCTTTTCTTGTCTCGTTCTTCTACTTGAGTTTTATTGTAAGCCCTAATTTTTTCAATATATTGGTTAATAACTTTAGCATTTGAAGGTCTTCTCTGATAATTAAAAACCATCAAATAATCGATGAGATTGGGTAAAGTATATTCTACAGTCAGCATGGTAGTGCCTCCTGTAATTCCTGATGTTTGATGGTTTATTTTATTTGCATATTTGCGCCATTGTAATTTAGAGTTATAATCAAGGGAAAAATCTTTAGGTTGTTTTCCAGTCAGCAAAAAAATAAAAGTTCGACCTAAAGAGAAAAAATCGGATTGAGGAACGGCTTTCCCCTCAATTTGTTCTGGGGGGGTGTAACCGGGACTAATTAACCTCGTACCCGAATTTTCTAAATTTTCTAATTCCTTAACCGCGCCAAAGTCAATTAAAACTAATTTACCATCGGGTTTGAGGATAATATTTTTAGGTTTAATATCCCGATGAAAATAATCTTTTTTGTGAATTTCTGCAATAATATCTGCGAGTTGCTCTAACCAATCTAAGGTTGTGTCTTCGTCAATAGATTCCCAGCGTCTTTCTTTCATCCAATCGTGCAGATTGACTCCTTCAATAAAATTCATTATGAAACAGTGCAATGGTTCCTCGCTAGGCTTTTTTCTAAGATTAGTGGGAACGAATGTAAAATAGCCACCTTCTTCTACTTTAGGGATTCCTGGATGGTTTAAATCTATTAATACTTTGGCTTCTCTTTTGAAGAGTTCGACAGCTTTAGGATGGTTTTTATGTAGAACTTTTAAAACTTTTTTTTCCTCTCCAGCTTCAACTTCATAAGTAGTGCCAAAACCACCTTGACTCAGTTTTCTTTTAACTCGATATCGACCTTGCAACAAAAGGTCCGAACCACACATAAAACAAGTTGGCCGATCGCTATTTTCAGGCACTTTTGGATTAGGACAGTTGGGGTTGATGCAATAACTCATGGCCAAGCAAGCTCAGAATTTGGTCTTGATTCCATCATACAAGCTTTTCTGGAATAACTAAGCTGTTGGATGGCCCGTAACTCCACTGAAGAGCGATCGCCCCAGCATGGCATCACCCGATCGCCTTCGAGAATATTCCAAAGAGTTTCCCCCCACAACTTTCAATAGTATCAATAGCGATCGAAATAACCCGCGAAGCCCGGCACTAAAACCGGGCCCGCAAGCAAATTTTTGCTTTTTTTATCCGGCTGTTTCTAGTCCTTCTAGGAATCTTGGAAAAGGTTTAGTAATAAAGATGACTATTTTACCAAAATTGCGATCGCGATCGCAACCCAAAACCAAAAAAATCACACTTTCTTTACAATTCGGTCACTCAACAGACCGCCAAATCTGCCTATACTGGAATTAATAAGAAAACAACCACTTTAAACTATTAGGAGTTGCCCCATGACTCAAGTCAAGACCAAAGAAAACAAGTTACGTTCTAATCCCTTTACCACCTATCGCGACCCCAAAACCGGTCGGTGGGTTGTAATTAAAACAGCCGCCGCTTAAAGCTGGATAAATTTTTCCAACTTTTGTCAAAACTGAAATTAACTTGACCCAAAAAATTAGGATAAATCACAATGAAAAAAGCTAATCTTTTTCAAACCAACAACAAAAATTTACGCCCGAACCCTTTTAACGCTTATCGCGATCCTAATACCGGTCGCTGGGTGGTAGTCAAGTCCGAGGCCGTGGAAACTAAGGGCGATCGAGAGTTAATTTCTGTCGCAGCCTAGCAATTTATTCTAACTATTATCGAGTAAAAAAAAATATGAACCTTGTCGGCATACTGCCACTCAAGAATCCCCAGAGCAAGTCTCCTTAAGATAGATTGAGGAGACTCTCTTATTTTGATAATTAAAATATGATATAATCTAAGGCGTTTCTAGAATTTATCCTCAAAATTATGCCCACAAAAATAAACTATCGCCAAAAACAAACCCAGTTAAAAATTAACTTTAACTGGGCAATTACTTTATTAACAATTTTCTGTTTATCAACCCCAGCATTAGCCGAATCTCCTTCAAAAAAAGTTCTCGAAAATGTCGAACGATTATTAAATACTTATCAATGTCAAATGTGCGACTTAAGGGAAGCCGATTTAAGCGGGGAAGATTTGAGCGAAGTTGACCTCGTGGGAGCTAATTTAGAAAAAGCAAATTTAACCGGTACTAATTTAAGAGGAGCCATTTTAAGCGGTGCAAATATGATAGAAGCTAACCTCTCCGAAGCTAATCTATCCGGCGCACTTTTGCACGGCACAACTCTCAGGGAAGCCAATTTAACAGATGCCGATTTATCTTGGGCAGATTTATATAGCGCTTATCTCGAAGAAGCTCGATTAAATGGCGCTAATTTATCAAATGCCAATCTAAGTCAAGCCAAATTAGAAGGAGCAGATTTATGCGATGCAACCCTGCCAGATGGCAAAAAAAATGGTTGTTAAAATGTCTTTTATCGAGGGCATTTTCTTAAAAAAAACAGAAATTTTTTAGCTGACTGCCGAAATTTCATTGACCACTTTAATTTTGCCGCGACACACCGCCCGCAATAATCTATTGATAGTAAATTGCTCCTCTTGGGACAGGGATTCATCTAAGATAGCTGCCATGAGTCCATAGCGATCGGCAATAGTAATCTCTTGAGTAGTATTCGCTCTGGCAAAGAGATCTCCAAGACCGGATGGAAGTAGGTAAATAGGAGGTTCCATAGTTAATAGTCCTCAACTCGATGCTTAATTATTAGTATCGAGTATTTTTTTGTTTTTAACAGCGATCGGAGGACTTCAAATAGGCGATC
>CAZSTZ010000138.1:0-3157 GCA_964609515.1 uncultured bacterium | reverse complement strand
AAAAAATAAAAAGGGGTTATCCACTAGGATTTATGCTAGAATCTTAGGGGATAGCTTGCACTTATAAGCCTGGAACTCCCATCGCCAGACTCCCCTTCAGCTAACGGCTAGTCCCATTCTTATGGATCCCTGTTTCGATCCCAAAAGGCAGTATAATTTTTCTTACTAACAAAAATTTTCAAAATTTCCCGAAAAACTGTTGACAAAATAGAAATTAAGAATTAAGATAATATTAAGAGCAAAAAAAGTCAGCCTAATCCAGCAGAAATAGCACCTTAAAAGTGCTGCTGGAGCGGAGGAACCATTTTTAGGGGCTTATCTCTGAGAAAAAGCTTTTGCGATTTGAACTGCAAGTTTCAAAAGCTTTGAGAAGGGCATCTCTCAGCCCTAGCCCGTCAGCTAACTTCGTAGGCATTGAGGGGAGACTGAAGGCAACCTTCTAACAATTAAAAATTAGACAGATTGTCGATTCAGTGTCCTTGGTTATTTAGGTCTGATTTGTTACGCCTTTTAAACCTTGACCCTGGTTAATTGACAATGATCGTACAATTAAATATTTCTCCATTAACGCATTTCCTGCCAACTATATTGACGCGGGTGCGTCGCTTTTTCACGCCTGATTTTATCGTTTTGCCTGCACTGGGATTTTTATGGATAATTATGCTCTGGTCGATGCTTTCTACTTTTTTGACTACTTTAATGCCGAGTCCTTGTTTGCCAACAATTGTTAATACTGCTATTGGTGTTTCTAAAGTTTCTAAGGAATACTTAGAATTGGCACAAGTTCTCTGGAATTCTCCCGATGGCAACCCAGACAGTTTCTCTATCCCCCAGGTACCTTCTAAAATGTCTAATACTGTCGCTTCTATATAAGCTTATGGTTTTAGATAGAAAACATAATAACGCTTGCTGCTCAAACTTTATCGGTAATAGCTAGCAAGCGTTATTTTTGTATTAGTGGCGATCGCTCTCGTCTTTTCCCTGATAAGCTCAAAATGCCCCACTCGACAACCAAAAACCGCCGATATTATGTCTTGGCAAGTCTTCTTAAGCATCGTTATTTTAACATCTACCCTAGTTCTCGTCATTTGGCGTCCCCACAATTTAAGTATAGGTTTTTCTGCCCTGGGAGGAGCTCTTTTAACTTTGGCAACCGGTCTGGCAAACCTCGCCAGTTTCCCCGCTTTTGCCTGGGTCATTTTGGCAAATACCACTTTTACTCTAGTTGCCTTAATAGGAATAAGCTGGATTTTACAAGAAACCGGCATCTTTCGTTGGTTTGGTTTGCGTCTCGCTTCTTTGCCTCTGGGAAACGGTCGTTTGCTCTTTGTAATTTTGTTATTAATAACTAGCGCGATCGCCTCTATTTTTAGTAACTATGGCGCTGTCTTGCTTTTCCTACCCATCGTCCTTGAATTATTAGTATTATTAAGGTTTAATTCAACGGCAAGTTTCCCCTTTGTCTTCGCCGTCGGCTTAATGGCAGATACCAGCAGTCTGCCTTTTACTATTAGCAATTTAGTTAATACTATTAATGCCAGTACTTCTAACATTTCTTTTAACAGTTATGCTTGGGTAATGTTCCCCGTTAATTTGGTGGCGATCGCTATTTCTATAGCCGTTCTTCTTTTCTATTTTTGGCCCTCTATCCCCCCTCGCTATCAACCTTTCAATTTAACTAACAACGGTTTCCAACCTGCCCTTCCACCGAATATTCTTAAACTGTCTAAACCTGAAGATAAATCCCCGGTCGAAGAGGGCAAAAGTCTTTCCTCACCAACCATTTTCTTAAACTTATCAAAAATTTCTTACTTCCTTTTTCATCCTTATTTTCAAATTATCTTATTTGCCTGGGGAATGTACGTCATTATTCTGGGAATTAACAATAATTTTCCCATAACTCCTTTGAAATTATTATTAATCGAAATAGAACGATGGGGATTGCCCTTAACTCTTGTCGCTACTAGCTTTATCGCCAGTTTAACTTCTGCTATCTTCACTAATTTACCAACCTCTTTCATCAATAGTTTGGCAATTCAATTAGCACCAATAACCGAAACGGCTATCCGAGAAGCTGCTCTCTATGCTAATGTTATTGGTTGCGCGATCGCTGCTAAAATTACTCCCATCGGTAGCTTGTCTTCTCTCCTCTGGTTCTACCTTTTAAAAAGCCGAGGATACCAGATAAGTTGGTGGAATTATTGCCGTCTGAGTTTAACCTTGATTTTACCTATTTGGTTTGTCACTTCTCTTGGTTTAATACTTTGGCTATCTTGGCTTCAATCTGGTTGATTTTTCTTCTTTAAAATCTAGGGTTGACTTTCTAGAGAAAAACAACTATAATAGTCGTTGCTCAACTTTATAAAAGGTAACTAAGTTTATGTTAACTGTCGCGGTCATCGACTACGATATGGGGAATTTGCACTCGGTCTGCAAGGGTTTAGAAAAGGCTGGCGTTATTCCGAAAATTACAGATTCTTCCACGGAATTAGAAGGAGCAAATGCTGTAGTATTGCCGGGAGTTGGTTCTTTCGACCCCGCAGTTCAACATCTGCGATCGCGCAATTTAGAAGAACCAATTAAACAAATAATTGCCTCTGGCAAACCTTTTTTAGGTATCTGTTTGGGCTTGCAAATTTTGTTTGAAAGTAGCGAGGAAGGTAAGGAACCGGGATTGGGAATTTTTCCCGGGGTGGTACGTCGCTTTCAACCGGAACCAAAACTTACTATTCCTCACATGGGCTGGAATCAATTAGAACTAACCCAATCCCAGCATCCTCTCTGGGATAAGATTGGCGAAAGTCCTTGGGTTTATTTCGTTCATTCTTATTATGTCGATCCAGTAGAGCCCGAACTTCGGGCCGCTACCGTCACCCACGGCAGTCAAACTGTCACCGCTGCCGTGGCCCGAGACAATTTGATGGCCGTGCAGTTCCACCCCGAAAAGTCCGATGCCATGGGACTGCAAATTTTGTCCAATTTTGCCGCGAGGGTTGCTTCTGGCAGCTTGGTTGGAGCTCGATAGTTGGTGCTAAGGTGCGCAGTGCGCACCCAGCACTGTCAAGGTGCAGCCACGAGAACGAAAAAACGTTACTTTAGGCTATCTTGAGCGAGTAGGTGAGACCGGCAAAAATGCTTAATGTACCGATTTTTGTTC
>CAZSTZ010000137.1:14862-17432 GCA_964609515.1 uncultured bacterium | reverse complement strand
TGATAGTCCAGTCCCGTATTAGTAACGTTATCGTCCTCATCGTCGCCATCGTTAACAGTCACCCCAGTATCGCGCACTAGCTGTCCGAACTCCTGGGGAGTTAAACGGCGACCCAGTTCTCGTTCCGCCAACTGTTGCGCCAACACCGCAATACCAGAAATATGCGCCGCCGCCTGACTGGTGCCCTGCAAAGAAGTAGTACCGCCGTTATGGTCGGCACCCGTAATTACTGCCCCAGGAGCAAAAACCGTAGTCAAATCCTGGTGGCGCTGGGAGAAAGGAGTAACCCGGTCCGCATCGGTTGAGTTAGCCAAAACATCACCTTCATAAGCCTTGCCCCCAACATTGGCATCGTAAACCGCCCCGATGGAAAGGGAGTTTGGGTCTGCCGAAGGATAGCTGACGCCAGGCTTGCTATTGTGGGAACCAAATTTGTTGCCAGAGGAGGAACTGACGATAATATTCTTGTTCGCCAACGCCGCCAGTTCGTCATCCAAATCGTATTTCTGCGTTGGTGCCGTGTAGTTAACGCCGTCCGACAGAGACATATTGACGCTGGCAATATTGTGTACGTCGGCATTGTCAACTACCCACTGCAAGGCTTGTTCTATATCCGCCGCATCTGCCGAAGTAGATACGTTTCCAGTAGCAGGATCCCTCGTGGCCTCAAAAACCTTGAGATGAATGATATTTGCCCCAGGTGCCATTCCCGTGTGGGTGCCGTCAGAGGAGGCAACAATACTGGAAATATTAGAACCGTGCCCGGTGGGGTCGCTGACATCGCCGTTGCCAGTGAAGTCGAAAGTATGAACGACGCGATCGCCAAAGAAAGGATGGTCTGCATCGATGCCGGTATCCAAAATTACCGTAGCAAAACCGCGACCGTCAATATCCGCAAAACGCGCGTCGGCCCGGAAAAGATCCATACCTATCAAAGAACCCGCCTGCGCGTCGCTTGGACTAAAAGCTCCCCCTGTTGATGCCGGTCCAGTCGTGAAAAAGGACGCCTGAGTTCCACCGGTAGAGATTCCATTCAGCAGCGGTTTAGTCTCGATATTCAGATCGTAAAGAGTGCTGTTGTTGCCGACGGAGGAAACCCGAAGGTTGTAGAGACCGCCATCTAAGTTCTTGCTAATGGACTCCGCAGCGTTGCCGGAGTTTTTGGAACTGGCAACGACTTCGCCTTCGCTATCCAGCAGTTCTAGATTGGCATTGGCAGTCATGCCGTCGAGAGATAAATTGACTCGGTTGCCGGCACCCAGAGTGAACTTATAATAGTCATCTCCGTCTTCCCGACCTACCCAGTCGCTATAGGTTTTGTCCGCCCCCACCCGAATTTTGCTCGCATCTGCAATACTGTCGCCGCCAGCATCGTTTCTGGGAACGTCGTTATCGAGAATCTTCAGAGTAGCAGTTCCCCGGGGACCGATTAACGAATTCTCGCTGACATTTTCCAGAGTAAGGGTAAGGTCTTCGTCGCCCTCGACAATTTTATCGTTGCGTATGGGAATAGTAATGGTTTTGCTTCTTTCGCCGGGACCAAATTCGACCTCGATGGTTTCGTCGTCGAAATCTTCGCCCCCCTTGGCACTACCATCGCCTAATTTCACTTCCACGGTGGACCGACGCCCGAACTTAACGGTGCGATCGATGGTTATCTCTGCCCCAACGACTTGACCGTTTTCATTAACCCGATAGTTAGCTTGAGAAAAATCGAGGACTGGCAGTTTTGTCTCGTCATAGACATCAGTGCCAAATGGACCGAAAACCCCCGGATAGTTGCGAATAACTTCAGGTTCAAAAGTCAGGCGAGTCTCAACTTTCCCGATGAGAGTTTCCAACTCCCAACTGCCACCCTTGGCGGCATTACCAACTTTCTTAGCGGACGCCGCAATATTCGCACCAGTTAATTGATGGAGAACTTGCAAAAACTCAGGTTCCGCAGCGACGTTGCAACCATAGATAAGGATTTCCGACACGCCCCATTCCAGAAGCGGCTGTCGATATTGTTGGATATTAGCGAGACTCAGAACGGTCCCACCTAAAGATAGACTCCCCGGCGCACCGTGACCCACTAGATGCAAGCTAGAAATTTGACTCTCGCCTATAGCTTCGGTAATTTGAGCGATGCTATCTCCTTCTGGGTCGAGAACTAGCACCTTTGCCCCCTCAAGAACGCCCGTTTCTAACATTGGTAGTGCTTCCACATCGGGAGCGATCGCTACTAACATCCCCTCTCCTGGGGCTTTCGGGGGGCGATCGTCCCCAAACAGCAGCCTTCCCAAGCTGCCTTCTTTATAATCACTTGCTGCTTTCAGCATGGTAAAATGTCCTGATAATTAGCTTTTTGTTTCACCGGGGGCCAGAAAGTTGGTAGCTTTCCTGCCCCCCTATTTATTCTTTTAGGAACAGCCAGCATTTTTATGCAAGCGCCCTGTTTTCTTGACTCCCCGGCCCACCAGAAAAATACTGAAGGACAACTCGGTTTTGAGTCAGGTGGCCCGGAAAACTGATTTGTTTTCCTGCGCCTCTATTACATCTATTAGGGAGACCCCCCGTGTTTTTACGCC
>CAZSTZ010000137.1:6340-14762 GCA_964609515.1 uncultured bacterium | reverse complement strand
GGGAGATTTAAGAAACCGGGTTGGCAAAAAACCCGGTTTCTGGCGGGCGATTTAAGAAACCGGGTTTCTGGCCCCACTATCTAAGGTCGAAACCCGGTTTTTCACCAACCGGGTTTCTGGCGAGGGAGTTAACCTAATAAAGCGGGCCAATATTCTCTAGTGGCCCCAAATTATCTGTAACAAAAGTTTCGTAAAAGCCTCAAGAGCAATTTTGCCAGTGATGGCCATCAATTGGCCAATTGATGGCCATTGCCGATTAGAGAAAAAAAAGGCCCCTTAATGGTGGGCCAAAAAAAGGCCCATGGAGCGACGGGGGCCAATTATGGATTGTGAGGGCGATCGCGCGCCAACAACCCAATTATTAATTATTAATTATTAATAAAGCTTTAAAAACTGGTTTTTTTAAACAATATTCTCGCCGTTTTTTTAAGGCTAACTCATCCGCTAGAAACCGGGTTTTTCAAAAAAACCCGGTTTCTTAAATCTCCATGCTTATCATTCAATTTTCATCGGCAAAAGAAATAGCAATTAGTCAATTATAGCAGCAAACATCAACATCTGCTATAATCATCTTTTTACTTTCCCAAAAACCAACCATGAAAATACTAAACTCAGCCTATTTCTGGTGTTTCTGTTTCACCATTATTTTTCTCCTCTCCCTTGACTTTTGGTCTTGGCAACAACCAATAACCTTTTCCCTTTTCCACCTGCCCGACTGGGTTCTCTATTTCTTCAGCTTGCAAATTCTCCTCTCCTGTGCTATGCTCGTCTTTTCTAAAACCTTTTGGACGACAGACTTACCAACAGAAAATAGGGAGAAAAATTAACAATGAACGCAACAAACATTATCCCTTATCTCGTAATTTTTGCCTATTTATTATGCACCTTAATAATAGGAATTATCGGCTACAAAAGCCAGCAAAACACCCCCGAAGATTACTTTCTCGCCAATAGAAACATCGGACCCATCGTTCTCTTTTTTACCCTCATCGCCACCAACTTTAGCGCCTTTACCTTTCTCGGTTTTTCCGGTGCCGGCTATCGCACGGGCATCAGTTATTATGCGATGATTTCCTTGGGAACTGCCTTCGTCTCAATAACCTTTTATTTAATCGGTTATAAAGTTTGGCTGTTAGGCAAAGAACATCAATTAATAACCCCATCAGAACTAATCGAAAATCGCCTGCCAAATAAACCGCTAAAATTGTTATTTTTAGCAGTGATGGTAATTTTCACCATCCCTTATTTAACCTTACAACCCATCGGCGGCGGTTACATTCTCGAAGGTTTAACTAACGGACAAATTCCCTACTTTATCGGCGCAACTTTTCTAACCTCAATTATCGTAGTTTATGTCTTTATTGGAGGAATGAAAAGCGTCGCTTTAACAGATGTTTTGCAGGGAGTATTAATGTTAGTTTTAGTGTTGGTTGCCTTGGGGGCGATCGCTCATAGTCTCGGCGGCATTACCGAAGCAAACCGGGCAGTTTACCAACTCAAACCGGAACTACTATCCAGACAGGGAAACAATAACTTTTTTACCCCCCATAAATGGTTTAGCTTTATGCTGCTTTGGAGTTTAAGCGTTCCCATGTTTCCCCAAATGTTCATGCGTTTTTATACTCCCAAAACAGCCAAATCTTTAAAAATTTCAGCCATTCTTTATCCAATAATAACCGCCATTATGTTTATCTGCCCGGTGTTAATTGGAATGTGGGGAAATATTGCCTTTCCAGACTTAGAAGGACAAGCAGCAGATCGGATTTTTCCGATGATGTTAGCGGAGTACGCTTCGACGGGAATTTCTGCTTTAGTAATGGTGGGTGCCTTGGCAGCATTTATGTCAACTCTCGACTCCCAACTTTTAGCCTTAAGTTCGATGATTACTAGAGATATTTACACTGCTTATTTTCGTCCCGAAGCTTCTCTGAAAGAACAAACAATTGTCGGCAGGGCATTAATCGTAATTTTAGCAATAATTGGATTAGCAATAGCAGCAAATCCCCCCGCCACTATAGCAGCGATCGCCACCCAAGCATTTACCGGTTTGGCAGTCCTTTTTCCTACAGTAATTGCCGCCCTCTACGGCAGAAATATTTCGCCTTTGAGTTGTCTTATTTCTATTATCGTCGGCGAATTAATGTTAATAGGTTTTATCCTAGAAATTATCCCCCCAAGTTTTGCCCTGGGATTTCTCCCAGTAGTGCCCGTAGTCGCAATTTCCACCCTAATAATTATCATTGGCAGTCTAATTAAAAGATAATAAGTAAGTTCGTAGTAATCGATGAGCGCGATTCCCCATTCCCAATTTCCCATCAACCATTCCCCATTCCCCATTCTCCATTCTCCATTATGAAATTAGCCCAGAAAAAATGGCAGGTTGCCGCCGGTTTATATTTTTTACTCTTGTTAACAATTGTCCTCTTAGCCGACACGGGAAATTTACCCGTAGAGCTACTTTCTAAAATTCCTCATTACGATACCGCAGGACACTTTATTTTATACGGCATCGCTTCTTTTTTAAGCCATCGAGCTATTAACAGACGAATGCTAGTTATTTTTAACTTTCCCCTGCCTTTGGGGCCGCTAATTTTTAGCATCGTTACCGTCATCGAAGAAATGCTACAAGAGCTTTTACCAAATCGCACTTTTAGCTTAACAGATATGGGTGCAAGTCTCTTAGGAGTTGTACTCTTTTACTGGCTAGGAGAAAAGTTCTTCCCAGCCAAAAAATAAGTTCGTAGTAATCGATGAGCGCGATTCCCAATTAGCGATTCCCAATTAGCGATTCCCAATTAGCGATTCCCCATTCCCCCCCGCGTCATCAATTCAATCTCCAAACGGTTAAAACCCAAGTTTTCATAAAACGGCACCATTTCTGGCAAACAAACTAAAGAGATAGCCTCTACTTCTTGCAACGAAGGATGATTAATAACGGCCTCAACTAAAGCCTTCCCCAAACCTTGCCCTCGATAGGATTCTTCAACCATTACATCCCAAAGAACGGCCCGATAAACATAATCGGTTATAACCCTAGTAAAGCCTATCAATTTTTTAGTTTCAACCTCGCAAAAACCGATAATTAAATCGGTATTTTGCAGCATTTTTCGTATTCCGGGAATAGTTCGATTTTTACCCCACCAAGTAGATTGATAGAGTAGGTGTAAATCTTCGATTTGTGCTGGAGTTAATTGAGCGATCGCTTCTATTTTCATCTTATGGGAATGGGGAATTGGGAATTGGGAATTGAAAAAAATATTTTACTTCCAAGCGTATTTTTTGGCTCAAAAAACCTCCCACCTCAAAAACCTCTGACCTCTGACCTCTGACCTCTGACCTCAAACCTCTACTAACTCGGTTCGGGAATGGTAACATCAATAGCAGTCACCTCCACATCGCCGCCCAAACTAGAAAGAGGAGGCGAAATATTCTCCACATTACCTACCACCAAAGTCACCATATTTTCTGGTTTTAAATAAGTACGAGCAACCCGCTGTACGTCTTCAACAGTTGTCGCCTCCACTCCCTCGCGATAGCGGAACAGAAAATCCTCTGGATAGCCGTAATATTGATAGCGCATCAAACGGGATAAAGTTTGAGCCGGGTCTTGAAAATTGAAAATAAAAGAATTGAGAGTAGATTCTTTCGCATAAGCTAATTCCGCCTCAGAAATCGGCTCTTTTTTCAGCTTCTCTATTTCCTCATTAATAGCCCGAATAAACGGCACCGTAGCGGCACTTCTGGTTTGCCCCCCCGTGATAAAAACCCCTGGATAATCGTAACTCGGACTCCAAAAACCATAGACGGAATAAGCCAAACCTTCCCGAGTTCTAATATTATTAAACAACCGCCCGCCAAAACCATTAAGCACGTCATTTAACACGGTCAAAGCCGGATAATCTGGATTGCTGAAATCTCCTCCCAAATGCCCCATTTCCACATAACTTTGAGTTAATTGGGGCTGTTCTACCACAAAAACGCCGCTTTTATTAGCTTGAGAAACTGCCGGTAAAGGGGGGATTTCTGCCTTAGCGCTAGGCTGCCAGTCGCCCAATTTTTCTACGACTAACTGGCGCATTGCTTCGGTCTCGAAATCTCCAACTATTCCTAAAATCGTATTCTCTGGATGGAAATAGCGCTGATAAAAATTAACTAAATCTTCCCGACTAATATTATTAAGAGTTTCATACTCCACCGTGCGAGCGTAAGGACTGTCTTTGCCATAAATTAACTTCTCAAATACGCGATTTGCTATATCCTGGGGGTTGTCGTTGCGACGGGAAATAGAACCGCGAATTTGCCTCTTCGCAAACTCTAGTTTTTCTTCTGCAAAAACCGGCTCTTTGATAACCTCAGCAAATAGCCCAAAAACCTCCTCCAAATCTTCGCTTAAAGCATTAAAACTGGCGCTACCCGCCGTAGTACCAATACCGGTTTCGACAGCAGCAGCTTTTTCCTCTAATAACAGATCTAATTCATCTGGAGAATGAGTTTTAGTACCTCCAGTGCGCATCACCGCTCCAGTCAAACTCGCCAAACCTATTTTCTCGGCAGGTTCAAATCTCGAACCGGTTCTAAATATAGCGCTACCGCCAACCAGAGGAAGTTCCCGGTCTTCCATAAGATAGACGGTCATGCCGTTATCTAGCCGGAAGCGAGTATAGTCTGGAAGTTTAATTTCCGGTAGGGGAGGAAACGTTAATTCGGTATAGTGTTTGGGGCTGTTATCCGCACTAACCGACAGTCGCAAAAGCACCACTGCCAGCATAGTAACTATCAACAACCCGGCTAAAAATAGTCTCGATTTTTTCATTGTACTTAGTTAGTTCGTAGTAATCGCTTCAGCGATTTGCCCGTAGAACAGACATCTTGTCTGTTCGGTTATTGTCAATTGTTAATTGCTAATTATCAATAGATAACAGTTTACCGATAGTGCGATTTTCGCGGCGGAAAGTTTCCTGGGCGACGCGCTGGATATCTGCGGGAGTGACGGCGGCGATCGCCTCCAACTCCTCAAACAAATTCTCCCACGCACCCGTCTTCGCTTCATACTCGACTAAAGCTTGAGCCATGCCCATATTAGAATCGAGCGATCGCAACAGCCGCGCCCTCGCCTGAGTTTTCACCCTCGCCAACTCTTCTGGGGCAACCGGTTCGGTTTTCAAGGGCTCTATTTCTGCCCTCAAAGCAGCGGCCACCTCGTCGATATCCTTGCCCGGGGCGGTCATGGCATAAAATAACATCAAATTCGGGTACTTATCTCCCGGATAGCCGCTAAAACCTTGAGATGCCAAAGCCAACTGCTGTTTTTCGACCAAAGATTTATACAGGCGTCCGGTGCGTCCGTCGCTGAGGATAGCGGCGATCGCGTCATAAACCGCATTATCGGGATGCTTGAGGGACGGTCGGTGGTATCCCTCCAAATACCAAGGTTGAGTCTCCAGGCGCAAAGTCAGTTCTCTGGTTTCGGTTTGCGGCGGTTCCACTGCGGTTAATGGTGGCGGTGCCGGTTTATCTGGGAAGCGACCGAAATAAATCTCTGCTAACTGCTTGACTTCTTCCGGGTTGGCATCTCCCACCACGGCTGCAGTCAAGTTGCGAGGAACGTAGTAAGTCTCGAAAAAGTCCCGCACGTTTTCTCGGGTTAAACTTTCGATATCTTCGGTATAACCGATGATGGGGCGGCGATAGGGATGCACTTGAAAAGCAACTTGGGAAAACTCTTCTATCATCTTACCCACTGGAGAATTTTCGGTGCGCAAGCGGCGTTCTTCGAGGATGACCTGTTTTTCTTTGTAAAATTCTCGGAAGACCGGTTCTAAAAATCTCTCGGACTCCAAAGACATCCACAGTTCTAGTTTGTTAGAAGGCAGACTGTAGAAGTAGTAGGTGGCATCGGTGGAGGTGGCGGCGTTTGTGCCTACGCCTCCCGACTGTTCGACGATTTTACCGAGTTCGTTTTGCTTGACGTATTGGGAGGCTTCCTTTTGGACTAACTCGAATTGTACGGTTAGTTGGGCGAGTTTGTCCCCATCGCCCTCTTTTTTGGCGGCCTCCATTTGCTCGAAGAGGCCATCGAGTTTCTTTAAAAGGGGTTTTTCTGCCTCGTAGTTGATGGTGCCTATTTTTGGCGTGCCTTTGAAGGCCAAATGTTCGAGGTAGTGGGCGACTCCCGTTTGTCCGTCCGGTTCGTTGGCCCCGCCGACGTCGGCGTAGATGGTAAAGGAGACGACTGGGGCTCTGTGACGTTCGAGGACGATAAATTTCATGCCGTTATCGAGGCTAAATTCGGTTATTTCGTTTTTGACTCGATCTAGATAGGGTTGGATCGATGCGCTGTCGTCTCGTTGGGAGAGGAGAGAGGGGCTGACGTCTGCGATGGCCTCTTGGGAGGCGATGCCCCAGAAAAGGAGACAGCAGATGGCGATCGCTCCCAGGCATTGGAGTCTTATGCTAGTTTTGGCCTTTTTTCGATTTGGAGCGGTTGGACGTTTTAACATGGACAGACAATTCGGTAGGAGTATTTTCTAGGATACTGACAGCCGGCCTCCAGAAACCCGGTTTTTCCAAAAAACCGGGTTTCTCATACATACATGGCCCAGAAACCCGGTTTTTTCAAAAAACCGGGTTTCTCTCATCGGGTTCAAAAAAAGTAAAGACATTATTAATTAATGCTCGATTTGTGCGGCAATAGGTTAATAAGAGACTTTAAAAAGCTACAACCCCCATTACCCCATGACAGTTGCCACTAATTTTTCCAGCGAAACAGAGATGCGAACTCGCATTTTGCAGGCGGCCCAAAAGTTGTTTGCCCGCAAAGGGTTCGACGGGACTACTACTAAGGATTTGGCCCGGAAGGCGGGAGTGGCCGAAGGGACTATATTTCGGCATTTTCCCAGTAAAAAGGCTATTTTAATAGAATTGGCCACCGATGGTTGGGTGGAGATTCTCAGCGATCTGCTGACGGAATTGAGCGAGATGGCCAGCGATAGGGCGGTGGCCCAGGTGATGCGCCGGCGGATGTTGCACATTAACCAGAATGTGGACTTAATGAGGGTTTGCTTTTTCGAGGCCCAATTTCATCCGGAGTTGCGCGATCGCATCCAGTCGGAGGTTATCGCCAAAATGAACGAGGTGGCGGAGGCGTTTGTGGAAACGGCGATGGAAAGGGGAGTATATAGAAAGATGAATCCAAAAATTGTGGCGAGGGTGTTTGTGGGAATGTTCGCGATCGCCGGTTTCAGTCAAGATACGATGTTAGAAGGGGAGACGGACCCCCAAGCGATGAAGGAAATGGCGGAAGGTTTGGCCGATATCTTCCTCAACGGCGTTTTGGCGAGGAGTTAAGAAGCGCCCAGAAACCCGGTTTTTTCAAAAAACCGGGTTTCTTTGTTTGTTTCTTTGTTTTAAAAGAAGGGGCAAAAGCAGGGCGTCGAGTGCCCCCACCCCGCTTTTCTGTTAAAATAAAACTATCGCCAATGGTCGCAAAAAAGATGCACAAAATCGATTTAGCCGATACCAATATTAATTTATCCGATTTAGTTGAAAAGGCTATAAGCGGGCAAGAAATTGTCATTACGAAAGACAACCAACCCGTGGTTAAATTAGTTTCGATTTTACCACCGCCGCCAGAAAAACATGGTTCCCGTCAAGCTGGTAGTGCTAAAGAATTGACGACAATATCTGAGGAAAATAACAAGCCTCGTTCTTCTTTATTTGGTAGTGCCAAAAACCAGATTAAAATCAACGATGATTCCTTCTGGGAAAGCGAGGAGTTAGTAGTATCTTCAAAGCTTGACAAGCTAGAGGGTAAAGCTGAAGAGTTGGATAAAGTTTTCGATGAGTTTAAAAGTTTATTACAAAATTTGAGGGACTAAATTTGATGAGGTTACTGTTAGATACCCATACTTTTATGTGGTTTTTTAAGGGCGATCGCAAACTAAGCAATACTGCCAGAGCGGGGAATTGATGACGAGGAAAACGAGAAGTTAATTAGTATGGTTAGTATGTGGGAAATTGCGGTTAAAGAAAGCATCGGCAAGTCCGATTTTGGTCTGCCATTAAAGGAGTTTGTAGAAGAACAACTAAGCAGTTATAATGACTTTATGCTGCTGGATATTAGTTTAGACCATATTGAGGTTATTGCTACTTTGCCTTTCCATCATAGAGACCCTTTCGATCGCTTACTTATCGCTCAAGCTATGGTAGAAAAAATACCAATTTTGAGCGTGGATGTAATTCTCGATGCTTATCCAGTTCAACGGCTGTGGTAAATTTCTTTAACAGTTCCAGTGGCGGCTCCCTAGCGAGTCACTCGCTCCCCTTAAACGACAACTCCCTAATGTCAGCGAGTCACTCGCTCCCCTTAAACGACAACTCGCTAATGTCAGCGAGCCACTCGTTCCCCTTCAACGACAACTCG
>CAZSTZ010000137.1:0-6240 GCA_964609515.1 uncultured bacterium | reverse complement strand
GGCTCGTTCCCCTTCAGTGGCGGCTCGCTCCCCTTCACCGTTATGCCAAAAATATTTTTCTTAGATATAATTGCTCAGTAGTTATTGGACTCGACCTTAAAGCACGCAGGAGCGAACTGATGGAAACATTTTCCGACCCAGTAGCCCTATCGCGAATGCAATTTGCGATAACCAGCATCTTTCACATGTTGTGGCCGGTACTAACTATCGGCATGGGCACTTACCTAGTAACAATAGAAATCTTATGGTTGAGAACCAAAGACCCGGACTACTATCGCCACGCGCGCTTTTGGTCGAAACTCTACGTTCTCAACTTCGGCATCGGAGTCGCCTCCGGCGTCACCCTAGAATTTGAGTTCGGCACCAACTGGGCTCCCTTCTCCCTGGCAGTTGGCGACTTCTTCGGGAGCATCTTGGGGTTCGAGGGAGCGATGGCCTTCATGCTAGAAGCCGGCTTTCTCGGCATCATGCTCTTCGGTTGGAACCGCGTACCTCCCATCATGCATCTGTTTGCAACTATCATGGTTGCCTTTGGCGCGAGTTTATCTGCCTTCTGGATCCTGGTTGCCAACTCTTGGATGCAAACTCCCACTGGCGGACAGATGGTCGATGGTAAATTCGTAGTCGAAAACTACTTCCAAGCCATTTTCAATCCTTCCATGTGGAGCAGTTTCACCCACATGTACTTGGCGACCTTGGAAACATCCCTATTTGTCATCGGCGGCATTAGCGCCTGGTATATTTTCAAAGGTCGCCATCGGCAATTTTTCAGTAAATCTTTGAAATTAGCGATCGCCCTAGCAATTATCGTCGCCCCACTGCAAATATACGTCGGTCACGCCAGCGGCGAAGTAGTTTACGAATACCAACCGACTAAACTGGCGGCGATCGAAGCCCGTTGGGAAACGGTACCCGAAGGGGAGGCAGCGCCCTGGAGCATCCTCGCCCTGCCCAACCCAGAAACAGAACGAAACGACTGGGAATTAAACGTTCCCAACGGTCTCGGTTACATCCTCGAATTTAAAAAAGAACTGTCCGAACCGGTACTGGGATTAAAAGAATGGGTGCCGGAAGACCGACCGGCAATGGTAGGCTTAATCTTCTATTCCTTCCGAGTAATGGCAGGCATCGGCTTTTTCTTCGCCGGCATCATGCTCTGGAGCGTCATCCAGTGGTTGCGCGGCAAACTCTCGGCAGAAAACATCGGCCAACAGCGCTGGTTGATGGCCGCCTGGGTATTAGCCGCGCCTCTGGGTTATATCGCAGTAGAGGCGGGATGGATCGTGCGAGAAGTGGGGCGACAGCCTTGGTCTCTTTACGGACAAATTCGCGTTGCCGACTCCGTATCCAACGTGCCAGCAGGGACGATTTTGAGTTCCTTAATTGCCTACACGGTGGCTTATACGATTCTATTTTTTGCAGCCCTGTACTTTGGCAGTCGGATCGTTCGTCAAGGCCCCAATTTAGAAATGGCGATTCCCAATTTGGAAACCGATATCGTCGTCGAGACCGAAAAAGGCAAACATCAGCGCGATCGCCGTCCGGTGGAAACGCAGCAATAAGATTCGTAGAACTTACGCGAAGCAATCTCAAACGTCCCATTTTCGTTGCTCGTGGGTAAGTCTTCTTAGTGCGTAAGTCCTGTTGTTGTCATTGCGAGGCCCTTGCTTCTACTCATTAAGCTTGTGGGGAAATCGTTTAATTAGCCGTAGGCGATGCCTTCCCGTAGGGTGGGAACCCCAGAGCGATAAAGCCTGAGATTGCTTCGGCTGGCTTATTATCAATTCCTACAAGCTTAACGAGTTTTCCCGCCGCCTCGCAATGACAGCATAAAGATTTTTGCTGCTGGCTCTTATATTTGTAACTTTTTTGTTCAACTAACAATTGGCAATTGACAATTAACAACCCACAAAAACGATGGAAGTATTAGAAAGTTTTTTGGCCGTAGTTTGGTTCGGAATCTTAGCCCTCTTCTTATTTCTATATGTGATGCTCGACGGCTTCGACTTAGGAGTAGGGATATTATCCCTGACAGCTTCCAGCGAAAAACGTCGCGGCATCTTAATGACAAGTTTAGGTAACGTTTGGGATGCCAACGAGACCTGGTTAATCGTCATGGGGGGAGGATTGTTTGGAGCATTTCCTTTAGCTTACGGCACCATCCTCACGGCCCTTTATATTCCGATTACGGTAATGATTTTGGGGCTCGTTTTTCGGGCGGTAGCCTTTGAATTTCGGGAACATTCCAACCGCAAATTCTTCTGGAATCTATCTTTTGGAGTCGGCAGTTTTGTAGCCGCCCTGGGTCAAGGATTTTCTCTGGGTGCCGTGTTGGAAGGGATCCCGGTAGATGAAGCCGGTCTTTTTATCGGCGGTCCGTGGGATTGGTTGAGTCCCCAGTCGGCGTTAGTAGCTTTAACTTTGATTCAAGGTTATGTACTGATAGGCTCGACTTATCTAGTTCTGAAAACGGAAGGAGATTTGCAGGAAACCTATTATCGAACTGCCACTCTGGCGGCCTGGACGACTTTAGCGGGAGCGGTTTTGATTACGGCTAGCACCCCGATATTTTCAGCACAGATGAGAGAGCGTTTATTCGATCGCCCCCTAGTCTATATCTTTGCGGCTATCCCGCTGCTGGCAATTGCGATCGTGTGGCAGTTGTTACGCAGTCTGAAGTTGCGGCGAGAAAGGACTCCGTTTGTTTGGACGATTCTGATTTTCCTGCTCACTTTTCTGGGACTGGCATTAATCGTGTTTCCCTACATTATCCCTCCTAGCATAACTATCTATCAGGGAGCGGCGGCGCCGACTGCTTTAGTGTTTATGCTGACATTTATCGGTTTTTTCATTCCGATAATGTTGTTTTACAACGGATACCAATATTTAGTTTTCCGAGGTAAAGTGACCGGCAGCGACTATGGAGATTGAGTAGTGGTGCGCGTCGCCCGCCAGAAACCGGGTTTTTACAGAAATTCCCGGTTTCTTACATCTAGGTGCTTATAAAATGTTAAGTTTCCTGTCGGTAGCGCTACCTACCGTTCGGCGAAGGTATTGTTCAAAAAAACATAAGTTACCCAGAAACCCGGTATGCACAGAAATTACCGGGTTTATTTTTTGCACGACTAACCGCTAAGAACTCAAAAAAAAATCGGAAATGGGGCCGAGACGAGTTGTAAGTTAATATGGAAAAAATCCCAGTAGTTCTCAATTTAACCACGGACGGCGGGACCAACCGAAAGACAAGGTGCAAAACTTCCGTCCCGCGCCGTATTTCTACGGAACTGCTGAAACCTTAACGGAGTCGAGCCATGAACATTCTACTTCATGCCATATTCAACGGCATCCACTGGGGGCGAAAGCTAACACTTTCGGCCTACGATCGCCTCAAGCGATCGCCCTTAAAAACATTATTTCGCGCTATGTGCTACCTCACTTTTTGGGGTTGGAACTTAATCTTTTTAGGATTTGTCTATTTTGCACTCTTACCTTGGATAATAGCTCCCTTAATCGTAGGAACCATCGACGGTATAATTCCTATCGATTTTTTGATAAGCTTTCTCGGCTTAATAGCAGTTCCCACCATCGCATTTATTATAGGTTATTGGAAATTGCGCAAGCGTCCCTTGCGGCTGATGGGTCTATTTTACGGAGTCGAGGGGCCCCTATTCCTCTTATCGTTCCTGCGACTGTTCGTTATTCGGGAACTCACCGCCGCCAGCGGTTTCATGCTAGCCACCCTGTTTTTATGCATCGCCGCCTTTTCCCTCGAACTCCTCTTCGGTTACGCCAGACGCAAGCAGTCTCTCGCCTGGATACAGCTAGCAAGTCACGCCGCCATCTTTTTAATGGGCTTATACGTCAGCGCCCTGCTGATGTTTTACGTCATCCCCGTAGCGGCAGTTTTACTAGAAGAATTTTTCCGTTTTAATTGGCTGAGTAGCCTCTGGTGGGAGCTGACCCACTACCACATCGGGTGGGCGATACGATCGCTCTGGTTTATCTTTATCCTTGGCTTTACCTCCACCCTATTTCTGTTCATGCCCTTCGCAGTGGCAAGCCTATACCTTCGTTCCGGGCAAAAAATTATCCGCGCCTTTGCCGCTCAAAACGGATGGAAACGGGCAGCCGCCGGCATAGTTGCCCCCCTAATAGCCTGGAGCTTAATCTTCTCCAGCTTCCACCAACAACCGCAAGTGGCGGCCTTTGAACTCTTAGAAAAACCGGCAGTGACGGACAGCGATCGCCGCGAGCTCCTAGCAAACTCCGACCTCATCCGCAAAGGCTTAACCAACGCTTACCTCTCCCCCTACCGCTATCTGAGTTCTGCGGAAAGAATGAATAACATTCGGGTGATGTACCGTCACGCTTTGGGACTCTCAGACGACACAAGTCAATCCTTACAAGATACCTTCAATTGGTTGGTATCGCCCTTTTTATACCAAGGCGACAGGAGCGATCGCGAAAAAGCAGTCAAACTCTACGAACAATTCTTCGATACCCCCTTACAGAGAGGAGAACAAAAAGCAGTCCTCAAAGCCGTTAGTTCCACCAGCGACACCGACGAGGCCAAAGCCGGACTATTTAACATCGGCGAGAAAAAAGTCTGGTTGCGCCAGCAAGAAGTCAACGTCAAAGAAGAAGGGGACTGGGCCGAGGTGGAACTTTACGAAGTTTACGAAAACCAAACGGACCAAGTAGAAGAAATACTCTATTACTTCTCCCTACCAGAAAGCGCCGTCGTCACCGGTTTGTGGTTGGGAGACACCGGCGATCGCGATCGACGCTTCACCTTCAAAATCTCCCCCCGAGGGGCGGCCCAAAAAGTCTATAACTCTCAAGTACAAAGGGCGAGACCCGTAGATCCCGCCCTATTAGAACAAGTGGGCCCCGGACAATATCGCCTCCGCGCCTTTCCGGTGCCGGTGAAACTGAGAACGTGGGAACGGGGAACCAAAGTCAACCGCCCCACAGAAATGCACCTCTGGCTCGCCTACAAAGTAATGCGCCAGCCCGAAGGTTGGGCGATGCCCCGACTGGCAGAACGGCGGAACATCTATTGGACGGGAAAAACCGAGCGCACCTACAACGGTAAAACCGTCAAAGGTTTGGGCGACGAGTGGCTGCCCGCAAGTCTGCCTACCAAAAACGGACGGGCCCTCGCCCGCCACGAAATCGACTTAGGTGGAGGCGATCGTATTGCCGCAGTTCCGCTGCTAACTCCCAAAGACTACTCCATACCGGTCGCCGAAAGGTTCGCCGTAGTTCTCGACAGTTCCTTCAGCATGGGCAGTCATCGCCAAGAAGTTCAAGAAACCTTCGACTGGTTGAAGAAGTACGGTTTCGCCGACTACAACTTTGCCAACAACGACGCCGACCTCTATCTCGCGGTAGCGGGCGGCGGGCAACCGGGACGCCTCGACGACCTGAGTCAGTTCGACCCCCAGGCCGTCACCTATTACGGCAGTTTGCAATACTCCGAGATGTTGCAACAGTTCGCCAGACTGAAGGATAACACTCCTTACGACGGCATTATATTAGTCACCGACTCCGGCAGTTACGAACTATCCAAAAACAAAAACGACTTTCCCAAACTGACCGCCCCGGTGTGGATGGTTCATTTGGGAGGAATGCCGGCAGCTTACGACGATCCGACTTTGGAGTTATTGCACGAAACCGGCGGCGGCGTAGCATCGCAAATATCCGAGGCCCTGACTCGCATCGCCACCAAGGAAGATTTAGGTCCGGCGGCGGTTAGCGTCGCTGACGGTTATGCTTGGTATTTGGTACCGGGTAGCTATGAGGCAACTGTCGGCGATGGTTTTGCACCCTTGGCAGCGCGACAGTTAGTCTTAGGTTTGAGCCAGCGGATGGATATCGATACTTTGGAGGAGTTGGATGCCATTCACCGCATCGCCAAGACTTATAAAATAGTTACTCCTTATTCGTCGGCCATCGTTTTGGTGAACGACGAACAGCGGGAAGCGTTGAAGGAGGCCGAGGAGTCGAGCGATCGCTTCGATCGGAAGGTTGAAGACGGCAAAGAGCAGTTAACTTCCCCCCAAAGCGAGTTCGATCCGACGAGTACCCCCGAACCGGGAACGGTTTTCGGTTTGGTAGCGATCGCCCTTCTGGCAGTAGTCGCCCGCCAGCGCCGTTCGTAGTAACGACTTTAGTCGTAAAAACGTTCGTAGTAACGACTTTAGTCGTAAAAACGTTCGTAGTAACGACTTTAGTCGT
>CAZSTZ010000136.1:0-17450 GCA_964609515.1 uncultured bacterium | reverse complement strand
TTACCTATTACCTATTTTGTCAGCTTTTACGGTTTTTCGTGCCGCCCCTAATTATTAATTGTGGCTCTTCGGTACAAATTCTGCAAAATTATTAATGCGCGGGAACTCTTAACGGGGAACTCTTAACGGGTTTGGGATTTTTTCTTTACTAATCAGCACATCTGATTATTTTAAAAAATTGATTCCCGAAAGCATCAAGTTATCATTTTAGCCAATTAAGTACCGAAGACCCTTAATTGTTAATTATTAATTGTTAATTATTCTGACTATCACGGCGACCTAATTCGTAAACAGCACCCCCCACGCAGGCAATTAAACCCATACTAATACCCCAACTTTTACCCAATCCCAATTCTACTCCCCAGTTGCACAAACTACCAATAATTAAAAAGGGAATTATGCTAAAAACAGAGGCATAAAAAGCATTTTGCGCTTCTCTAGCGCGGCGAGTTCTTTCAAATTCTTCTTCCGAAGTATAAAGCGATCGCTCTGCAAAATTAAACCAACGATTTAACTGTTCCATCACCCATTCGCTGGCAGGGGAAAATCCCCAATAAAATGCCAAAGACCACAAAGACGCACCGGCGATCGCTGTAGCATCTATAGTTATTCTAAATGGAAAAATTTCTGGCAACATTTATTTTTTAAAAGATTTTCTATTTTCGATTTGCGCCCCTCATCTCCAGTTTATCGGAAGTCAGTCAGTTTTGTCAAACAAATCGACAGACCCAGTTGCTATGAAATGCGATCGCTATTTGTTTAACAAAAGTACCTTGCAATAGTAAAATAGTCGCATAAAAAAAAGTCCCTAACCACAGCTAATTTTAAATAAAAACCTGAAATCGGGTTAATGACGCGCAAATAAGATAATATATTAAACCAATTTCCTAGAGGGTCTGACCCCCTAAATCTTTTCCTTGGCAGATTGCAAAAAAGCTGTGGTGTCAAGAGATAAAAGCGAAAAAACACTATTGACCTATTGACAAGAGAAATTAATCGCCATGTCAGAGTCAGCATCGTCACAAAAACCACAACCCAAACATCATTCAAAATTGCTCTTGGCCGCAGCCCTAATGGGCCTTAGCGTAACCACCCTGGGATTTGGACAAAAATTAGTCAATGCCGAAGAATCCTTGGCCATCAGAATCGATGGATCGGACTCCATACCCAACTGGGAACGGAGGGCCATCGACATTGAAGCTCCAACCCTCCACCCCCAAGAGTCCATCGAACAAATCGCATATGCCAGCAATTGGCAAAGTGCCTCATTTCCCGTCGAAAACTTTCAAACCTACACTTCACCATTCGGCCCCAGGGGCGGAGGATTTCACTACGGTTTAGACTTAGCGGCCCCAGAAGGAAGTTATATCCGCAATTGGTGGGCGGGTAAAGTTGTCGAAGTTTGGGAAGATTCTCGCTGCGGTACCGGTATTGCCATTCAATCTGGGTATTGGGAACACATCTATTGCCACGTCCAAGGCCGGGTAGATACTAGCAACGGACGTAAATATTTCATCGATCGCGCAGGCGGCATCACCCTCTGGGAAGGACAAACAGTACGGGCAGGCGATCGAATTGCCAGAGTCGGCATGACCGGTCGGACCAGCGGCCCCCACCTCCACTGGGGATTGAAGTATAGCGGCGAGTGGGTAGATCCGGGTTTGATTTTACGAGAAATGTACGCCCAACAGAGTCGGCGTTTGTCGAATAGGTAATTGTTAATCGGTATCTCAGAAACCCGGTAATTTCGGCAAAACCGGGTTTCTTGGCCTGCAATTAATCCTTAGTCAAATTAATTGATGCCAACTGTTTCTCGGGGAGTTGTCGATACTCGGCCACAATTTGACGGAACTGTTCGCCCTCAATAGTTTCCTGGTCGATTAACAAATCTACAAGGCGATCGATTACAGCTCGATTTTCGCTAATAATCTTCCGCGCTTCTTGGTAACAGCGAACGGCGAGCCCCCGAACTTGATGGTCGATTTTAGTCGCCACCTCCTCAGAATACTCCGCCTGAGTTTGCCAATTGCGACCCAGAAAAACCTCGCCGCTGGGATTTTCCAAAGCAAGAGGCCCTAACTCCGACATTCCATAACGAGTCACCATCTCCCGGGCCAAATTAGCCACAACCTGAAGGTCGTTAGCAGCGCCCATAGTTACTTCGGCATGACCAAAAATTTCCTCCTCCGCAGCGCGTCCCCCCAAAGTCATCGTAATCCTGTCCGTCAACCACGCTTTAGTATAAAGACCGCTATCGACCATATTCTCGTCAAACATCTGTTGGGCAAAACCGCCCACGCCCCCAGAACGAGGAACGATCGTCACCTTATTAAGGGGGTCGGAATTTTTTAACAAAGTCATCAACAAAGCGTGTCCGACCTCGTGGAAAGCAATCAAGCGCTTTTTCTTACTATCCAGTAAAGGTGTCAAACTCAAACCAATAGTTACCCGGTCGATCGCATCATCTATTTCTAGAGGGGTAATCGCTTCTTTCCGTCGGCGGGCCGTCAAAATCGCCGCTTCGTTCAGCATATTTGCCAAATCGGCCCCCGAAAAACCAGGAGTCCGACGAGCGATCGCCTCCAGAGAGACTTCTGGAGCTAGTTTTTTATTTTTGGCGTGAACCTCTAAAATGCCCAACCTTCCCTTATAAACCGGCAAATCTACCGTTACCTGTCGGTCAAACCTCCCCGGCCGCAACAAGGCCCCATCTAAAACGTCGGGACGGTTAGTAGCAGCAATAATAATGATGCCGCTATTGCCCTCGAACCCGTCCATCTCCGTTAATAATTGATTGAGAGTTTGCTCCCGTTCGTCATTACCGCCGCCAATACCGGCCCCCCGCTGTCGTCCCACCGCATCGATTTCATCTATAAAAACGATGCAAGGAGCGTTTTCCTTGGCCTTGCGGAACAAATCTCGCACTCGGGAGGCTCCGACACCCACAAACATCTCCACAAATTCCGAACCCGAGATACTGAAAAATGGGACTCCAGCTTCTCCTGCGATGGCCTTAGCCAATAAAGTCTTACCAGTTCCCGGCGGCCCCACCAACAAAGCCCCTTTAGGAATCTTCGCGCCGATAGCCGTAAACCGTTCCGGCTGTTTTAAAAAAGTAACAACTTCCTGCAGTTCTTCTTTCGCCTCCTCTATACCCGCCACATCATCAAACAGCACCCCAGTTTTCGCCTCCATCTGGAACCTAGCCTTAGATTTGCCAAAATTCAAAGCATTACCCTGGGCCTGACTGGTACGACGCAGCAGCATCAATAAAACAACAATTACTGCCAAAATCACCAATAAATTAAGCACCAAACCCATAGCCACGCTACTATCTGGAGCCTTTTTTACCTCGTAATCGATGTTCTTAGCCAGAGATTTTTCTAGTAATTCTGAGCCGTATTCAAACAAATTTACCCTGTAGATTGATTCCGTCTCTTTAAGTTTTACTTTCGCGATGTTTTGAGAAGGATATTCGTCTATTTTTTCAACCTCCTCCGCATTGATTTTTTGTAAAAGCTGACTGTAGCTCATCGTCTTTTCTACAGTATTCGCTACAGCAGGATTTCCCAGTAATACCCCTTGAGCCATTATCCAACTGCCTAATATTCGCCAAAGATGTCTTCCCGACATCTTATTCCTAGGGCATCTGTCAAGAAACCCGGTTTTTTCAAAAAACCGGGTTTCTGAAATACCGAAAAACCGGGCAAAAAACCGGGTTTCTGAGATACCGAAAAACCGATTTTTCTGAGAAGACTTTACCGACTTTCTAGCGGTAATTTTTGAAGATTTTTGTTTCCCAAAAGCTTTCATATTTATTGATTTTGCCTTTTTATAACGTACCCTACCTTACTCGGGACACTCCTATTTAATTATAATGCCCCCTTCGAGCCTTCCGATCCCGTTCCCTTCTATTGGACAAAAAAACCTCTAAATTTGATACCCTAGCTTTAAATACGGTCTAGGGAGCAGATTTAGAGTAATGGATATTTCAATTGGACGCGGTAAAACTGCCCGCAGAGCTTATGGAATTGATGAAATTGCGTTAGTTCCGGGACAGCGCACCCTCGATCCGAGCTTGGCAGATACTCGCTGGCAAATTGGGGGCATCGAAAGAGAAATCCCGATTATTGCTAGCGCAATGGATGGGGTGGTAGATGTGGGTATGGCGGTGAAGCTATCCCAATTAGGGGCCTTGGGAGTTCTCAATTTAGAAGGCATCCAAACCCGTTACGCCGATCCTCAACCGATTTTAGAGCAGATCGCTTCGGTGGGTAAAGATGAGTTTGTCGCTCTGATGCAAAAACTCTACTCCGAGCCCGTTAAACCAGAATCCATCGCCCAAAGAATTGCTCAAATTAAGAGCCAGGGCGGCATTGCGGCGGTAAGTGCCACCCCGGCAGGGGCTATTAAATATGGTCCGGCGGTAGCTGAAGCTGGGGCAGATTTGTTTTTTGTCCAAGCAACTGTTGTCTCTACTGCTTATCTTTCTCCCGAATCAATTGCCCCTCTGGATTTAGCTCGCTTTTGTCAAGATATGCCCATGCCCGTAGTATTGGGCAACTGCGTTACTTATGAGGTGGCTCTTAATTTAATGAAGGCCGGGGCGGCGGCTGTCTTGGTGGGTATCGGGCCGGGGGCGGCTTGTACCTCTCGCGGTGTTTTGGGTATAGGCGTGCCCCAGGCCACTGCTGTTGCCGATTGCGCGGCTGCCCGGGATGACTACCAACAAGAAACCGGAAATTATGTGCCAGTTATTGCCGATGGCGGTTTGATTACTGGGGGCGATATTTGTAAGTGTATTGCTTGCGGTGCCGATGGGGTGATGATCGGTTCTCCTCTGGCCAGGGCCGCCGAGGCTCCGGGACGGGGCTATCATTGGGGCATGGCCACTCCTAGCCCGGTGCTGCCTCGCGGTACTCGCATTCGCGTCGGTACTACTGGTTCTTTGGAGCAAATTCTTCGAGGCCCGGCCTTGTTGGATGACGGTACTCATAATCTTTTGGGCGCTCTTAAAACTAGCATGGGAACTCTTGGAGCTAAGAGCCTCAAAGAGATGCAGCAGGTTGAAGTGGCGATCGCTCCTTCTCTTTTGACTGAGGGTAAGGTCTATCAAAAAGCACAACAATTAGGTATGGGCAAGTAGAACTACTCAAAAATTACCATCCTATCCTTGGTTAATTTTAAAAAAAGTATCGAATTTTACAGATTTTTGTGGAATAATCCACGATTAGATGTCAGAATAGAGATAGCGGAGACGCATGTTTCCGTTCACTCCTCACACCACACTCCGTCCGAACCCCAATCATAAAGGTTCGGGCGGTTCCTTTTTTGGGAATGGGGAATCGGGAATGGGGAATTGGGAATTGGGAATTACTTTTTTTGAGTACTCGTCATGAGTACTCGTCATGAAAAGTACTCGTCATGAGTATGAAAGAGTCAAATTGCAGAATCGCGATAAATTACTATTGTTTGTTAAAATAAAACTCGATAACAAACTTATGTATCAAGGATTACTGAGGAATGTCAGCAACCGCAGTTACCGACTCTAGTTTCAAGCAGGACGTGCTTGAGAGCGAAATTCCAGTTTTAGTAGATTTTTGGGCTCCCTGGTGCGGGCCATGTCGTATGGTCGCCCCTGTGGTCGAAGAGATCTCCCAACAATATGAAGGGCAGGTCAAAGTAGTCAAAGTTAATACTGATGAAAATCCTAACGTCGCCAGCCAATACGGCATCCGTAGCATTCCTACTCTGATGATCTTTAAGGGAGGCCAAAGAGTTGATATGGTGGTCGGTGCCGTTCCCAAAACTACTCTGGCTAATACTCTAGAAAAGCACTTGGGTTAAATCCCCAGCAAGCAAGATCCATCCCCTATTTCGGCTTCCGATTTTTGAGGCGGTGGATCTTTTGCTTGATTCCTATTTGGTTTGACAAAAAGCTTTCGATGGGAGAGTTTTTCCACAAACCAACAACTGACAAAAAGCGACAAGTGGTGGGTTGGCTTCAAAGTTGACGTGCAATAACAATCCGTTGGCGTTTTGTAAAAAGTTAAAAGCGAGACAAAAACTTCAAAACTATTCCCAATTCCCAATTCCCAATTCCCAAAAATGAGATAAATTAATGACTGCATCTATCCAGAAAAAAACAACAAAAAATTCCTTACAAGCCGAAGTTAAAGAATTGCTCGATAGTCTGCCGGAATTAAAGTATGAAAAATGGGTATCGCGATCGCTAGAAAGCATCGCCAAAATGGCGAATAAGTATTCAGAAGTAGAACGTCTGGACTGGAAAATTTTATCGTCTTGTCTGTACGACCTAGAAAGATCGTTTGCGATGTTCTATCCCTACCGTCACGTTAGAAAAATAACCATCTTTGGTTCGGCTCGCACTCCAGAAAATACTCCCGAATATAACATGGCAAAAGACTTTGCCAGACTCATCGCCAAACAAGGATTTATGGTAGTGACGGGTGCGGGTGGTGGCATTATGCAGGCAGGTAACGAAGGTGCCGGCAGGGAAAATTCTTTCGGGTTAAATATTCAATTGCCCTTCGAGCAAAAATCAAATCCTTTTATAGAGGGCGATCGCAAATTAATTAATTTTAAATACTTCTTCACCCGCAAACTATTTTTCCTCAAAGAAAGCGACGCCTTAGTTTTATTTCCAGGAGGATTTGGCACTCTAGACGAAGCGTTTGAATCTTTGACTTTGACTCAAACGGGAAAGTACGGTCCCGCACCTTTAGTCTTAATAGATAAACCGGGAGGAGATTATTGGCACGATTGGAATGCTTTCGTTGAAAAACAACTGTTACGACGGGGTTTAATCAGTCCAGAAGACCCGAGTTTATATACCATAACCGATGACCTAGAAGTAGCTTGCAGGGCGATCGCTGATTTTTATCGAGTTTATCATTCCAGTCGCTTCGTTAAAGAGCTGTTCGTCATCCGCCTCAAGTTCTCATTATCCGATGAGAATGTCGAACAATTAAATCAAGAATTTAGCGATATTTTAGTTAAAGGAAAGATTGAAAAAAGCCAAGCTTTACCTCAAGAAATCGGCGACGAAACCGAGCATTTACCGCGTTTAGTTTTGTATTATAACCAGCGGGATGCCGGCAAGCTTTATCAAATGATTACAACTATCAATAACATGGGTGCTGCCGCGCAGGAGTCGGCACATCCCCAGGAAAAGTAAATTTTTGTTTGGGAATGGGGAATGGGGAATGGGGAATGGCTCAGATGCACCCAACTAATTTTTCTATCGGCTGACAAGCAGGGAAGAAACATTTTGGACCCGAATCGGAATTTCAATAATAAACTCCGAACCCCGACCCAAAACGGAATTACATTTAAGATTGCCGCGATGTTTTTCCACCACAATTTGATAGCTAATTGCTAACCCCAAACCGGTACCTTTACCAACGGGTTTAGTAGTAAAAAATGGGTCGAACAATCGTTCCCTTACTCGATCGCTCATGCCAGGCCCGTTGTCGGCAATGGAGATGCAAATAGCTTTATTATCTAACACGAACGTGCGAATTGTAATTGTAGGAACGTTGGCAGGTTTGCTCTTAGAATTGCCATTCGTTGCTTTTTGCTCGCCAACAGTGCGATCGCCCAAAGACCCCGCCAGAGCAGAAGAAGGGACAAAATGCAACTTACCCGATCGCGCTGTGGCAGGCAACCCGTCGGCTAGCTCCACAGACTCGTCGGTGGAAAAATCTGTTGGCAAAAAGTTCTTAGAAGAGCCTGAGGATCGCAAAGCATCGATGGCGTTATTCAAAATATTCATAAACACTTGATTCAACTGCCCCGGATAACACTCAACCTTGGGCAAACTGCCATACTCCTTAATCACCTGGATAGTCGGTTGTCCGAAATTGTTTTCTTGAGTCGAACCGAGTCGGCCGTGCAAAATCGACAGGGTACTCTCAATACCCTCGTGAATATCCACCGGCTTCATTTCCGACTCGTCCAGTCGCGAGAAGTTGCGCAAAGATAAAACAATAGACCGAATCCGATTTGCTCCCATCTTCATAGAATCGAGGATTTTGAGCAAATCTTCGCGAAGAAAATCCAATTCGATCTCGTCGATAACCGATTGAATCTCCGAAGCAGGTTCGGGATAATGCTTTTCGTAAAGTTCCAACAACCGCAACAAGTCGCCGATATATTCGTTGGCATAGCTGATATTGCCGTAAATGAAACTGACGGGATTATTGATTTCGTGAGCGACACCTGCCACTAACTGTCCCAGACTGGACATTTTTTCAGTTTGGATTAACTGAGCTTGAGCTTGTCTGAGTTCCTTAATCGTAACTTCTAACTGTTGGGCTTTGGTGCGTTCCCTGGCGGACGAAAGTCGCAAGGCTTCTTCGGCTTGTTTGCGATCGCTAATATCCCTGACAGTTCCCGTCATCCTTAACGGTTTCCCGTGGCGATCGCGAGCTACTACTTTACCGTGATTTAAAAGCCATTTCCATTCCCCCGATTTTGTCAGCATTCGATGTTCCATCTGGCAGAAATTTCGCTTGGAAGCCAAATGCTCCTTGAGAGTTCCTACCGCTTGCTGTCTGTCTTCGGGATGTACTAATTTCATCCACCAACGAGCATCGGAATTAATTTCGCTCGGATCGTAACCGAGAATTTGACTCCAGTGGGAGCTAAAATAAACCTCTCCATTAACCATATTCCAATCCCACAATCCCTGAGAGCTTCCTGCCAGAGCTAATTGCAATCGTTCTTCGCTTTCTTTGAGCGCCACCGATGCTTGTTTTTTATCAGTAATGTCAAAAATTGCTCCATTAAGCCATAATACTTCTCCTTTCCGGTCGCTGATAGCCTGTCCTTTTTCCACGACCCACCTCTGTTCGCTTGTGGAGGTATTGACGCGATATTCGATAAAATAGGGTTGTTTTGTCTCGATAGCCGCGCCCAGTGCTTCTTCGACGCTTAAGCGGTCTTCTGGATGGATAATGCTGGCAAAAGAGCGATCGCGATTTTGGATAAAACCGGAGGCGGGATAACCGGTGATTGTTTCGATGCCGTTGCTAAAAAAGGCGATCGTTCTGCTCGCATCCCAAGCGCATCGATACACTGCCCCGGGGATATTGGAGACTAAAGATTTGAACTCTTCTTGTTTTTGGCGCAATGCCGCTTCTGCCTTTTTGCGATCGCTGATATCCCTGGCAAAGGCGCAATGATACTCTTTACCGTTGAACTGGAGGTGGTTGATGGTAATTTCTACTGGAAAAAGTTGATTGTTTTTGGTGCGATGGTGAGCTTCTATTTTGAGAAAGCCGCATCGCCGCAGGAGACTCCAGTGTAGATTCCAGGAGCTTTGAGGAAAGTCTGGATTAATATCGTGGATCGTCTTTGACTGAAATTCTTCGGGAGAATAACCTAAAGATTTACAAGCAGCATCGTTGACGTAGATAAATTTTCCGGATTCGTCGATCCAGAATACGGCATCGGCGGAGCGATCGACGGAAAACTGAGTAAGTTGTAACTGTTCTTCAGTGCGCTTGCGCTCGTTGATTTCCAGTTGCAGTTTTTGGTTGAGCCAGGTTAAGCTAGCGGTGCGATTTTCCACTCGTTGTTCCAATTGAGCGTTGAGGATGCGAATTGATTCTTCTGCTTTTTGTCGCTCTTGGATTTCTTTTGCCAGGGCAGCGTTGGTGGCTTCTAGTTGGGCGTGACTGGGAATGGCTAATGCTTGGGGCATCGATCTTATCAAAAGGAAGGCGGTAGATATGGAGACGATCGCGCTAATCGCTTTTATCGAACCGGATACCCAGTAAGTGGGATACCACACAGTCCAGATGTTCGTTATGTGGTTAGTACCGCAGGCTAGAACAAAAGCCGCACACCACAAGAACATCCAACTCATCGGTACGTCCTGTCGCTTGCGAACGAAGTAAACTAATAGCACTGGTATCGAATAATAGGCCAGTGCTGTGAGGGCATCGGAGGTGACGTGAAGCCAAACTAATCCCGGTTTCCACAGATAGCAGTGTCCGTGAGGGATAAAATTTGCTGAAAAAAAGCTTTTTAAAAAATCGAGCATGATACTATTAATTTTGATATTTTTGCTTTAGTTCTGTTATTATCATAGTTGGAATTTTATTGAAATGCTTAAACTTTTATAAATTTTTGTAACCTTTTGGTGATTTTATGACCAAATCAGACTGAAATTTGCTAAGGAAGTTTTGTTTTTAGGCCCTGAAGAGAAAGCAGCCCGAGAAAAATCAATTTTTGGCATTGACAAATTGCCAGAAATCTGCTATAATTGGGAACAAAATTGAGAAACGGGAATAGAAATGACAAACTCGGTTCCTTCTCCTGGATGCGAGATACAGTCTAACCGACCGTTATGTTTATCGATAATAATATGATAGCTAACAGATAATCCCAAACCGGTGCCTTTACCGACGGGTTTGGTAGTAAAAAAGGGATCGAAAATGCGAGCTAGCACTTTTTCAGTCATCATTGAGATTGCCGCTATCGGCAATCTCAATTACCGCCCGTCCATCTTCGAGGCGAGTGCGGATGGAAATACTAGGGGATGCCTCTGGGACCGATTCTTCCAAAGCATCGATCGCATTAGCCAAGATATTCATAAAAGCTTGATTGAGCAATCCCGGATAACACTCGACCGAAGGCAAATTACCATACTCCTTAACTATAGCAATTTCCCTTCCTTGGGCTTTCTCCTTAAGTCGATGCTGTAAAATCAGTAAAGTGCTATCCAATCCCTGATGAAGATCTGCCCGTTTAAACTCGGCTTCGTCGAGGCGGGAGAAGTTGCGCAAACTGCGGACGATATTGCCGATGCGATCTGCCCCCATCTTCATCGAAGATAGCATTTTCGGTAAATCTTCCTGCACGAAATCGAGTTCGATCTCCTCAACTGCATCTCGAATCTCGCTGGTAGCTTCGGGATAGCTTTGCTGATATAGACGTATTATTGCCATCAAGTCCTCGCAATATTCTCTGGTATAAGAGATATTGCCGTAAATAAAATTGAGAGGATTGTTAATTTCGTGGGCGACACCGGCTACCATTTGCCCCAGGCTGGACATTTTTTCCGTTTGGATGAGCTTTGCTTGAGTTTGTTGGAGTTCTTGCAACGTCTCTTTAAGCTTCTGATTTTTTTCTTTTAATCGCTGTTTGGATTCGAGTAAAGCTGCTTCCGTCTGCTTGCGATCGCTAATATTATGACACATGGCCATGCCGGCAAAGATTTCCCCCTTATCGTTTTTCACCGGCACGATGTTGACTTGGTAAATGCGCGAGCTAAAAGTTACTTCTAAGACGGAGGACTTACCCGCCAACGCTTGTCGGTGCAAAGGTTCTATCTTAGTAGAAATTTCTGGCGGGAAAGATTCCACCAGAGTTTTGCCGATTAAAAATTCCTTAGAAAGACCGACAACGGCAAGCTCCAACCCTTCTACTAAAGTGTAACGTTGGTCTAGGTCGAACAAAAACACCGCCCCGTTTGGGAAATTGCTGGCCATCGTCCGATATAGCTCTTCATTTTTGCGCAGTTTTTCCTCTGCCTCTTTGCGATCGCTAATATCTCTAGCTACCACCACAACAGTTTCTTCCTCTCCAGATATAGGCGAGACCATCGTATTGAACCAAAAAACCTTGTCGCCGCGAGGCACGCTGTACTCTACCTGTTTTGGTTGCTGAGTAGCTAGAGCTTCCCGAATAGTTGCGAGCAATCTGTCGGCTTGTGGGGCGGGAAAAACGTCGTAAACTGTTTTACCTATTAGCTGCGGACTGCGTTTAAAGGATGTGGTTGGAGGGTTGGTGGGAGCAATTTTCAGATAGCGTCCTTCTTCGTCCAAAACTAAAATAACATCGGCCATTCCCGCAAAAAGGGCCCGCAATTCTGCTTCTGCTTGTTGGCGGTAAGCTACCTCCCTTTGCAACTGCTCTACTGCAAGATTTAGTTCTTTAGTACGTTCTTGGACTCTCATTTCTAATTCTGCCTTTGCCCGTTGCAAAGCTGCTTCTGCCTGTTTCTGGGCGGTGATGTCGGTATGAACGCCGATGAAACCTACGGTGTTGCCTGCTTCGTCGCGAATGCTGTCCGCTCGCAGGAGGGTGGGGACTATTTTACCCGTTTTAGTTTTGAGTTCAAATTCTCCCTTCCAAGAACCGCCTTTTTGAATGCTCCCGAAGACTTCTGCGGCAATTTCTGGTCGAGCATAAACGGCTGGCGGTCCTCCTGCTGCGTTTAATTCTTCGACTGTGTAACCTGTTAGGGCGATAAACGAGCGGTTGTGGTAAATCGATTTGCCATCGAGGTCGGCTATGCCGATGGCATCGCTGCTACTTTCGACTGCCTGACTGAAACGGAGGAGTTTGTCTTGGGTTAATTTTCGCCCTGTGGCGTTGCGGGTGACTTTGGAGAAACCGCGCAACTGTTTGTGGCGATCGTATAAAGGAGTCATCGTAACGTTAGCCCAATATTTAGAACCGTCCGGTGCTATTCGCCATCCTTCAACTTCGCTGCGACCTTCTGTTAAAGCTTGTTGTAAATATTGTTTCGGTTTTC
Organism: uncultured bacterium; assembly: GCA_964609515.1. GTDB lineage: Bacteria > Cyanobacteriota > Cyanobacteriia > Cyanobacteriales > Microcoleaceae > CALKCV01. The sequence continues at coordinate 4,882 of CAZSTZ010000136.1, read as the reverse complement.
CCTGGCGAATAGCTTCGGGTTCGTAAAAGCAGGAGAAATGCTTGCCGATAATTTCCCCTTCTTTATAACCGTGAATGGTTTCGGCGCCGGCGTGCCAACTAACTATGTTGCCATGAGGGTCGAGCATTATCAAGGCGTAATCTTTGATGCCATCTACCAATAGGCGGATTTTTTCTTGTAGTTTTTGGTTGGCTTCGGGAATACTTAGGGCTTTTGGGGTTAATTTTACTAACAGGGCTGCCGTTAATAAGCTGATGGCTGCGGTAAGTGCTTTGATAGCTCCCGAAACCCAATAATCCGGATGCCAGAGAGTCCAGACTTCCATCAGGTGGGTGGTGCCGCAGGCTCCGATAAAAGCACCGAACATTGCTACGAGCCAGGAGAAAGCTATATTCCGTTGCAAGCGGATAAAATAAATCAGCATCAAAGGAATTGCGAAGTAGGCTAGGGCGATTAAAGAGTCTGAGATGAGGTGGAGCCAGACTAATGCTGGTTTCCAGAGATAGCAATGTCCGTGAGGGATAAAGTTTCCTAAAAACTTTCCTAAAAACAAGTTGTCTAAGATTTTTATCATAAAGCTCTCGATTGTTCGCCGCTCGTCTCTCGAACGGATAACAAAAGTTAAATTTTTTTTATTTTAACTAAAGAAATATTGAAAAAAAGTTAAGTTTTATTAAGAATTGCTAATTGTTAATTAGCACTGTAGCCCAGAAACCCGGCGCAAGCCGAAATTACCGGGTTTCTTAATTCTAAATTGAGATGCAGGGATTACCCAAATTAAGCGTGGCTCAAAACCCAATTAACCAAGGTACGAACGCCATAACCGGTACCGCCGGCATTGTTATAACCGCTCTCTTTTTCGATCCAAACAGGACCTGCTACATCCAAATGCGCCCAAGGAGTATCCTTAACAAACTGCTTCAAAAACAAAGCTGCAGTAATCGCCCCACCAGCGCGAGGGCCGGTATTTTTCATGTCGGCGTGGAGGGCTTTGAGTCCTTCAAAATACTTATCTTCCAAAGGCATCCGCCAGATTTTTTCGCCGGCAGACTCGGCTGCAGCGAGAAGTCCGGCAGCGAGCTCGTCATTCGGGCTCCACAAACCTGCCATATCGTCTCCCAAGGCAACGACGCAGGCACCGGTTAAAGTTGCTAAATCGACGATCGCATCTACTCCCAGTTTATCGGCAAACACCAAAGCATCGGCTAAAGTCAAACGACCTTCGGCGTCGGTGTTGTTGACTTCGATAGTTTTACCGTTAGAAGCTGTGAGAAAGTCTCCGGGATGCATGGCGCGACCGCTGACCATGTTTTCGGTGATGGCGCTGATGAAGTGAACTTCGACATCGGGTTTTAAGTGAGCGATCGCCAGGGCAGCGCCGAAAGTAGTGCCGGCGCCTCCCATGTCGGTTTTCATTTTTTCGATGCCGCTGCCGCTAGGTTTGAGGTTGAGGCCGCCGGAGTCGAAGGTCAAACCTTTACCTACTATGGCTAATTTCCGTTTGGGAGTTCCTTCGGGTTTATAGGTTAGATGGACGAATTTGGGCGGTAGCTCCGATGCTTGGGCAACTCCGAGAAAGGCACCCATACCCAATTTTTCGCAGTCTTCCCGTTCCAAGATTTCAATAGCCATGCCGTATTCGGAGGCCATCTCTCGGACGGTTTCGGCTAGGGTAACTGGGGTGACGGTATTGGCCGGGGCTGCTACGAGTTCCCGGGCCAGGATAACGCCGGCACAGATTTGACGGGCCCGGGCGATGGCCCCCTCGGTGCCGGCCAGACCGAGTAAATGTACTTCTTCGATGTCGGGGGTTTTATCTTCTGGTTCCGACTTGAAGCGGTTGTCTTGGTGGAGGGCGAGTTCGATGCCTTCGGCCATCGCTTGGGCAGTGCCATCGGCATCCTTCGCTATGGGCAAACTGACTGCTAGAGTTTTACACCTTTCCTTTTTGGCCAATCGAGCTACGGTGGCCGCCGCTTGCCGCAAGGAGTCTAATTCGAGCTGGTCTTTTGGACCAAGGCCCGCGATGATAATTTTGCGGATGGGACTGTTGCTGCCGACGCGAGTGGCGGCGCTAGTGCCTGCTTTGCCTTTAAATTCAACTTCTTGGATTAGTTCGGAGAGAGTGCCTTGGAGTTTTTCGTCTAATTTGGCCAAGTCTCCAGTTAATTCTGTGGTATCTTCAAAAAAACCGACGGCTAGGGCGTCTCCAGTCCAGTCTAAAAGGGCTGTATTGGTTGGTTTAATTTCCATTTTTTCTTTTCTTCAATTGTCCTTTTAGCTAGATTATCTTATTCTGGCGGTAGTTTTTGGGGCGGTTGGACGGTGTAAGGGGGGCGATCGCTCCCGAACCAGTGGAGCATTTTTGTTGTTTCTTGAGTCTTGAGATGGTCAAAGGTTAATTTTTTTAGGCTGACCAAAACTAATTTTTAAGGACTAAGATAGGAAGGTAGAGGGGGTTTTTTAGTTCAATTCTTACTTGAGACTTATTTATTGGGGCTCGGAGCTCGAGGCTAGTCTGTAAAAGCTAGTCTGTAAAAGCTAGTCTGTAAAAGACTATATATCGGCAAAAAATCTTAACAGCGGGGATTGCTTACCGCCCCTACGGCTTGATTCCCGGAAATGTATGGCGTATATTTGTAGCTGCAAGAAAAATTAACAAAGCGCGAACTAGGTAAATGAAATCGATGTTAAAGCGACGGACAACTCAAATTTCTCTCTCGATCGGTCTTTCTGTTACTGCTCTGCTAGTGGGATTGCTGATGCCAGAGTTAAGCTGGAAAGACTCGGCTAACTCTCACAACTCTATAGAGGAAGGACTCGGAACTACTTCAGAATTCGACGTTACTACTTTGGTGTCGATGTCGCCACAACAGCGAACGACTCAGCTACAGGCTGCTATCGATAAAAGTAAAAATCTCAATCGCGATCGCGCCCGCTATCTGCTGGCTGCTGATTTAATCGAAAGAGGAGAAGCAGAAGAAGCGATCGCTCAATTAAAAGGCTTGGATCGAGACTATCAAGAACTTGCTCCTTACATCCTGCTTCAACGAGCCCGAGCTTATGAAGTAGCAGGAGATATAACTAAAGCTAAAGAGACATTGCAAGAATTAATCAAACGCTATAGCGATAATCCCGCAGCGGCGGAGGCATTATACGTTATCGGCAAAGATAATTCTTCTTACTGGGACCGAGCGTTAGAACAATTTCCCGCCCATCCCAGTGTGGTAGAAATTGCCCGAGAGCGGTTAAAACAAGACCCGAACCAACCTCAATTGCTATTACTTATAGCTAAATATGGTTTTCACGTTCCCGAATATGTATCGGTATTAGATACCTTGACAACTAAATATGCTTCCCAGTTGACCCCCGAAGATTGGGAAACTATCGCTTTTGGTTACTGGGAAAAGCTCGAATACGGTAAGGGCGGTATTGCTTACGGCAAAGCTCCCAAAACAGCGGAAAATATGTACCGTCACGCCCGGGGTTTGTGGTTGGGCGGCAAAACCAAAGAAGCGCGGGCGGGTTATAAAAAGCTCGTCGAAGAGTTTCCCGATGGCGGAGAGGATACGGCCTTGGGTTTAATCCGACTGGCGAGACTGAGCAAAAATGAAGAAGCTTTAACTTATTACGATCGCGTAATTTACAACTTCCCCAGTCACGCCGCCGAGGCCATGTACGATAAAGCCAAACTCCTCGATAAAATGAATTCGGCTAAGTCTGCTACCCAACTGCGTCAGTGGTTGTTAGACGAGCATAACAATTCCGAGTCGGCGGCTAAGTTGCGCTGGGAGTTTGCCGAGAAGGCTGCTAAAGAAGGAGATTACCGAAGCGCCTGGAAATGGGGCCAAGAAGTTACCCTTCATAACCCGGATAGCGAAATCGCCGCCCAGGCAGGTTTTTGGGTGGGCAAATGGGCCGAGAAACTCGGACGGGATGAGGATGCTAAAACTGCTTATGAATATACTCTCTTGCGCTATCCCCACTCTTATTATGCTTGGCGATCGGCGGTATTGTTAGGTTGGAACGTAGGAGATTTTACCACCGTGCGTTCTCTCTCTCCAGAAGTCGTGCATCCCACCAAGCGAGATCCTTTGAGGGCCGGTTCTGAGACTCTTAAGGAATTATATCAACTGGGTCAGGATCGCGAAGCTTGGAAACTTTGGCAGGTAGAATTTGTCAACCGCCGAAATCCCTCGGTTGCAGAACAATATACCGATGGAGTTCTCCGCATCGGCGTGGGGGATAATTTAGACGGGATGTGGATGCTTTCGAGTTTGAGTAAAAGAGAGAAACCGGAGGAAAAAGCGGAGTATTTGCAACTGAAGCAGAGTCGGACTTACTGGGAGGCTTTGTATCCTTTTCCTTATATGGATACGATTGTAAAATGGTCGAAAGAACGCCAGCTCAATACGGTTTTAGTTACTGCTTTGATTCGCCAAGAATCGCGGTTTATGCCGAAGATTAAGTCTGTGGTTGGGGCGACGGGTTTGATGCAAATCATGCCGGAAACGGGTAAGGAATCTGCTAAGATAATTAATCTGGTCGGTTACGATTTGGAAAACGTTAACGACAACGTGAATATCGGCACTTATTATTTGGGTTTCACCCACCAGGAATACGACGATAATTCGATGTTGGCGGTGGCGAGTTATAATGCCGGACCTAATGCGGTCAGCAATTGGCTCAAACGTTTTGGCTTTAAGGATGCCGATGCTTTTGTGGAGCAAATTCCCTATCCAGAGACTCGCGGATATGTGGAGTCGGTGTTTGAGAATTACTGGAATTATCTCCAGATTTATAATCCAGAAATCGCTCGCTTGATGGCAGAACATTATGCCAAACACCAAAAATAGGGAATAGGGAATAGGGAATAGGGAAT
>CAZSTZ010000135.1:0-17708 GCA_964609515.1 uncultured bacterium | reverse complement strand
TAATATTAGCATCGAGGATGCCGACTCGCGAACCTAAAATATTAATTTCCCCGCCGACGTCGCTGCTGGATGTGTCGATGTTACCGGAGGTTATGGCTGTTCCTGGTTCCCCAGAAACCCGGTTTCTTTCTCCTCCCCCAGAAACCAGGTTTCTTTGAGAAACCTGGTTTCTAGATAGAACGACCTCCCCAGAAACCAGGTTTCTTTGAGAAACCTGGTTTCTAGAGCCCCCAGTTAACACGACCTCTCCATTTTCGTTAACCGTCAACCCCGTAGCGTGGGAGTTAAAATTCCCTTCTGTCAGCAAACCCGGCAGCGATAACGGCGTAATCTCCTCTTGGCTTCCCCCGAAGTTCGATACCTCCAAATTCAACAAATGCCCCGTTTGGGAGATACGAACTACATCGCCCCCCTCCACCGCAGCAATAGTAACGTTACCTCCAGGAGTTGACAGCTTTCCGGTATTAATAACTGTTCCACCAGTCAGAGTTAAATCTTGACCCGGCGATAGTTCTAAATTACCTGTATTAACAATCGCCCCCGGCTGTGCTACATCAAATCTGTATCGGTTCGGAGTTCCGACCAAATTCTGATAATCGTTAGTACCGATAGCATAAAACCAATTATTACCAAAACCAATACCCGTGGCGGCGGTCACGCTGAAGGAGGCCGGAACGTTTAACCTTGCGTTGGGCCCGAAAATGACCCCGGCAGGGTTCATTAAATAGAGATTAGAGTTGCCCCCCGTAACTTGAATTAACCCGTTAATAATAGAAGCATTGCCGCCGGTGACTCGCCCCAGAATGTTGTGGATGCTTGGGGCAGAGACGAAGTTGGCCGTTTGACCCGCGTTTAGGTTAAATTGCTCAAAACTGTGGAAAAGGTTGGCCCCGTTGCCGCTGGCGGTCCCGCCGGTGATGTCGAAACGTTGGCCCTGGTTGTTAATAACGGTGTTGGTGCCGTCGTTGGCCGGGGTTATGTTTTGAGCGATCGCCCCTTCCGCCCCTACTGGCAGTAAGACGCAAATTAGGGCTAATAACCGAGAACAGTCTTTTACAGCACTTTTCCGAGCCATAGTCAAACTCCGGGTTAATCAAAGAGAATTATCATAAGTCTCAATTATAGCCCGGAAATTTGAAAAATTTGTGTTAATTTATGTGAATTTTTGTTGATTTTTTTTTAAGTTTCTACCATCCTCCCAGAAACCCGGTAATTTCGGCAAAACCCGGTTTCTTAATTCCCTTCCCAGAAACCCGGTAATTTCGGCAAAACCGGGTTTCTTAAACATCGCTACGCAACAACTTCTAAGTTATCCAACTTCTCCCAAACCACCCCCATCAATTCATCCAAACCCACCCTCGCAACAGCCGAAATTAAAAACATTTCCCCCGCAAATATCTCCTTAAATTTCCTTATCAAATCCTGCATTTCCCCGCTTTCCAAATCCACCGCATCCACCTTATTTAAAGCCAAAATTTGCGGTTTTTCCGCCAAATCGTGCCCGTAAGCATCCAACTCGTTTTGAATCGTCCGATAATTTTCAACCGGATCCGCATCCGTAACATCGATTAAATGCAGCAACAACCGAGTACGTTCGATATGTCGTAAAAATTCGTGCCCCAAACCGGCCCCCATCGAAGCCCCTTCAATTAATCCCGGAATGTCAGCAAAAACCGTACCATCTCCAGTAGGTTTTCTAACAACTCCTAAATTAGGAATTAAAGTCGTAAAAGGATAATCTGCTATCTTCGGTTTCGCCGCCGATAAAGCAGAAATTAAAGTCGATTTTCCCGCATTTGGCAAACCGATAATGCCGACTTCAGCTAATAGCTTTAATTCCAAAAGCAGACTTTTTCTTTCCCCTTCCAACCCGGGTAAAGCATATTCTGGGGCGCGGTTGCTGTTGCTGAGAAAATGTCGATTTCCCAAGCCACCTTTACCGCCCTTAGCAACGCGGAGAGTATCCCCCGTTTTTACTAAATCTCCGATAAGTTCTCCCGTTTCCGCATCGTATACCATCGTGCCGCAGGGAACTTTAATGACGCGATCGCTCCCCGAAGCCCCAGTCATATTTTTCGGTCCCCCCCGCTTGCCATCTTCCCCCTTAAAAAGGCGATTATATTTAAAATCCAGCAGCGTTTGGAGGTTTTCCTCGGCCAACAAAATTACCGAACCGCCCCTGCCGCCATTACCGCCCGCAGGACCCCCCGCCGGCACATATTTTTCCCGACGAAAGGCAACGATACCATCGCCACCTTTACCCGCTTCGACTTCTATTTCTGCCCTGTCTATAAATTGCATATTAGTTTGATTTTAGGTTGTGAGTTTGTTAGTTTCAAAAACTGAACGAGTTGTGTAAAAAGAACTGTAGGGGCAAAGCATTCGGGCGATAAATTGTGGTAAAAAGCGTTAACTTTGATGTCCGAATGCTTTGCCCCCACCCCGCGTTTAACTTTATTTATAACCATGTTCTCGACCCCATTTTAACCAACTAACCGCCATTTGTTTTATCCGTCCGCGTTGTTCTGGTTCGACAGGATTAGCACCTGTAATAGTTCTTAGCGCCTCGAACCAAAGAGCGGGATTTCTTTCGAGTTCTCGCAATAGCAAAGGTACTACTGGCGGTCCCATATCGATTATTTTTTGATATGCTGGATGGCTCGTTTTTTCAACAATAAATGACGAACCACCTGTTTCATCGTACCATTGCGAAGCTAGGGCTTCAAATTGTTCGACTATCGATTGCTTTTTTGAGGGCGAAACAATTGTGATTTTATCTGGATTATTCTTCAACCATTCCTTGAAATAATTTTTCAGGCGATCGCTTTCAATTATTCCTTTATTCGGCGTATTTTTCCAGGGCGCTTCGTTATGAGTCATTTGCCGCAAAACCCTCCACAAAACTCTGATGTTCCGAACAAGATAACCCCTGCCCCACCACTTCTAAAACTTTAGCTAAATCCCCTGCCAATAACGCCGACTTATCCAACCACAAACCCGGGAAAACTGCGCTGCGAATAATCCCATCTGCTTCTGGTTCTATTTTAATATACTCCCCCTCTTGCCAGCGAAACCAGTCAAAGTCGCGATCGTAAACCCGCCAGACTAAATATTCTTTAACTCCACTACGACGATAAACATTTTTTTTAGCGTGCGTATCGTAAGAAGCAGTTGAGGCAGCAATTTCTACAATTAATTCCGGCACCCCTTCGATATAATTGTCCTCATTAATAATAGATTGCCCTCCCGCTTCAATTCTTAATAAAGCATCCGGTTGAACTTCGTTATCGGCATCCAAAATAACCGTAGCATTATCAAGCAACATTAATCCTGGAGTCGCTGCTTTATAAACTCCTAACGCAGTCATAAGATTGGCATGAGGTTCTCCGTGTTGTACTCGTAAAGGTGATGCCATATAAACAATTCCTTCGATTAATTCAGCTTTTTTAACGTTAGGTGTCGCCTGGTAGCGACGCTCAAATTCTACGCGGGTAAGTTTATCGCCACTTTCCAAAGGTGGCATAGTTTTAGTTGGTTTTAACTGAGTTTGAACTATCATAAGCTATTGGGAATAAAGAATAGGGAATTGTTGTCATAACCGTAGAACAGGCATCTTGCCTGTTCCACGATGCGCATCTAACAATACTTAGATACATCCTCGTTACAATCATCCGCCAAATAAGACAGGGCGCGGAAGCGCAAACCAGTTAACTGTTCGTAAAGCGGGTTCAACTTACACATCGCCGGAATGTGCCCCACCTTGCGACCGAAAATAACGATATCTCTCTCGAACGGACACTGGGGCGGAACTAACTTACAGACCGTATGGGCGACTTTCGGATCGTGAATCTCCCAAGCATCTAACCAGTGCTTGACCGGTCCTAAAATTTCGATGTGATGCTCGTGGTGGGGAATAGCAGCAGCACCACCTTCGCCATGTCCTTGTTCCGCTTCTAACTGCGCCTGCTGGAGGTTGCGACGCAAAGCATCTAAAGCTTCCACCTTCAAACCGAAAGCGTTACAAAAATCGTGCAAAAGATCGTCTTCGCACACAGAATACACCCCATCTGCCAGGGCCACCATAACCGCAGTTCTCAAAAAATTCTCCGCCATAGTGGCATCGCTGCCAAGAACGATCGCCAGCTCTCTAGGAGTAATGGGCTCCAATTTGGTGATATCCGTATCGGTATGTAACTCCTCGTGACTGAGGACGTCGATGGTTTCCTTTTCCGTTTCATCAAAATCTCCATCCGCCCAAGCCAGGGCCAAAAGTCCCCGCTGCCAAGCAATGGTTTGTTCTTGAGTTAGAGGCGATTTAACAAGCTGATTCATATTGGGATCTGTTTAAACAACAATGGTCTGTCTTTTCCATCCTAACTTTAACTTCCCCAAGTAGGCTAAACTAGAGGGCCGAACCGTTCGATAAGGAAGTTTTCGTGACCCCACAAGAGTTTGCTTTATTGCTGATGTCGATCGCCGCCAGCGTTACCGGACAATTTTTCCTCCGGGCAGGGGCCTTAAAACTCGGTCAAGTCAATACCGCTAACTGGACTAGCCATATTCTGGCTATCCTCACCATCCCAGAATTACTAGCCGGTTTGACGGCCTACGGCATGGGGGCGATCGCCTACATCCTCCTCCTGACTCGGGTTAAACTCAGCGTCGCCGCCCCTTCCGTGGCCTTAGTTTATGTATTTTCCGTCTTAATTGGTTATTTCGTCTTCCGCGAAGCCATCCCCATGAGGCGTATCTTAGGTCTGGCCCTAATTATCTGCGGCGTTATTTTCGTCGTTTGGAAAGAATGAGCAACAGGCAAGATGCCTGTTCTACGAGATTAACCCCTGCGACACAAAATCCATCTCAACTCCATTGGGGGGCGTCCGTCGGCGATCGGGAAAACATCGCGGCCCGTGGCCCAACTTTGAAACCAACTGGTAGGCGGCCAAGCTTCCGGCGGTAAATGCTGGCGTTCGTATTCCAACGCCGACTCGTTAGCAATAACAGTCAAAGGCAACTCCTCCATCGCCGCCGCCAACTCCTCTTCTGCAAACAAAGTCGACCAAGCTTGTTCGGCCATCTGTCTGACCAAAGCATTTGGTTCGTAACCCTCAACATTTAAAAAAATATTAAACAAAAGCAGGCCGCCAGTAGCGAGATAATCGCACATTTTCGCCAGAAACAGTCGCAGTTGGTCCGTCGAACGAAAATGAGACGTAACCTCAGTAGCGATCGCCACCTGATAAAAAGCCGGTCGCATCCTCACCAAAGGATCCAGAATATCCCCCTCCTTCACCTTCAGAGACAAACCCTCCTCCCCTGCCGCCCCTTGCAACTCCTCCACAAACACCGGGGCCAACTCCAACACCTCCACGCTATGACCGTCTCGGGCCAGAGGCAAAGCATTGCGACCGGTACCCCCTCCCACATCCAAAATTCGCAACTTGCCTCTTTGTGCCATCTCTGCCACCACAGCCATCACCTTAGCATCGGGATGAGACCCAAAAAGGGGAGCTTTTCTCGTCTCTACCCAAGACTGATAATGTTCTCCCACCGTGGGACTGCGAATCGCAAATTGGCAGGCCATACCCGTTTTTGGCGGTTTAACCGACTCGTACTGTACGACTAAAATCGAAGTAGCAGAAATCCCAAACCCCTCTTTTAACTTGCTTTCCAGCAGACCCCGCAGTTGCAACCTGCGATCGTCCGGCATCGGCCTGCCCAAATCGGCGAAAAGCTTATCTATTAACTTAATGTAATAGTCCAGCATACCGGGGATACACGGCAAAAGCAACTCCCCACGGGCCCCCATACAGCTATTGAGCTTGTATAGCATAGCTTTCTGGAGAACTGCCGGGGAAGTTACCAGTGGAAGGGTTTCGCTTTGAGAAAACGCATCTTTATTCATAAATCTTGGGAATTGGAAACATTACCTGTTGCCTTTCCCCCCTCTTGCCTATTGCCTCTTGCCTCGTGCCTCTTGCCTCTTGCCTTTCCCCATTACCCAATCTAATTGCTGCCCGTAAATATCACTTCTGGGAATTTGCCCTGCGCTTCCAGCATCGGGCGGCGTCTGCCTTCCTCTTGCCAATAGTTAATTATTTCTGTGGCCTTGTTCAGCAACTCGATGCGATCGATTTCAGAAATCCAATGTTTGGACTCCATTTCATTTTTTAGTTCTTCCCAGGCATCGTTGCGGGGCCAGAAAAAGTAACGAGTTAAAGGACTGCTACTTTTGCCTACGGCTTGGTCGACGGCCAGGGCTACATTTTCTTCCAGCCAGAGAACTTTAAGAATGAACTTAGACAATTACACCTCCGGGTAATAAACCCACATTGATTACAAAATTTTACAAACTTTTATTTTATCACGCTAATTGGATTTTTGATAACCCTTTATCGAATTCCCCCCAGTTCAACCACCAATTAGCAATTCCTGTGAAACCCGGTTTTTGGGAAAAACCGGGTTTCTGAGATACCAAAAAACTCGGTTTATTTCAGTTTCAAAAATTTCTCCAAACCATTCGTTACCGCAGGAGGCCAGCGACGAATCTCCGCCACCCATTCTAAATCTTGATAGCGCGGATCCAGTCCCACCGCAGCTACCCAATTACTTTCCGCTTCTCCTCTTTTTCCTTCTTGCCACAAACAAGCAGTTAAAGCTGCCCGCATATCGGCAAAACTGGGATATTTACGCACTAAGTCTTTCATGGTTTTAATCCCTTTTTCAGTTTCACCAATTTGATATAAAGCTAAAGCGTAATTTCCCCTCGCAAAAGCATAATCTGGCACTAATTCAAAGGCTTTTTGATAATCGCCGATCGCTTTTTCCCATTCCCCATTTCCCCCTTCGGCATTCCCTCTATTGTTATAAGCGATCGGGTCTTCTGGGTCCATTTCTAATACTCGATTATAATCGGCGATCGCTTTTTCCCAATCTTTCAATCTTTCGTAAACTATGCCTCGATTTAAGTACGGATCCGGAGCGTAGGGAGCTAATTCTATTGCTTTGGCGTAATCCGCAAAAGCTTCATCTAATTTATTCTGACTTACTCGAATATTACCTCGATTGCTCCAGAGGGCGGGATTCTCTGGAAACTTTTCTATTAATTGACTCCACAAATCTTCGGCAGCGACAAAATCTCCCTCGTTACTGGCAGTTAACGCCTCCTCAAAAATCTCTTGCAATTCTTGTAATTCTGCTTTGGTTAACTGAGTTGAATTAGTAGCAGCAACCGCAGGAATCGAACTGCCAAACAATAAGGTTAAAACTAGAGCGATCGCCACCAACAAATTAGCTAAAAAACGACTTTTTTTACCGAGTTCTCGATTGTTTAACATGATTTTTTGTGTTGATGAAATAAGTTAGCTATAATTAATTATAGAAACAAAAAAACGGGTGTATGAATTAAGAAACCCGGTTTTTTGGAAAAACCGGGTTTCTGGACTACCGGCGAAGATTCTAATGAGTATATAGCAATCCCAACCGCTAAAGTTAAGACCAGAGGTCGAATTGTCACACAAGGGCTTAACACATAATCGGATATTAGTCAACAATAAAGATAGTAATTGGAATTAAGAAACCCGGTTTTGCAGGAATTACGGGGTTTCTGGACTAACATTGCCAACAACTTAAGAAGAAAAAGATCGGGAGAATAAAGACTATGAAAACCAGCCCTCAAAACAACACAAATCATGCCCCAACTGCACCCCAAGAACAAATCGGCCACCAAGAAAAATTCCCAGTCGATCGCCCCAAAAAACGCCAACCCTGGGCCATCGCTCTCGTGGCAGCAGGATTATTGGCCGTGCCCGCCGGCATCTACCTAACCCGAAATCAAACCCAAGGCCAAACCGAAATCGTCGCCAGCCTCACCGTACCGGTTCGGGCCCAAGACTTAGTAGTTAGAATAACGGCCAGCGGCGAAGTTCAACCCATACAGCGAGTCAACCTCTCCCCCAAAAACCAAGGCCGCCTGGCCGAACTCTACGTCGAACAGGGCGATCGCGTCCGAGCGGGCCAAATCATCGCCCGCATGGAAAGCCGGGACCAAGAGGCCCAACTCCGTCAAGCTCAGGCCCGCCTCGAAAGCACCCAAGCTAACTTGGCCAAACAGGAAGCCGGCAGCCGCCCCGAAGAAATCGCCGCCGCCAGAGCCCGCTTAAACCAGGTGGAAGCTCGTTTATCTCAACTGCAAGCTGGCAGTCGCCGGGAAGAAATAGCCGCCGCCAGAGCCCGCTTAAACCAGGTGGAAGCTCGTTTATCTCAACTGCGGGCGGGCAGTCGCCGGGAAGAAATCGCCGCCGCCAGAGCTAGGTTAGATAGAACAGAAGCTAATTTAGCTCAACTGCGGGCGGGCAGTCGTCGCGAAGAAATAGCTAGGGCGAGGGCGAGTTTAGAACAGGCGATCGCTCGTCTGGAAGACGCCACCAGCGGCAGCCTCCAAGAAGAAATCGAACAAGCCAAAGCCAGAATAGAAGCCACAGAAGCAGAATTAGAATTAACCTCCCAACGTTTAGAACGCTATCAAAATCTCGCAGATGAAGGTGCTATCTCCAGCGATGCCTACGAAGAATACGTTAGAGACGATCGCCGCGTCAGAGCCAACTTGCGCGAAGCCGAAAAACGCCTCGAACAACTCGCCACCGCCAGACAAAGCGAAATTCAACGCTTAACTGCGGCGGCGGAACAGGAAAGACAGGCTTTAAAATTATTAGAAAACGGCACTCGCCCGGAGGAAATAGCCAGGGCAGAAGCAGAAGTCGCCGAAGCAAAAAGCCAGTTGGAAGAGCTAACCAACGGCACCCGCCCCGAAGAAATAGCTAGGGCGAGGGCGGAAGTTGCCGAAGCTCAAAGTCAATTAAACGAGTTAATTAACGGCACTCGCCCGGAAGAAATAGCCAGGGCGAGGGCGGAAGTTGCCGAAGCTCAAAGTCAATTAAACGAATTAATTAACGGCACCCGCCCGGAAGACATTGCCAGAGCAAAAGCCGAAGTTGCCGAAGCCGAAGCGCAATTTCGCTATCAAGAAATCTTGCTGGAGGATACTAAGGTTCGCGCTCCTTTTGAGGGAATTATTACTCAAAGATATGCCACCGAAGGCGCTTTTGTTACTCCTGCCACTTCTGCTTCTTCTGCCACTTCTGCTTCTTCTACTTCTATAGTGGCTTTAGCTAGAGGTTTGGAAGTTTTGGCAAAAGTTCCAGAAGCAGATATCGGTCAAATTAAACCCGGTCAAACTGTGGAAGTTGTCGCCGATGCTTATCCCGATAAGGTGTTTATAGGTAAGGTTAAATTAATCGCTCCAGAAGCAGTTAAAGAAAGAGAAGTAACCTTATTTCAAGTGCGGGTAGAGTTAGAAACTGGTAAGGAGGAATTGCAATCGGGAATGAATGTCGATTTAGAGTTTTTGGGGGATAATTTGGAGAATGCTTTGGTGGTGCCGACGGTGGCGATCGTTACTAATAAAGGACAAACCGGAGTATTAATTCCCGATGCTAAAAACGAACCCCAATTCCTACCAGTTACTATCGGTTCTCAAGTTGGCAACCAAATCCAAATTCTCCAAGGAATTAACGCCGGAGAAAGAGTATTTGTCGAACTGCCAGAAGGGAAAAAATTGGAGGATATCTTCAAAAATTAAGTTCGTAGTAATCGCTTTAGCGATTGAATCGCTGAAGCGATTACTACAAACTAGCTATTACTAGGAATAAATTACTTATGGACATATTAGAAAGCATAAAAATGGCAACAACAACGTTGTTTGCTAATAAAGTTAGAAGCAGTTTAACCATGTTAGGAATTATCATCGGCAATGCTTCAGTTATTGGCATGATTGGTATTGGCGAAGGGGCGCAGAAATTTGTTAACAATCAAGTAAATTCTCTCGGACCAAATGTTTTATTTATCCTCCCAGGAAGCCCCGAAGCTCAAAGTCAACCGGTTTATCCACCCCAAACATTAGTATTAGCAGATGCCGAGGCGATCGCTTCTCAAGTTCCAGCAGTTAAAGAGGTTGCTCCTACTCTTAATGCTAGCGAATTAGTTAGTTATAGAAATAAAAACGCATCGCCTAGTTTAATCGGTACTACTCCTGCATATTTAACAGTCAGAAGTTTTGACGTTGCTAAAGGTAGATTTTTGACCGATTTAGACTTAAAAAGACAAACAAACGTGGTTGCTTTAGGTTCCGAATTAGCAGAACAATTATTCGGTAATGAAGACCCCATCGGCAAGCGAGTTCGCGTCAAAAATACTAGCTTGCAAGTCATTGGCGTAATGGTTCCTAAAGGTACTAATTTTGGCAGCAACCAAGATATGAGCGCTTTTATTCCCATTACCACTATGGCAAATAGAATTGTCGGGCGTTCGTCTCCTTATGGCATTCAAGTGACTTTTATTTCTCTATCGGTGAAGAACGAAGAGAGCATGAAAGCCGCACAATTTCAAATCGAAAATCTTTTGCGACTGCGCCATAATATTACCGACGAAGACGATTTTACCGTCAGAAATCAGAAGGAATTATTGGAAACTTTGGGAAGCATTACGGGTGCTTTGACTTTATTATTAGCTGCCACGGCGGGCATTTCTTTAGTAGTTGGCGGCATTGGCATTATGAATATTATGTTAGTGTCGGTGACGGAAAGGACTAAAGAAATTGGCTTGAGAAAAGCTCTTGGTGCATCTCAAACAGACATCTTATTTCAGTTTATCATTGAGTCGGTAATTTTGTCTATAGCAGGCGGTTTAATTGGTACTGGAATTGGTGTTAGTGGAGTGTTGATTTTGGGCGCTTTTACTCCTTTAGAAACGGGCATTCCTTTGGGGGCGATCGCTATTGCTTGTTGCGTTTCTGGCGCTATTGGTTTATTCTTCGGAGTAGTACCCGCCAAACAAGCAGCTAAACTAGATCCCATTGTGGCTTTGAGAAGCATTTAAGTAATTTGCCAGAGGACGTTAGCAGCGGATTTTGTAACGGATGTAGCGGATGGGTTGTTGGTTGGCGATTAGCAATTAACAAACTCAATTTCTATTAATTCACCCCTTCGTGAAATTCTGAAATTTTGGCGAATCTGAGAAATTTTAAGATTTGTAAAGCCAGATTCCATTAATTCTGGAACTGCATTAATAATTTTCTCTTTATCTTTAAAAGATGCATTGATTTTTAAAGTTAAATTAAAACTTGCATCATCTTGCCAAAAACGAATATTATGTCTTTGAAAAACCGAGGCGATCGCTTCCCAATTGTCTCGACGAACATCTGGATTCACTGGCTTTTGTACGGGTGGATTATAATCCCAAAAATCCAGAACTTTTTCTAACTGCCAACAAGGCCCGTAAATGTATGTTAAATAAGCAACTGGATTTTGAGGAACTCGATAAGTTTCACCCCATAATTCTACAGTATCAAACTTTTTAAACCAATCCCCTTCTATAAATAAACTGCCATTCATCCAACCAGATATTTGCTTCTCATTTCCTTTGATTTCAGAATTATGAACTTTACTAACAAAGAAAATGTCAATATCTTCTTCCCCTCGCTTGAGTTTAATTCCCAGATATTCCCACGGTTTTACTTCTTCAAAACCCCTAGCATTCAATTCTGGCATTAAAGCCTTAAGTTTTTCCCCATCTTCAAGGACAATCCCAATGTCTATATCATAATCATGAGCCATTAACTTTCCTTCTTTTATTGCACCTAAACAGGTTCCCCAATCCAGCCAAAAGACAATTTGATGCCCTTCTAGAACGGATTTTATTAAGGTTAAATTTTCTCTAGCTATTTCATTATTCATGGTTTTTAATTGCTCAATATTTTTCAGTTTGTCTTGTGAATAAAAACATTAAAACGATGTTGGGAATTGATATAATTGGCAAGACTTTGATTTTCAAATCTTATCTCCACCGATTCATCCTTCAGAATTTCTTTAAACCAATCTCGTTCGTAAAATAAATGCTGTAAATCTTGGTATTTTTCTTCATATTCTTGCTCCCCGATCGCGGCTTTTCTCGTCTCGAAAGCTGTTTCTTTTTTAGACAAATCGGGAAGGTCAAAAATTCCAATACTTTTGTTAGCAATTTCTACCATATTTCGAGTCACCATAGCTGCATAATCATAACTCGGAAAATAATGGAATACTCCGAAAGAAACTACTGTATCGAACTTCTTTTCTTTGGGAATATTTATAGCTTCAGCAACGTTAATCGTCGCCTTTGCCATAAAATCGCGGGCTATTTCGACCAAATTTTCTGAATAATCAATTCCCGATACTGGGTGTTCTTGCTGATAGAAAGGATACAGAAAAGCTCCCCCACCGCAACCTACTTCAAAGAGGGAATCACCGGGTTGTATTTTTAATTTAGTTCCCAGAGTTTGCAGGAATTCTAACCAATCTGCTTCTGTAAATTGAGTTCCTAAACTATCAAAACCATCTGCGGCTAACAAGGCAGACAAAGTTTTATCTTCTCTAGTTTTTATCTGGCGGTTATTCCAGATTTTGTGCCAATTATTCTGCATTTTTACTCTCCTAATAATCGTAGAACAGGCATTTAATAATCGTAGAACAGGCATCTTGCCTGTTAATAATACTAAAAAACTTTTTCTTGAATGGCGGGATAGATTTTTTCTTTAGCTCTGAGTAAATGTTGGCGATCGTCAATTTCCGACCAAAGTAAATCCTCCACTACCGTATAATAAACCGGATAAGATTGGGCGGCATCAACCAGAGCATCCGTTTCATAATCAACCTTTAGGCTTTTAGCAAACTTTATTCTAGCACGTTCTAACATTATTTGAAATAACGACTTAGAGATTTTTGAGATTCCCACCAATTCCCCCGCAATGGGATTGCTTAATTTGGTTTTATCCTTAGACATGGCAACTATGGTTTTACCCGAAGTTGCAACATATACCTCATCTCCAGCATCGGTGGGACCAGAAAGTAAAATAACGTTATCTTCAGGAAAGTCTAGAACTGTTTCTAAAGCCCGTTGCTCGTAAATTAAGTCTGACTCTAATAAAAGAAAATTACCATCTATTAATTCCCTGGCGCAATAGAGGGAGTACATCGAACCCGAATTTGCATATTTGGGGTTGTGTATCGTGATAATTTTTGGACTATGGGATTTTTGTAATTTTTCGTAAAATTCGGATAGATGCCCGGTTACGATAATAATCCGTTCGATGCCCGACTGGGATAAACGATTGATGGATTCTTCAATAAGAGTTTTTTCTCCCAATTTTAGGAATCCTTTGGGTTGCAGTTGCCCCAATTCCTTCAGTCTCGTTCCCATTCCTGCTGCCAAGATTACGGCTGTTTGTATTTTCATAATTTCCTACAAATCGTACTATAATTAACCAAACAAATCTCGGCAAGTCTTCAAAAGATTTTGCAAATCGTCATCTTGAATATTCCCCATATTGGCAATTCTAAAAATTGAATTTTTTAGCCCTCCTTGGCCGGCATAAATGACAAAACCCGCCTCCTTGAGATGGTCGTGAATTTTTTCGTAATTGTAACCTGATGGTAACTTGAAAGAAGTTAAAACGCAAGAATAATCTTCCTTGGGTAAAAGAGTTTTAATTCCCAATTCTCCCAAACTGTCGCGAATCTTTTGGGAAAGAAAAACGTAGCGATCGCGTCGTCCTTTCCACCCTCCCATTTCTGTCATTTCCTCAAGCGCTTCTTGTAAGGCATAAGCAACCTGAACCGGTTGCGTAAAGGGAGAAAAACCGGTTTTTTGCCCTTGATAATAACCATAAAGATCTAAATAAACCGTCCCTGCCCCTGACAAACGAGAGGCAAAAACCGATTTATCGACCAACACAAAAGACAACCCAGGTACCCCATGCAAGCATTTGTTCGCCGTTGCAGCACAGGCCTCCAAATTCCAAGCCCCAAACTCGATCGCTTCTGCACCAAAACTAGAAACGCTATCTAATAATAAAGCAACATTCTTGTCCTTGCAGATTTTACCGAGTCGAGCGACATCGTTCAATCTTCCGGTGGTGGTCTCGTGGTGGACGGCGACAACATGGGTAATCTCTCTATCTTCGGAGAGGCGATTTTCCACTGCCACGAGATTCATCGGTTCGTGCCATTGGGAAGAAACGACTTCCACCGCTTTACCGTGAGCTTTTATCATCCCTGCCATGCGCTCCCCATAAACCCCATTGGTGACGACCAGGGCTTTACCATTTTTGGGAACTAAACTCGAAAGCATGGCTTCCACCGCACAAGTCCCAGAGCCAGCTAACAGAGTTGCTTCATAATCTGTCGCCGCTTCTGGATAAACGCGGCTTAAACCAGCCTTAATCTCTAAAGTCAGTTCGGCAAATTCCGGTTCGCGATGACATAAATCTTCTCCCAGCATGGCACGACGCACGCGATCGCTCAAAGTAACCGGTCCCGGATTGAGTAAAATAGTTCGATTCATAAAACAAAAAATTCACGTTGCTTGAGTAATACAGATTGCCCCCAAAACGATCGCCGCTACCGCACCAAATCTCAGCCAAGAAATAGATTCTCGTAAGAAAATTGCGGCAAAAACAACCCCTAAGAAAATGCTAATCTGGCGCAATCCCACCAAATAACTCGTGTAAGAACTCATTTGATAAGCCCACACCATTAACCAGTAAGAGCCAAAAACAAAGATGGCATAAGCTATCGGCCATTTCCAACTGGCGATAAATCCCAAAGTCTCCTCCGACTCCTCCACCACAGAGTTATCTCTAACTTCCCCAAACAGTTTTAATCCCAACCCCAAAAACACTACCGCGAACCAAGCCCCCAATAAATCGTAACGGGCGGCTTCAAATCCGTTACTGGGGAAAAAGCCAACGGCAATCTTATCTATGCAGGTATAGCCCACGGTGGCAAAAACAATGGCGAAAATCCAAAAAGTCGTTTGATTCCAATAGTCGCGGATTTCAAATTTTCCCCAAGATTGCAAGGGAGCGAGGAAGCATCCCATACTGACGAGAACAATCCCCAACCAGCCAAGTAAATCGGGGATTTGACCCCGTACTATGTCAAACAGCGCCAGGAACAGAATCGGTAAGGCCCTGGCAATGGGATAAACAACGCTAAAATTACCGCTGCGATAGCCCATAACTAAGCTTAAATAATACAAAGCATGACTCAGGCCGGTTAGCGCTAATAATCCCCAAACCGTCGCGGGAAAAAAATCACCTTGCCAATCTGCAAATAGTTCCAGTGGGAGGACTGCCAAGGCACCTACTAAATTAGAGCGCAGAAATAGAGAACTATCGATTTTTTGGTAATGAGCCAAAAGATTCCACAAGGCATGAATTACAGCCGATAACAGAACTAAGATAATTGCTAACTCGGGCATATAAAGTGGGGAATGGGGAATGGGGAATTGGGAATGGCAAGACCGAAAGAACGCAATTAGGCATTAGCTATTAGCCATTAGCAAAAATCGTCAAATTTTTGCTTCAATTCAAAATTGAGATGCACTCAAAAACTGCTGCAAGCGTTGGGCTACTTCGGGAGGCGTAATTTTCGGTCTCGGCAATTTGGCGGGAATTCCGGGGGTAATTTTGACATGGATAAAGGTCAATTTTCCCTTATGAGAGGCGATCGCTGTTTTTAAGTCTTCCCTAGTGCTTGCTTTGGATATCTGTTCGTAACCGCAAGCTGCAGCTATGCCCGCCCAATCAATTGAGGAAGAAACTGTAGATTGCCCCCCCGTGGATTCGTGGCATTGATTGTCGAGTAATATATGTAATAAGTTACTCGGACGTTCGTAACCGACCGTTGCTAAGGCACCCAAACGCATTAAAGCGGCCCCATCTCCATCAATGACTGCTACCTGCTGTTGGGGTTTCGCAAGGGCGATCCCCAATCCCAAACTGGATACGCAACCCATCGAACCTACCATATATAACTGATTGGGGCGATCGCTCAAGGCATAGAGTTCCCGCCCGGTATATCCAGTGGTTGCCAGAATGGCTGTTTCCGGTTCCAGGGCCGTTTGGATCGTTTCTAACATTTCTTTACGGCTGCAACTGGCGGGATAGTCTTCGCTAGTAGCGTGTTGAGGTGTTAAGGGTTTTAAGGGTAACTGGGAACTGAGTTCGCAGGATTCCACCGCACCTTTTTTCATTACCAATGCGTAGGGAGTGCTTGAGCTATCCATTGAGGCGATCGCTCGCTCCAAAACCGGTTCAATTTCTGCTACTTCCGTAGGGAAATACTCCCAGGGAATCTCCATCAACTCCAATAATTGCGGGGTAATGGCTCCCATCAGTTTATGTTGGGGCTCGTCTGGGGCACCATCGGGCTGTCCGCGCCAAGTGACAATGAAGAGGATGGGAATCTTCAAGGTTTGATTCAGGGAGGTTAAGGGATTTACCGCATTGCCAAAACCGGAGTTTTGGAACATGGCGACGCCACGGATCCCTGCTAGTTGCACCCCAGAGGCGATGGCCACCGCATCCCCTTCGTTGGCTGCTGCCACATAATGAAGTTCTGGAGAGTCAATAACTGCGTTGATAAAAGATTTGAGATAGGAACAGGGAACGCCGGTATAAAATCCAAATCCTTTGGCTTTAGCGGCTTGGATAAAACTGTCTGCTGCAATCATTTAAAAACTCGCCCCATTTTGTTCTTTTTTATCTCCATAAACCAAACCATTTCTTAATAAGGCTTTCTGGGGGGGAAGATAGCGCTTCTCTGCTTCTAACATTTCTTCTAAACCTTGAAGTCGAAAGACCTCTGAAACTGGAACGATCTCCCTTTCAATATTGACTAAATTCTCCAGGGCCATTAATTGTTGAGCCGCCTGCTGCATGGAGGTAATGGCGCTGCGTAATAAATGATTGGCCCAGATTGCCATAGAGAAACCTTTGGCGCGGAAAACTTCTGTTGGGGTTGAGTAGTATTTTGTCGGTACGATAACTACTGGAGAGCGATCGCCCCACTCTTGCTTGAAGGCCAAAACTTCATCGGGAACTCTTAAAGAACTGTGGATTAGTATCGCATCGGCCCCAGCTTGATGATAAGCTTCTGCACGTTTGAGGGCTTCTGATAAACCCCACCCGGCGATAAAAGCTTCTACCCTAGCGATTACCACAAAATCATCATCTTTTTGAGTATCTTTGGCCGCTTTGATTTTCCCTGCAAATTCATCAATATCTGCTAGCAGTTGATTTTTCCCATTAATAAAACTGTTGGTTTTGGGGAATATTTTATCTTCCAGACAAACCCCGGCAATATGACGTTGCTCTAGTTTTTTCACCAAACGTTTAACGTTGTTAAAGTTCCCATAACCTGTATCCCCATCAAGGAGAATGGGAATGGATGTGGCATCGGACATGAACTCGATTACTTCAAGCACTTGAGTCCAACTTGCTTCGTTATTGTCCGGTACGCCTAACTGTGCAGAAATACTCAAACCACTTCCCCAAATCCCTTTAAAGCCTGCTTCTTCGGCAATTTTGGCACTGAGGCCGTTGTGACTTTCTAATAAAAATTCGAGATTGGAGGACTCCAGTAAATGTCGGAGTTGTGTTGTCTTTTTCATGTTAATCAACCACCCGTAATCCTTAAGGTTTCCTAAATATGGGCCATCGCTATCAGCTTGAGCGCTTTCACCGATTTTAACTAAAGCTTAACCTAAGCTTTAACAATAGCTAACATATCATCCAAGCGAAATCAAGCTCCCAGTCCCAAAGTGTTGAATTTTGC
>CAZSTZ010000134.1:6057-17836 GCA_964609515.1 uncultured bacterium | reverse complement strand
ATTACCTATTACCCACTACCAAATATGAGCGTTTTTACCCTCCAATCTGTCAAAAAAGATTTCGGCATCAAAGAAATTTTAAAAGATGCCAGTTTTAGCCTCGATGCCTCCGATAAAATCGGTTTAATTGGAGTTAACGGTTCGGGGAAATCTACTTTATTAAAAGCGATCGCCGGCCTGGAACCTATCGACGGCGGTCAAATTTTAGTTAATTCTGGCATCAGAATTGTTTATCTCCCCCAACAACCGGAATTAGACGAAAATCGCACGGTTTTAGAACAAGTTTTTGCCGACAGTGGCGAACAGATGAACTTAGTCAAAGAATACGAAGAATTGTCTGAAAAATTAGCTCGCCATTCCGAAGATAGTAAGTTAATGGCTCGCTTTTCCGAACTAACTCAAGCTATGGATGCTACTAACGCTTGGGAGTTAGAAACTAAGGCAAAAATTATCCTCACCCAATTAGGAATTAAAGACTTCGATGCCATCATTAGCAATTTATCTGGAGGCTATCGCAAGCGCATTGCTTTGGCGGCAGCTTTATTAGCAGAACCGGACGTTTTATTAATAGACGAACCGACAAACCATCTAGATGCGATGTCGGTAGAATGGCTCCAAAGTTACCTCAATAATTATCGCGGGGCTATTCTTTTAATCACCCACGATCGCTATTTTTTAGACCGAGTTACCAACCGCATTATCGAAATAGACCGGGGAGATATTTACACTTACGACGGCAACTATTCCTATTACTTAGAAAAAAAAGCTTTAGCGGAAGAATCGGCTCTTAGTTCCCAACAGAAACATAAAGGAGTATTGCGCCGAGAATTAGAATGGTTGAAGCGCGGCCCCAAAGCGCGAAGCACCAAACAAAAAGCTCGCATTCAACGTATCGAAGGGATGCAAGAAACCGAGTTTAAAGAAACAATTGGCAAGGTAGAAATTTCTACTCCCGGTCGTCGCATCGGCAAAAAAGTAATCGAGTTAAATAACATCTCCAAAGGTTACGACGGACGAACTTTAATTAAAGACTTTACCTACGAATTTGTGCCCGAAGACAGAGTAGGTATTATTGGCGGTAATGGAGTCGGCAAATCGACCCTGATGGACATTATTACTGGCAAGGTGGAACCGGATAAAGGCACTGTGGAAATAGGGGCAACAATTCACATCGGTTATTTCGACCAACACTCGGAACAATTGCTGGAGGCGATGGACGAAAACCAACGGGTAATCGATTACATTAAAGACATCGCAGAATATGTGGAAACTGCCGAAGGAGAAAGGATTACTGCTTCGCAAATGTTGGAGAAATTTCTCTTTCCTCCCACCCAACAATACGCGCCTATTTATAAACTTTCTGGAGGGGAAAAACGACGTTTATTTTTATTACAAGTATTGATGGGTGCGCCTAACGTTTTGATTTTAGACGAACCCACAAACGATTTAGACGTGCAAACTTTGGCAGTATTGGAGGATTATTTAGAAGAGTTTAACGGTTGCGTTATTGTAGTATCCCACGATCGCTACTTTTTAGACCGCACCGTCGACCGTATTTTTTCCTTTGAAGAAGGGGGAAATTTGCGCCAATATCCGGGGAATTATTCTCTTTATTTAGATTATAAAGAAGTAGAGGCAGCCCAAGCTAAAGAAAATGCAATTGAGGAGAAACCCCAGGAAAGTAAAAGCAAAAGTAAAAAGAGCGATCGGGTTTCTCGGGATAAAAGCGGCAACCGAAAATTATCTTCTAAAGAAAAGCGAGAATACGAACAATTGGAGAAGAAAATAGCCAAGTTGGAAGCGGAAAAAGAGGAAACAGAAAAGCAACTTTATAATCCTCCTGCCGGAGCCGTTTCTAAAGTGCAAGAACTCCATCAAAAGGTTATTGAATTAGGAGAAGAAATAGACGCGGCAACCGAACGTTGGTTGGAGCTAGCGGAGATAGATAATAATTAGGAGATTTAAGAAACCGGGTTTCTCCAAGAAACCCGGTTTCTGGCGGGGGAGTTCTTTGTAGGTTGTGCGGACCTTCGTGGAACCCAACACCGCTGCCGATCGGTGCTAGGAACCCGACCTACAAAAAAATGGCGAAGGTATTGTTGAAGAAACCCGCTTTCTGGCGGGGGAGTTAACTTTTGAAAAACCGGGTTTCTTTTATTGGTTTTAATTAAAACAGCCAAGGATCGAAATAACTCCCAGGAATAGAAGCATCTCGCAAAATGGCGACTTCCTCAAAATTAAGATTTGATAATTCTTCTGCTGTTACCAGCTCGGAAACTCTGTACGTTAAAGGAAAAGCAAACTGATGTTGTTCTTGGATTAATCGAGCTTTACTAACAATTTCCCCAGAAGTTAAAGGAGGATTATTAGTGGCAATAAAAATACTATTTCCTACTGGCAAGCGACAGACGTAAACCCTAGCAAAAACGCTGCCGAGGGTTTTAAGATGTGGGGCTTCAAAACCGTGTTGGCGGAGAGTATTAACCACGATGACTCCTTCTGGGGAGAGGCGATCGCGACAAATTTGATAAAATTCTTGAGTGGCAAAACTGCAAGGAATATAACCGTTACCAAAAGCAACATCGATTAAGATTAAATCGTATTTAGCTGTTGGTTTTTGTCGTTCCAGATACTGCCTAGCATCGGCAATTATGACTCGCAATCTTTCATCTAATTGAATGCCGAAAAATTTCTTAGCCACTGCCACAGTTAAGGAATCTATTTCGGCACATTCGAGAATGGCATCGGGGAAATAATGATGTAAAACTAGAGGAATGCTTCCCCCACCCAAACCGGCAAAATAGATATTTTTCGGTTCCCCATTCCAGATTAAACCTAACATCATTGCTTGGGTGTAGGCTAAAACTAAATTAAGCGGATGGTTGAGATTTAGGATAGATTGAGTCCAATTCTCGCTTCCCGTTACCCGTTCTACTAAACCAAGCATGAGCCAGTTTTTGACTTTTTTTACTGTGACTAAATGAATGCCGGAAGTTTGAGAAAAAATCATCCCTTCCGGCTGTTCTTGCAACCACAAAAGACGCCGTTTAATAGCGTTAAGATTGCCAATTTGCCAGTTAACTTTATCTGGTATATTACCCATTACCCATTACCCGTTACCTATTACCTATTACCGAGTTGCTTCAAGTTTTCTATTATTTAAAGGCTGAACAGGTCGAGCGTTTCCATTATAAAAGGAAGTAAAGTTTGCTATTTGTTCTTTCGATGCTTCTATGGGAGTTGCAAACACGTTCCAGCTTACTCCTTCAGTACAAGGCGGCGTCGTAAAAGAACCATCGTAATGATAATAAGACTTATTTTGTGGGGGTAAAGCGCTGGCATTAACTTCTACTCCACTGACGGTATTTTGTTCTCCCGACTGAGGAATATTAGACCACAAAACGTTGATAAATTCGTTTTCCTCGCCCTCTTCAATAAAAACCCCCAAAACTGCGTATTCTCCATCGGCGCTTTGATGAGCTAAATGCACTTCCATCGGGTAACTTTTACCGTTAAGAGTATGTTCGCTGGGGGCGTGAAAATGAAATTGAAGGAGTTCGTAATCTTTATTTCTAATGGTTATGCGACTCCCCGGTTTGTAATTTATTTTGATAGTATGACCGTTATTGACGATGTTAAAAGGAGTGTCGTCGTAGGTGAATTGAATCTTAGGCAAGCTGGCCTCAGAAGCATTTTCAAGATTAATAGGAGATTGCTCCTTTCCTGCCTTGCAAGCGGCAAATTCTGGACTGATATCGCCCCAGTTACTCGGTCCTTCTGCACCGCTATAACCCCATTCTAATGATTCGGCAATACTGAAATTATTAGTATTAGAAAATGCCGCGATCGCAATTACTACCAGCAAAGACAAAACTAAATATTTTGCTAACTTCATCGGATATTTGCTCCTTGTAATTACTCAGTAAACAATTTCTATTTTAGCCAAAACATGAAATTTAATGCTCGACTAACAACTAACAACTGACAACTGACTAATTTTAATACAATTCGTACTTCAATAAAGTACATTCAATAGAACCGTTATAAACGTGAAGGCGGCGAGAAGTTCTCAACCCTACTTTTTTCATTAATTGCCGGTTGCCGGTTAAAATATATGCCGTCCAACCTTTAAAACGTTGCTTGAAAATATCTCCCAAAAGTTGATAAAATTCTCCCAATTCTTCAGCTTCTCCCAGACGTTCTCCATAAGGAGGATTGCACATTAAAATGCCTTTTTCTGCGGGCGCTTCTAGCTGGGATAATTCGGTTTTTGCGAAGTTTATTTCCTTATCTACGCCGCAAAGTTTGGCGTTGCTGCGGGCTTGCTCCAATACGTTAGAGTTGCGATCGCTAGCATAAATTGGCGCTTTTAATTCGCTTAATTGGCTGTTTTCTGCTTCTTCTAATAGTTGATTCCACAGAGCATCGTCGAAATCCTGCCAAGTAGTAAAACCAAACTTTTCTCGCAACAAACCGGGGGCAATATTTAATGCTTTTAAAGCAGCTTCGATGGGCAAAGTTCCCGAACCGCATAACGGATCTAAAAAAGGCAAATCTGGGGAATATTCTGCCATGTCTAATAATGCCGCTGCCAGGGTCTCTTTAAGCGGAGCAGAACCTACGGCCAGACGATATCCCCGTCGGTGCAAGCTATTAGCAGAACTGTCTAAACTAATAATGCAACGGTCCTCTTTTATATGCACGTTTACCAGCAAGTCGGGATTATTAGTATCCACATTTGACCGGCGGCCAAATTTTTTCTTTTGTCGGCTGGCGATCGCGTCTTTTACCTGGAGGGCGGTAAAATGAGTATGGTTTAATTGTTCGTTACTTCCGGTGCATTTTACTGCTAAAGTATTCTGAGGTTTTAAATAATCCTCCCAAGAGATTCTTTCTACCTCTTGAAAAAGCATTTTTCGGTCCAGACATCGAAATTCTGCGATGGGCATTAGCACCCGAAAAATTGTCCTCGCCCAGAGATTTACTCGGTACATTAAAGCTTTATCGCCGCTAAAATGAACCCCGGTAAAATCGGGCAGAATATCTGCGGCACCCAGAGTTTCTAATTCGCTGGCGGCAACTGTTTCTAAACCGCGAGCAGTAGTAGCAAAATATTGATTCATTGGTTTTAGGGAATGGGGAATTGGGAATGGGGAATTGGGAAATCTAAGTAGGCTTGTATTGTACATTACCCGGGTATGCTTGTCAAGCAACCGACGGCTGGAAGGGCATTTATGCCGAAGTTTTGGGTTTTTGGGCACCCCCTGGCCTTTTGGTCCATAAATCGTCGGGCAGTCTTTACAAAATAAGTTCGATTTTATGCTAGAATGACAAAATAAAGATTAAAAAATCGCCAAAAGCACGGGGTAGAGAGTAGGTTAAGAAACCCGGTTTTTTCAAAAAACCGGGTTTCTGAGATAGAGCTATAAATTATTCTCTCGTCAAAAATAATAATTTTCATAAAACCAGGGCTGTCATTAATTGCTCGAAAAGTCAGAAATAATTAAACTTAGGAAAAAAATTAAAATGCTAAAAACAGAAAGTCAAAAATATGCAATAATTCCGCCACAAAAACTAGAGGAATTAGTAAGCGCGTTAGCTGAAATTAACAAACAATCGAGGGAGGGTAAAAGCTTAGAAGAAATTCTGGAAATAGCAGGCAATTGGTTGGGTCAAATTATTAACTGTAGCCGAACTAGCATTTTAGTCAAAGAAGAAGAATTGGAAAAAGAAACCTATATAGTAAAGACCGATGCGGATGGGGGCAAAAGTTCTAGCCTCCGAGGTTTGCAATTATCAATAACCAATAATTCCTACTGGCAAAGGATAGCGTCAACCTCGGGGGCGATAGTAGCGACAGATGTAGCTCGGATGTCGGAATTAGGAGAACAAACCCAACAGATAGTAAAGACTTTGGGAATCAACTCCATGTTGGCGATCGCGACTCGCTACGAAGATAAAGCTAACGGTATCATCTGGTTGCAGGAAGCAGAGCCCTCCCGAGAATGGACTTGGGAAAAAACGGTATTAGAAATAGTAGCGGATGGAATAGCGATCGCCATTAACTACAGCCAGCCAAAAAAAAGCGATCGCCACGGTAAGGGAAACTCTCTGTTGCAGTTAATCGTCAGTCAAATTCGCGATAGCCACGATTTGGAAACGATTCTCACTACTACAGTACGAGGTGCCCGCCAACTGTTAACGGGCGATCGGGCGGTCATCTACGAGTTTAAAGAACGTTGGGAAGGAAGCGTTATCGTCGAAGATATCGTCGGTCCCTGGGATTCGGTTTTAGAAACAGGTACCGATAAGTGCTTCTCCGAGGGATATGCCCGTTTGTACAAAGCAGGTCGAGTTAGGGCGATCGACGATATCCATAACAGCGGCTTAGATCCGTGTCATATCGGATTGTTGGAGCGGTTGCAAGTGCGAGCAAACCTGGTAGTACCAATTATTATCGGTAAAAAAGATCCCGATTCGGAGAACTATTTGTGGGGTTTGCTAATCGTTCATCAGTGCCGCAGTCCTCGCCAGTGGCAGCAACAGGAAATGGATTTATTGCAGGAGCTCGCAGATCGAGTGGCGATCGCTATCAATCAAGCCATCCTGCGCGATTGCAACCGCCGCCAAGCGGAACGAGAAGCTTTACTCCGCCTCATTACCAACCAAATTCGCCGCACTCTCGACCTCGATACTATTCTCCAAACGGCAGTTTATGAAGTACGCCAACTCCTGGATACCGATCGCGTAGTTATCTATAAATTCCTCGAAGGTTGGGACGGAGAAGTAGTAGTCGAAGATTTAATCGTTCCCTGGCCGGAGGGCTTTCAGGAGAGAATCAAAGATAACTGCTTTTCCGGCGAATACAGCCAGCTTTATCTCAAAGGGCGAGTTAGGGGAATTCACGATATCTACAACTGCGGTTTAGATCGATGTCACGCTAACTTTTTAGCTAATTTGCAAGTCAAAGCAAATTTAATCGTCCCCATAGTTTTCGGCAGAGAAAATTCTACTAACTCCGAAACAACCGAACCTCGTTTGTGGGGTTTATTAATCGCCCACCACTGCCGCAGCATCCGTCACTGGGATCTAGAAGAAATAACTTTATTAGAAAAACTCGGCGAACAATTGGCGGTGGCAATTTATCAAGCGGAACTCTATCAACAAGTGAAACATAGCGCGGTTAAATTCCAAACACAAGCTCAAAAGTTGCAGCAAACTGTCGATGAATTGCAGGCTACTCAATTACAGTTAATTCAAAGCGAAAAAATGTCTAGTTTGGGTAAAATGGTCGGCGGCATCGCCCACGAAATTAACAATCCCAACAATTTCATTCATGCCAATTTATATCACGCCCGCAACTACGCTAAAGCCTTATTTGATTTCATAGATCGGTGCGTTAAAGTAAGCCCAGAAGCGGGGAATTTGTATGAAGAATTAAAGGAAGAATTAGAATTGGATTACATTCGAGAAGATTTTCCCGAACTGATTAAATCGATGCAGCAAGGAAGCGATCGCATTAGTTCTATAGTTAAGACAATGCGCAAGTTTTCCCATTTAGATGAAGCGGAACACAAACTAATAGATTTAAACGAAAGTATCGAGAGCAGTCTGGGAATGTTAGAACACCGACTTCCAGAGATTAAGCTTAACAAGCAATACGCTAATTTGCCTAAAATCGAATGTCTGGCCGGTGCCATCAATCAAGTGTTTTTTAATCTAATTAATAATGCTTTGGATGCTATAGAGGAAAAAGGGGAAGATGGGGAAATCACAATTATTAGTAAAAAAACTGCTTCGGATAAAGCGATCGTTTCCATCCGCGATAGCGGCAGCGGCATTCCCCCACAGATTCAAAAGCAGATTTTCGATCCTTTTTTTACTACGAAAGATCCGGGCAAGGGTACCGGTTTGGGATTATCGATTTGCTATCAAGTAGTTAACAGCCACCGAGGGGAGATTCGCTGTCTTAGCGAAGTAGGTAAAGGCACTGAGTTTATTGTGGAGTTGCCTATTAATTAGCAATTCGACCAATTATAAGCAACTAGATGTAAGAAACCGGGCGCAAGCAGAAATTACCCGGTTTCTGGCGGGCGAATTAGCCTTATTGTGATTTAGATCGTCTTTTTGGTGTGAAATAAACCCCTTGGATGGGGCGATCGAAAACACAATTAATGAGGAGAGCGATCGCCCCGTTAAAGGGTATTCTATGAAATAATGAAAACTAGGGTATCAAAGGGAGTGCATCTTATGAAAGTTAAAACTTGTAGCAAACCACTGCAAACTAATCCTTTTCTCAGCTATCGAGATCCCAAAACTGGGAGATGGGTCACGGTAAAGCAGCCTTCAAAAGAAGAGAATAAGAAACGAGCTTGACTATACTTTTAAAAATTTTATTTTTTGGATGACAAATCAAAAATCTCTCCCACAAGCAGCCCTTCCCGGGCTGCTTGTTTTTTTTGAGGAATGCGATCCCCCTCCCGTCCCCCGATGAATTGGGGGAGGCTAGAGTTTGAGGAATAAGCTCCCGCTCCCGTCCCCCGATGAATTGGGGGAGGCTAGAGTTTCAAGTTCCCCCCTTCTCAAGGGGGGTTAGGGGGGATCGAGAATTGCTAATCGTCCTCGTATTCAACCCAAGAGTTAGGAGTTTCTCCCACCCGGACTTTTAAAGTAACCCCATCCGGCACTTTCTTCTTAGTTTCATCGTAAATATATTTAGCGATCGTCTCTGCCGTGGTTTCGTATTCGGGAGGCAAAACCTCGTTAAGCAAACAGTGGTCTAACCCTCCCTTGGTGACATCTTTTTTCGCCCAACGCAGACTTCTAAAATCGGCTACCATCACCTCGTGGGGGCAAAACTCGGAGGCGTGGAGGCGATCGCTCGTTGCTTCTATCTGCACTCTATAAGTATGTCCGTGCATCCGACCGCAAGGACCGTCGTAATCTTTGATATAATGGGCGCTATCGAAGGTAAATTCGGTGGTGAGTTTCCATTTAGGCACTTTTCTTCTCCTTAACAATTAACAATTAACAAAAAGCGTGACTTTCTTAAAAATTTATAGCATTTCTCTGTTTGCTGAGGTACATTTACGATCCCCCTAAATCCCCCGCTGAGTTGGGGGACTTTGAAGGCTCCCCCGTTTAACTAAAGCTTTTCCTCTAGCCTCCCCCTTTTTAAGCGGGACGGGAGGGGGATCGCAAGGGGGGCGGGGCGATCGAAAACTGTACCTCATAGCTTAAGGAACTGCTATAGATGCACCCTTTACAATTTCTCCAGAGGCGCAGTGGTGGGGTCTAAGATTTTTTGACTCTTACCAAACTTCACCGCGATACTTCTCTTAGCGTCTTTGCCAAAAACGTAAGTCACCTCTCCCACGCCGAAACTATCGTGACGGACGCGATCGCCTTTTTGAAACTGTCGATCTGCCGCAGAATTAGCAGATGTATTACCAGTAGATTTTTGTTTGCTTTTCTTACGAGATCCATAAACTCGCTTCACATTCGTACTGACTAAATCCTCTGGTAACTCCGCCAAAAATTGCGAGGGAACCCTTGGCTCTCGCGAACCCCAATATTGCCGCCTTTCGCTGGCATGAGAAATAAATAATCGTTCCTGCGCCCGAGTAATTCCTACATAAAAAAGTCGCCGTTCTTCCTCCAACGCCAAGGGGTCGTCCATAGCGCGAAAATTAGGAAACAAACCTTCCTCCAAACCCACAATAAAGACTATAGGAAATTCCAAACCTTTCGCAGAATGCAAAGTCATCAAAGATACAGCTTCTTGTCCTTCTTGGAGGTTATCTAAATCCGAAGCTAAAGAAGCATTTGCCAAAAATCCTTCTAAACTTTTATCCTCATTTTCCTCCTGAAATTCCACCACCGCGCTAAATAATTCCTGGAGGTTGGCCACGCGATTATCTGCTTCCTCAGTTCCCTGTTGAGTCAGGTTGTCGATATAACCGGAATCCCTTAAAATGCCATCAACAATTTCTGCCGCCGTGACAACTTCTAACTGTTCCTGCCAGTAAGAAATCAGCGCCGCAAATTTATTAACCGACTTGCTAGAACGTCCGGCAATAGTATTAACAGAAGTTTCATCGCTAAGAATCTCCCACAACGGCAGTCCTAACTGTTGGGAAGCATTCATTAAATTATCCACAGTTGCTTTGCCGATGCTGCGTTTTGGAGTATTAATAATCCGCAGCAAGCTAACAGTATCGGCGGGGTTGGCAATGGCGCGTAAATATGCCAAAGCATCCTTTACTTCCTTGCGATCGTAAAATCTCAAACCGCCGACAATCGTATATTTTATTTCCGTCCTAATCAACGCTTCTTCAAAAGCTCTAGACTGGGCGTTAGTTCGGTAAAGAATGGCAAAACTGCCCCAGTCTAACTCCGGGTTTTCTGCTGTAATATGTTCGATTTGATTCAAGACAAAATCTGCTTCGTCCAGTTCGTCTTCTGCTCGATAGCAATAAATATCTTCTCCCCAACCTCGGGTCGCCTTCAATACTTTTTCGATGCGTTGGGTGTTGTGTTCGATTAAGCGATTTGCTACTTCGAGAATATTTTCCCTGGAGCGATAATTTTCTTCTAATTTAATCATCGTCCGCGTATCTTCGTCGGGCAAACCGTCGCCGAAATCCTGTTGAAAATCTAAAAGAATCGTATAATCTGCCAAACGAAAAGAGTAAATAGATTGGTCCACATCGCCGACGACAAAAATAGAACGGTTTTCCCAGCTATTCGGCAATTGATTAAAAGTATTTGGGTCTTCTCCGTTGGTAACTAAGAGCCGAATAAAATCGTATTGAGTGCGGTTCGTGTCTTGATATTCGTCAACCAAAATATGAGCGAATTTTTTATGCCAGTAACCCAATACCTGCTCGTTTTGTCGAAACAGTTCGACGGGTATTCTAATTAAATCGTCAAAATCTAAAGCGTTATTGGCGGCTAAAGAATCTTGATAAACGCTATAAACTTCGGAAATTACTCGCCCGCGATAATCTGGTTCTGCTTTAAGCAATTCTCTGGGAGACATTCCTTGATTTTTAGCATTGCTAATAGCGTAGCGAACTTTGCGCGGTTCAAATTTTTTGTCGTCCAAATTTAGCTGTTTGGTCGTAATTTGTTTGACCAAACTTTGCGCGTCCGACTCGTCGTAAATGGTAAAGTTTTTTTCCCATTTACGACCCTTTTCGTCTTCGTATTTATTAATATCAAAACGCAAAATGCGGGCGCACAAACTGTGGAAAGTGCCGATGGAGACGTGTTTGGTTATGCTTTTGTAAACTTGCGATCGCAATTTAGTTTGTTCTTCCAGGGTGAGGGCAGATAGGGGTTTGTCATATTGCGATCGGGCTCTTTGTTCGGCGAACAATCTCTCGATGCGTTCTTTCATCTCCCGGGCGGCCTTATTGGTGAAAGTCACCGCCAAAACGTTCTCCGGGTGGACCCGATGGTGGCGAATTAAGTAGGCCACCCGGTGGGTAAGGGCCCTGGTTTTACCGGAACCGGCCCCGGCCACGACGAGCATGGGCCCGCAGTAGTGCTGGACCGCTTGAGTTTGGGAAAGGTTGAGTTTGCTAAGGAAATCGGTGGTTTGAGTCATTAGCGGGAGTTCTCGTTATGGGATACGAGTATGTTACCAGCAAGCCAGTTTGTAGTAATCGCGGAGCGCGATAGGCCAGTTTGTAGTAATCGCGGAGCGCCATAGGCCAGTTCGTAGTAATCGCGGAGCGCCATAGGCCAGTTCGTAGTAATCGCGGAGCGCCATAGG
>CAZSTZ010000134.1:0-5957 GCA_964609515.1 uncultured bacterium | reverse complement strand
CCAGTTCGTAGTAATCGCTTCAGCGATTTAGAACGGCCTCTTTTAAATCGCTGAAGCGATTACTACCAACGGCATTAATTAGTTATGTTAAGCTAGGGGCCATGGACGACGGACTTTTTTAAATCGCTGAAGCGATTACTACGAGCAAGCTGCGAGCGGCGCCATAAAAAAAACTTTCAGTTAGGGGTTGACAACTTAAATAGTTATGTTAAGCTAAAAGTAAGTTAAGGAAGGGGCAGCAATTGGCCACCTTAACCGAAAGTCCCAAAAATCATAACTGAGGTTATTACCATGATTAATAAAAAAAGTATGAACGCTCGCGCCGTCGGCCTCTCCTTATTAATGCTGTTGCTGGCTGCTTGCGGCGGACAGAAAACCGATACTCCCAATACCGCATCCCAGACTAAGACGACTGAAGTAAAACTGTTGATGGGTAGCGCTTTGGGGAAATTCTGCCAGCGGGCGGCGGAGGGTCTGAACCGGCAACAACCCAAACTCGACGATGGTACTCCTTATACCATGAATTGCGAGGCCAAGGGTAGCGGCGATGTGGTCTCGACGGTAGTATCTTTAGGACAGCAGTTGCGGTCTGGTAGCTTGCAGCCGAACGCGCCGGAATTTCCGACTATTATATCTGTAGATGGGGAGATTTATCAGGCTCAGTTGATTTATCGGATGAATCAAGTTTTCCCGGGGCAAAACTATATCCCAGACCTCACCGACTCTCCCCTGCTGACTACAAGTCCGATGGTATTTATGGCCCAGGAGGATATCGCGGGGGCGATCGCTAGCGCTGACGACCTCCACAAAGCTTTGGTGACGGCGAAAACTCACCGCGACCTCGCGCCTTCGGGGCCGCCCACTGCCATCCACTACGTTCACACTGCCCCCACTCGTTCTAATTCCGGTTTGCAAACTCTGGTATCGCAGTTTGCCTCGGTGTCCGGGAAGCGACCGGAAGAGCTCGCGGTGGCGGATGTCAGCAATTATCAAGATGAGGTACAGCAAATTCAAAGCAAAATCACTCGCTACGGTCATTCTACTAGCACTTTAGCTAAGTCGATGGTCGCTAACGGTCCCTTTTGGGCTTCTATCGGTTCGGTTTACGAGTCGTCGGTTATTGCGGCAAACGCCCGCAGACAGCCGGGACAAGCGCCATATAAAGCAGTATATCCCAAGGCAACTTTTACTTCTAACATGAGAGCAATTGTACCCAACGCGCCCTGGGTTAGCGATAAGGAGAAGGAGGCGGCAAATAAGGTTATCGAATATTTGCGATCGCCCGAAGTACAAAAAATCGCTACCGAGTTAGGGTTGCGTCCGGGAATTCCGGGTATTCCCTTAGGTCCCAATTTTTCTGCTGCTTCGGGAGTAGATCCTAATGCCAAATACGACTCCTATCGTCCTCCCCAACCGGAAGTAGTAGAAGCGATGTTAGAGTCTTGGCAGCGGTATGGCAAAAAACCGTCTTTGGTGGTGGTAGTTATCGACTCCTCGGGTTCGATGGCGGGAACCAAGTTAGCGGTAGTTCAGAATACTTTGCAGACTTATGTTAATAGTTTGGGTCCGAGAGATAGGATAGCGTTTGTTGATTTTGACAGTCAAGTTCGTCCCCCAGTATTAATCGAAGGAAATCAAGAAGGACGCGATCGCGCTTTACAATTTATTAGCAATCTCAAAGCGGATGGCGGTACTCGATTATATGATGCCACTCTCTCGGCTCAAAAATGGCTGCAAGAAAATCGCCGCCAAGATGCCATTAATGCAGTTTTAATCTTAACAGATGGGGAAGATTCTGGCTCGCAAATTAAACTCGATGAGTTAGAAATAGAACTGCAAAAAACTGGTTTTGATTCCGATTATCGTATCGGCTTTTTCAGCGTCGGTTATGGCAATAGCGGCGAGTTTAATCCTAAAGTTTTGCAGAAAATCGCTGAAGCAAATGGGGGTTATTATAAGAAGGGCGACCCGGAAACTATTTCTAGTTTGATGTCAGATTTGCAAGTTGAATTTTAGAAAATTGGGAATGGGGAATTGGGAATGGGGAATTGGGAATTGTCATGGCATTTACTAGGCGAAATAATCTTTCTGCTGTCATTGCGAGGCGGCGGAATAAAGAGTTAAGTTATTGGGAAAAACGTTAAACCAGCCGAAGCAATCTCGGCTTCACCATCGCTTTTCAATCTCTATAAAGATTGCTTCGGCTATTTTAATACTTTTCCATAGAGATTAACTCCCTTTTAAACCGCCTCGCAATGACAAAATTTTCTACTCTATTACTAGAATAAAAAAGATGAAAATAGCCAATCCATTTTATTATCCTTTAGCCGTTTTAACAGGTGGAATTATCCTCGTCGGCGGCCTTCGATTTTTAGCTTTACCAAACTTGGCAATCTTGCCAGTATCGGCGGCGATCGCCACTGGCGGGGCGACGGTTTTAAAAACTCGTCAATCCGATAATTTGAGATTAACAAATCCCGCATTGCGGAGAGAATTAGAATCGGTAAAACAGCAGGCTAATTCTTTAGCAAAAAAAGCTCGGAATTTGCGAACCGAAGCGGGCAAAATGTTAACCGGAATTGGGGATATGGAACTGCTGGCGATGGTAGAATATGCCTGCGATCGCGCTACGGAAGTTCCCAGAAAAATCGACCATAAGGCCGCAAGATTGCAGGGAGATGATGCCCTACTTTCTATCGACGAATTGCAAGGGCAATTAAAGGAAGTTCGCGGCAAACTTTCTCGCAGTCAGGGAGTAGCAAAAGAGCAGTTAACTCAACTGGCGAAAAGTTTAAATCGCAATATTCAATTAGCCCGCCAAGGACAAGATGCGAGGCAGGCACAAGTTGTTAGTTTGTCAACTATTATTCAAGACTCTGGCGGGGTACTTCAACAAATGCAAAATAAATTGAGAATTGCGGATTTAAGCAGTTGCGAAGACAAACAAGAATTGCAATTATTAACTCAAGAATTACGCGGTTTTCAAGAAAGTATCGATTTGTTGGTAATGGTTAGTTGTTAGCTTGCCCCATCGCTAAAGCGATTACTACAAACTTTTTTCACGCACCAACAACCCATCCGTTAAATCCGTTACAAAATCCGTTGCTAACAAAACTTTTTTATCGCTAAAGCGATTACTACGAACTTTGAGACTATGAAAAAACAACAACAAAAAAATAACCGGCTTTTTACGTCTATTGCGATTATTCTGGCATCTCTTGGTTTGACCTACGCACCTTTGCCTGGGTCGGAAAAATTTAAAACAACTGTAACGGTTGTTGGCGGCAGCGAATTGCAGGAAATTTTGCCAGAACTTGAAGCTAAATTTGAGAGAGAAAATCCTAATATCGACCTCGAATTAAAATATCAAGGTTCCCAAGATATCGTTAATAAATACATCGACAACGATAACGATTTTACGCCGACGGTTTTAATTCCCGCCAACGGGGAAATCTTTAAAGAATTAGAAAGTCGCTGGCGGAGTCAAAACAATAGCGACCCTTTTTACGACCGACCAGAACCTATTGCTAAAACTATGTTAGTTGGCATTTCTTGGCCGGAAAGAGGTAGAACTTTATTCCCCAATAACCGGTTCGAGTGGTGGCGAGTTAGGGATGCAATGCAAGCACGAAACTGGGAACAAATAGGAGGGCAAAAAGATTGGGGAAGTTTTGATTTTTTAACAACAGAGCCCGCCCGTTCTAATAGCGGTCAATTAACTTTAAGTTTGCTGGCAAAATCGCAAATTGGCGGCGGCAATTTAACTGCTGTTAGTTTGAATAATTCTGAAGTACAATCTCTGTTTGGTTTGGTGAAAAAATCCGTTTATTTGCCGCCGCGATCGACCGATATTTTGCTGCAAGAATTTATTACCAGAGGACCGAACGAAGCGGATGTTGCCACGGTTTACGAAAGTATAGCGCTGTATCGGTGGGAAGAGTCCAGAACTACCCAGGGGAGAGCTTATCAGATATATTATCTCGACCCCACCATCGAGACGGTATCCACGGCAGCGATCGCCCGTCGAGATGTCGGCGGCAACACGGCGGATGCGGCCAGAGAGTTTATCGCTTTCCTCCAGGAACCGGAACAACAGGCCATATTTGTGAGGTACGGTTTTAGACCGGTTAACCCGGCGGTGGATGTAACGTCGGTGCCCGGCAGTCCGTGGAGTCAGAATATACCCGGTGCCGAGGTTAATCCTGGGGTACAGTCGATGCCTACTCCCAATGCCAGCGTTTTGACAGAAGTTAAGCGGTTGTGGGAACGGGCGAATTAACAATTTGTCAGGTGCGCGTTGCCCTTAAAATTGTCATTGCGAGGGGGGGTGGGTAAGAGTTTACTTCTTGGTTTTAGTCGTTAACCCCCCCGTGGCAATCTCTCTTTAAGTATTAGTATCTATGAGATTGCGTCGGCTAGTTTAACGCTTTTCTAAAACAGCTAACTCGTTTTCCCACCGCCTCGCAATGACAATAGAGAGCTTTTTTGTTTAATGTAGTAGCTTATTTAGCTATTTGTCAGGTGCGCGTTGCGCACCCTACTTAAGATTTCGGGGGCAGAAAAATGTTTAGAAGAAAACAGCAGAAATCGAGCAAATATAATCCGCCACAAATTATTAAAAGATTGGTTCTTCGCGCTATTAAAGAACGGGCGAGCGATATTCATTTGGAACCAAACGATAATGGTTTGGCGGTTCGATTTCGCATCGACGGACTGCTGAGAAAAATAGAAACTTTGCCCCCAGAAATAAGTCGCAAAACTATCGTCGCCCTGAAAGTTATGGCAGAGATGGATATTACGATTAAGCGAAAACCCCAGGACGGTAGGGCTTGTTTGTGCGGGGTGGATTTGCGCATTAATTGTATTCCTAGTATTGGCGGGGAAAATGCTGTTATTAGATTATTTTCTCGCCAAAATAGTTTTAATAAATTAGAGAATTTGGGGTTTGAAGAGCGCCAGCTTTTAACTTATAAAAGTTGGCTGCAACAACCTCAAGGAATTATTTTAATTACCGGTCCGACTGGGGCGGGAAAAACTAGCACTCTTTATAGCAGTTTAAAAACAGTGGCGACGGATTTTGTTAACGTCATTACTATTGAAAATCCTATCGAATATGTGTTGCCGAATATTACTCAAATGCAGGTTAACGAAAAAGTGGGGATGACTTTAGCTTCCGGTTTGCGAGGGATTTTGCATCAAGATCCCGATATTATTATGTTGGGAGAAATACGCGATCGCGACACTGCGGAAACTGCCATCCAAGCGGCCCTCACCGGTCATTTAGTTTTAACAACTTTACACACTAACGATGCTTTAAGCGCCCTGCCCCGTCTCAAGTCTCTTACTTCGGATCCCAGTTTGATTAATAACGCGCTTTTGGGAGCAGTCGCCCAACGTTTAGTGAGGAAAGTTTGCCCCCACTGCGGCGAACCGTATATGCCTACGGATGCGGAATTAGATGCAGTGGGACTGAGTCGCGACAGTGCGAATTTAAGCGGTTGGCGGCGGGGGCGAGGTTGTTCTAAATGCGGCAACACGGGTTATTTGGGACGAACGGGAGTTTTCGAGCTGTTGGACGCAGACCGGAAAGTGCGACGGGCGATCGACGAGAGCAGCAACTCCGACATCCACCGCTACCTCGATCGCCACAATTTCAGTCCATTTCAACAAGCGGCGATCGAAAAGCTAAACGCCGGCGCTACCACGGTTTCAGAAATCATGCGAGTTTTGCCCCGCAGCGCTTTCGACTGTTATAATAGAGAAGAGCGGGCAACCGTTCGCGGGGAACGTTTGGCCCGCGAACCGATAGGGATGGCAACTGAAAGTCCCAAGGTTCTACCTTTTAGCTCTACAAAATTTTAGGAACAGTCGAGAATATGGAAAATCTAATACCATTTGAATCAAGTTATGAAACCTAGCGTAATCCTTAAGCCCCCCAAGATATCGGGGGGTTTGGG
>CAZSTZ010000133.1:0-17852 GCA_964609515.1 uncultured bacterium | reverse complement strand
CTACTATTTTGCCTTAGAAGTTTCTGTAGCGACAAATTTTATTAGTTGGCCGCCCATTTCCCCGGGTAGCGACAAAAAAAAGAGAGAGTCACTCGCGCAACTCTCCCAGCCATCAGGGTGCATCTACATAACACATCATAACTAATTTATTATGAGGGGTCAATCCCCTTTTTTTAAAGATTTGGTAAAGATAATGTTTGAGATTGTGAAGTTACGGTAAAGGGCCTTTATATTTTTTGGTATCTCAGAAACCCGGTTTTCAATATCCTCGCCATTTTCTTGTAGGTTGGGTGAAGTGCAACGGAACCCAACGAAAATGTTGGGTTCCACTACGTTCCACCCAACCTACAACTGAGAGATAAACTCAAAAAAGTCCTTTTAACCTTTCCACAAATGCGCAAACTCTTTTTACTGGCCCTTGCTGGTTTCATTTTAACCCTTGGTTGGACAACCTACTCCAACACCACGATCGCCCATCGCCCCCATAACCTCGATTCGCTCATGGAGGCCCATGCCGGCGATTATCCCGTGGCCACTCCCTTAGTAGCGATCGCCCCTAAAGTCCCCGTCGATGGCCAAACCGTCACCTACGGCAGCTATGACGGCCAATCTTTTAGCGGCTATCTGGCCATGCCACAAGAGGTAACTGGCCCTTTACCCGCCTTAATCGTCATCCACGAATGGTGGGGCCTCAACGACAATATTAAGGCCATGACCGACCGTCTGGCAGGAGAAGGATATACTGCCCTGGCAGTGGACTTGTATGGGGGCGAAGTTGGGGCTAATCCCCAACAAGCGGCCCAACTCAAACAAACCGCCGAAGGCAACCCCCAGAGATTAGAAGCAAATCTCAGCCAAGCTTATCAATATTTAGAAAACGAACAAAAAGCACCCAAAATTGCCAGTATCGGTTGGTGTTTTGGCGGCACAATGTCTTTTAAAACTGCTCTTTTATTCCCTCAAGAATTAGATGCCAGCGTTATTTATTACGGTGGCGGCATCCAAACTAATTCTGAATTATTAGAACCTTTGCAAATGCCAATTTTAGGTATTTTTGGTGAGCTAGATAGCAACCCGCCACCCGAGACAGCTCGCGAGTTTGAATCTGTTTTAAAATCCCTTAATAAATCGGCAGAAATCTATATTTATGAAAATGCCAATCATGCCTTTGCTAATCCTTCTGGCACTCGTTATAATGCCGAAGCAGCCGAAGATGCTTGGGAAAAAACCACAGCTTTTTTAGATAAGCATTTGAAAAAATAGTTCGTAGTAATCGCTTTAGCGATTTTTATCTTCCTAAATGGTGCGCGGCGCGCACCCTACTTCTCAATACTCGGTAATTTGAGAGTTACGCCCGCTAAAAACCAATAATAAACATTAACCGGATCCACATCTAATGGATAATAATAGGTGTTGTAACTAATCAAGAAAATAAACAACAAAAAACTCATTCCATACTGGCGCAAACTTCGGTTTTGAAGAGACAGACAACCTTTAAAAGTCACCCAAACTAAAGTAGTTACTACTCCTAAAAAAGCCAACAAACCCGGATAGCCAATTTCATAGAGCAATTTCGGATAAAAAGTCTCTATTAACCTCGTTTTGCCAAAAATCCTAGCCACATTTGTCGCCCTTCCCAAACCATTTCCTAATAATCCCAGATTGTCCCTGGCAACGCTTTTAAATTGTTCTACCACAAAATCTAATGGCGGCGAAGCCATCCAAAGTGCCATAACATCGAAAATAGAGACAGCGATCGCTACCCATACTACTGAAACAACACCTACCCCCAGAAATTTTATCCAACTTTGCCAGCCGTTTCTAGTTCCGAAAAACAAAATTATCCAAATTAAAGGTAGCAAAACTAAAGGCAATTTTGGACCCGAAACCACCGCAGACATAAATACTAAAAACATTGCCGCAAAACCAACAATTCGCCAGCGCTTTGAAGGGTCAGAAAAAGCTGATGTTGCGGTAAAAAACGCGCTGGAAATTAAAAACCAACTCCACTGCCAAGGGGAAACAAAAGTACCCGGCAAACGAATCAGATTTTGGGAAGGACTAAATACTAAAGAACCTCCAACCAAACATTTAGCATCGAGAGTTGCTCTAAATAAATCGTCTCCTTGAAGTCCGCGAGTTCCCTGGCATATTCCTGTTGCCAATAACCCATATTGTGCCAGACACAATATGCTACAAATTAGGGCAATAACTACCAGCAACCTAGTTAAAAAAGTGAAATCTTTTTGGTTGCGAATTAGATAATAACCGCAAAAAATTAAAGGAATATATCCCACTAAAATTTTTAAGCCAATAATGCCCACCATTAAAGGTTGTCCGTTAGGTTCGGATGCAAAAAACTGCTGGTATCCGTTAACAAAAATTAGAGTCAACAGACTAAATCCTAATAGCAACCCTAAAGGCAGCATCAAAGGTTTGGAAATAAATATCGGCAACTGCTGTTTCCGGCAGGATAGAATTAAACTAATTAATGCTGGAAAGTACAATAAATCTTTGGCAAATTGAAAAATAGGACTGCCGCCACCGATCCAATAAGTAACAGTGCCGCCGAAGGGCAGATAAATCAGAAAGAGCCAAAGAGCAGTTCTGGGATATTTATAAGAAAGCCAACAGCATAGCAAACTGCCAGGGATAATTGCGAGGGTTAGATTGAAAATTCCTAGTAACAATAAACAGAGAGCGATCGCTGCAAAAAGCAATTTCGTTCGATTTTGCATGAGCTTTTTTGGACTTGCTATGTTTTATGTTTCTCCCGTTAGTTAAGAAACCAGGTTTTTCAAAAAAACCCAGAAACCAGGTTTTTCAAAAAAACCTGGTTTCTGAGATAACAAACTAACTATCCTTCATCTTTTTGAGGCCGCGCAAAGCATTTTTTCTATTTTCAAAAAGCTTGACAATAGCATCTAATAATTGCTGAGTAATTTGAGAATTTTTTCCTCCCAAAAATTCTTCTGGAGAAATGTTTTTTTCAAAAAAATCTTGGACTAATTTTATGTTATTGATTATCTCATCAAATCCAACGCTTTTAATGATAAATATCGTCAGTGGCGAGTTAGCTTCATAACTAGCTTTAGCAGTTTCTCCCGGTTCCAATAAAGCTAAAACTTCACTTTCTAATTTATTTTTAGGTTGACCAACCTCGCTAACCTCTGGTAAAAAATCTACCAATTTAGCCGTAGAAAAATCCTGATAATTGGCTTCTCCCATCATAGTAGAAAGGGGAATATTCAATCCAACTCGCAAAGATAATGCCTCCATAAAAGCAATACTAAATAGTTTGCAGCCTAAATAAAGCGTGCCAACTTCAAGATTATGGCGAGCTCTTTCTACCAAGTTTCGGTAAGTTTTCTCGTCTGGCTTTCCATCGAATTTTCTAAAAATAAATTCTGGGTTCAGAGAACTTAAAAATCGTTCCGTTTTTTCTATAGCTACTCGATAGTCATAAACCGTGTAAGAATTAAGACCTATCAGAGCGTGATTGGTTTCCGGTAATAAA
Source organism: uncultured bacterium (assembly GCA_964609515.1). Classification (GTDB taxonomy): domain Bacteria; phylum Cyanobacteriota; class Cyanobacteriia; order Cyanobacteriales; family Microcoleaceae; genus CALKCV01. The sequence goes on along the minus strand of CAZSTZ010000133.1, from coordinate 14,335 downwards.
TTCCAAGTGTTCTCTATAAAAACCTCGCTAGGGGCAGCAAAACCGCTGATATCTCTGTTAGCCATTCTGACAGATTTATTGACCGTTTCTATCAATTCTGCCTCTGTTAAATTGAGGTTGAATTTACTATTAGTTTCTTGCAGGCGTTGGTAGAGGCGATCGCTTGCACTTAACCCATCAGCAGAAGGCCGCACAAAAGGAATTGTCGCTTCGATACAAGTTAGTATTTGAAACAAGTATTCTGGCTTAATAAAAGAGTCTAAAGTTTTCCCGGCAACTATGGCGCTCATAAATTCATTTTGCCCCCCAAAAGGCGACAAAATTTGACCGGGAATAAAGCCAAAAATTGACATTACCATCTCAAAAGTTGCATCTTTTGGTAATTGGCGATCGTCGCGAATTTTTAGCTGCCCTTGCACTTCTTGGATAAAAGGAGCTAGATAATAGCTGAGATTAAAATTGACACTGGTATCGACCTGGATGTAAACTAGATCGTGAAATAACGCCGCCAGTACCTCAATTGCATCTGAATTTCCCCCTACTTCAAAAAGGTGGTTCGTAGTATGAAAGTAACGCCAAGGCCCCGTCATGGGTTGGACGATTAAGTCCGCTATTTCGGCAAGTTGAGTAGGTGGAGCTTTTACTTTTAAAACTTTAGTAGCCCACGTCAGTTTTTCCAAACATTTTTCGTACCCCTTTTTTACTTTCATAAATACCTCTTTTAACAATTAACAATTAACAATTAACAATAACAATTGAGAAATTGTTAATTGTTAATCGATCTAAATTAACTTTTTGCCATAATCGCTCTTATCGCAAACTTAGGCAAAGCTAACATTCTTCGCCAGCGCCAAGGTTCTTGATAAAGTCGATAAAGCCATTCGAGATGATTGTCGCGAAACCAAGCCGGTGCCCGTTTTTTCAACCCTGCCCAAATGTCAAAACAACCACCAACGCCGATCCAAATAGAGTGGGGACAAATATGCCTATTTTCGGCAATCCAAAATTCTTGTCGAGGCACTCCCAAACCAACAAAAATTATTCGCGGTTGTGAATCTTTTAAAGTTTGAAGTAATTCTCGTTCTTCTTCCGGTTGGAGATAACCGTGTTGGGTGGCGATCGCCAACTTTTCTAACCCTATTTTCTCTTGCCAACTTGCTGCTGCTGCCCTCGCTACCCCCGGTTTTCCTCCATAGAAAAAAATCGAGTTATTCTCGTCCAAATTAGCAGCTTGAAGTAACAGAGATTCTGCTAATTCAATACCCGGGCAGCGCTTTTGAGATACACCTTTGAAACGCAAATATAAAATAATCCCCGATCCATCTGGAACTACCAGCTCTGCTTGCTGGACTATGGAACCTAATTTTAAATTTTGCTCTGCCTCTATAGCCATTTCTGCATTGAGCGTGACCGCATGAGTTCCTAACCCTTGCTCCAAACGAGAAAGCAAGTAATTTAGATAGTCGTCCATGCAGTCCACTGGCAGTCCTAAAACTGGATATTGCAAATTAGGGGAAAGCGCAATTGCTGAATTCATTGTATTAAAAAAACTCCTACACACCTTTGGATTTACTAGAAAGACAACGGGCAACCAAAAGCGATCGCTCTTAGTTGCCCGGCGATCCATATTCTGCGATCGCTTTTCTGCTATTACTTCAGAACTATCCCACAGAAGCCAACTGAGGACTAAATGCTTGTTTGAGCAGTTCCACTTTATCAGTTTTCTCCCAAGGCAAATCTAAATCGGTACGTCCCAAATGACCGTAAGCGGCCACGTCTTGGAAGAAACGACCGCCCCTTTCTCCTGGCAACTTCTGTAAATTAAATGCCTGAATAATCCCTGCCGGACGCAATTCAAAGTGCTGTTTCACCACTTCCAACAATTTGTCTTCATCCACCTTAGCAGTACCGAAAGTCTCGATCGCCATGCTGACCGGTCTCGCTACGCCAATAGCATAACTCACCATAACTTCGCATTTATCTGCCAAACCCGCAGCCACGATATTTTTAGCAATATAGCGACAGGCATAAGCAGCACTCCGATCTACCTTGGTGGGATCCTTGCCGGAAAAAGCACCGCCTCCGTGGCGGGAATAACCCCCATAAGTATCCACAATAATTTTACGTCCCGTCAGGCCCGAATCCCCCTGGGGTCCGCCAATGACAAATTTGCCTGTTGGGTTTACCAGAAACCGAGTTTGGGCATCCGGTTTGATAGGCTTATCGGCAAACATCGGCTCCACCAAATTTTGCCAAAGGTCTTCCTTAATTTTTGCCTGTATCGTCGATTGGGTAGTTAAATCCCCAATTTGAGCCGTGTGTTGGGTAGAAACTAGGATCGTATCGATCGCCACCGGTCGTCCATCCTCATAGACAACGGTCACTTGAGTTTTGCCGTCGGGACGCAGGTAGGGAAGTTTGCCCGTTTTGCGCAAAGCCGTCAATTTGCGGGACATCTCGTGAGCCAAACTGATAGGCAAAGGCATTAATTCCGGAGTTTCGTTGCAGGCAAAACCAAACATTAATCCTTGGTCTCCTGCCCCAATGGCATCTAATTCTTGTTCGCTGAGTTTTTCGCGAGATTCTTGAGCCGCGTCCACCCCTTGAGCGATATCTGGAGATTGGGCATCGAGAGCTACCAGCACCGAGCAACTGTCGGCAGAAAAACCGTTTTCTGCATGAATATAGCCTATTTCAGCAATTTTCTTCCTGGCTAGATCGATGTAGTTGACTATGGCTTTGCTAGTAATTTCCCCAGTGATTAATACCAAACCAGTGTTAACTACTACTTCGGCAGCGACGCGACTTTTGGGATCTCCAGTCAGGAGAGCATCTAAGATAGTGTCTGAGATTTGGTCGCAAATTTTATCTGGATGTCCTTCGGTTACGGACTCTGACGTGAATAGATAACGATTAGACAAGAGTTAATCCTCCAATTGATTGTTTGAGATGCAAATTTAACGAGGAAAAATTATTCACAACACTATTTCGCCAGCTTTTCTTAACTTAGTTGGAAAAGCTTTTGAGTAACATTTCCCCGTTTCTCAAGATTTTTTCTTTACAATGGGAAATAATTTTTTTTCGGTTTTCTTAGTTACCGCGACTTCCTACTATAACAAAGGTTCTCGCGAGCTTCTGGGAAATTTGGCTATTTTTTAATGTCGTTGCACCCAAACCGAATGTTGCCAATGTTTCGGCAAATATTTTAATTAAAGTCTCAAAAGCTGATTCAGTCTTGTTTTTCAGAGGACAAAACTTTAATTTCTGCCAAACTAGCGATCGCTACATCTGCCGAGCGTAAATGGCTTGCTTCGGCTCTTTGCCAACAAATACCAATACAACCGGCAGCCCCAGCTTTTTTTGCCATCTCCCAGTCTGAGGGAGAATCTCCTACCATTAAAGTCGCCCCTGGTGCCACTGTCAATCTTTGGCAAGCCTCCAAAAATAAAATCGGATCTGGTTTGCTCGGGCCAGAATCTACTCCCATTAGCAGTTGGATGTAATCCTCTAGCTGATAGTGTTTAACAAAACTTTGCACTCTTGCAGTTGAGTCTGCCGAGAGAATACCTAGTTTGAGACCGGACTCCCAGAGGTACTTTAACACTTCCAGACTGCCCATAAATAGGGGAGATGGGACATCTCTGTTTAAAATAGTATCGGCCTCGTTAAAGGCATTGCGAGCTATGGCCAAAGATTCTAGCCATCCTCGCCCCGTTTCGGCAATATAGGCAGCGGCGGCTATTTCATTTTCTCGCCTGCTGCCTACCGCTAATAAACCAGTAGGCTCTATGGTATCCCCATCAATACCAAAGGCCATTGATAGAGGTTCTCCTATTCCTGGAATTTGGGCATCTATCAGTCGCGCTCTTTTTTGGCCCAAATTTCTCAATAACTCTTGAGAATCTTCTAAAGTCCCGTCTTTATCGAAAATTATTGCTTGAATATTGGAGAAAGTAGCTCCTCCACATTTTATTGTCACCATTTTTTCGTTTTTAGCTAAACCGTCGAGAAGCCCCACGTCATAATCTGTGATTTGGCGTGGGATGAATCGATGGTTAAAAAAGAAGGCATCGAACCTTCGCCTTCTTTTTTAAATAAAAATCAACTAGGTAAAGTTGAAGCTCCAATTAAGGAGTGGTGTTCGGCAATGACAATGTTGCAAGGGGTTTTTACCATCAGCACTTTTCCTCTCCACAGTAGAAATGTTTAACCAATGGCCGCTTTCTTTTACAGCTAGAACGCGGCTTGCCAAACCTACACCGTAAAGTGCCTTAATCATTCCCAAGCAACGTAGCTCCTCTGGCATAACGAGAAACTGAGCCGTGCTGGACGAAAGCTTTTTAAGAGAGCTTACGCCATACCTTTATGGTTGGCGTGTGGAGTCGTCACCTCTTAGCTTTGCTTTTGTCAGGCATAAAAAGCAATAGAGAATAGAATTATATTAGTCGAGCTAGTACAATTCTTATTCTCTATTCCTCTGTCATTAGCAATCTCTAAGCTATTCTTCTTCTGTTGTCGGTGACGTTTCTTCTTCTTCCGGGGGTTGCAAATCTTCTACCTCTTCCGAAGTTGCTGCTTCTGAAACTATCTCTGGAGCTGCTTGTTCTGTTACTGCTTCGGTTGTTTCTTCTGGGGAAGCTGATGCTACAGATGCTTGTGCTTCCTCTACTTCAGGCTCTGAAGCTGCTTCTGCTACTTCCTCCTCTACAACAGTCTCGACTTCGGCAACCTCTTGTGGGGCCGTTTCTCCTCGCTGTTCGGCCATCATTTTTTCCCTGAATTTAGCAGCCATTTCCTCTGCTTTATCGTAAACCAGGTCGGGATTTTTGACCATTGCCCCCGGCTCGGGTTCTAACTGCTTGGTTGATAGGGAAATGCGGCCTCTGTCCGAATCTAGGTCAATGATCATTACTTTGAGTTCGTCATTGACTTTGAAAACGCTGCTGGGGGTATCGATATGGTCGTGGGAAATTTCTGAAATATGGAGCAAACCGCTGACGCCGCCAATGTCGATAAACGCACCGTAGGGCTTGATACCGCGAACGTTTCCGATTACTACTTCTCCTACTTCCAAGCGGTTCATCTTCCGTTCTACCAAAGCGCGACGGTGACTCAAAACTAGCCGGTTTCGCTCTTCGTCCACCTCTAAGAATTTCAAGGGTAGTATTTCGTTTACTAAGTCTTCCTTGGGTTTGCGGGTGCTGATATGAGAACCGGGGATAAAGCCGCGCAATCCTTCTATCCTGACTAAGGCTCCCCCACGATTGGTGGCGAAAACTTCGGAGCGCACCGTTGCATCTTCTGCTTGCAGTTGACGCACCCTTTCCCAAGCCCGCATATATTCTATGCGTCGGATGGACAGGGTTAGCTGTCCATCTTCGTTTTCATCTGTTAGAATAAAGAATTCTCTGGTTTCGTTGGCCTGTAGTACCTCTTCTGGTTGTTCGACCCGATTAATTGACATTTCCTGGATGGGAATGTATGCTGCTGTTTTTGCACCGATGTCAATTAATGCCCCTCGGGGTTCTATACTGAAAACTGTCCCCGGCACTACGTCCCCGGGGCTAAAGTGATAGTCGTATTTGTCCAGTAGGGCTGCAAAATCTTCGTGAGTGAAGCCCACATCTTTAGTTATTGTGTTTGAATCGATCATGTGTATTGTTTTTTGAGATTTCTCCCCTTAATTTTTCTTGTTTGATTGATGTTTTGAGGTCTGCGGTAGTATTCCCCGCCATCTAATTTCAAGCTACAACTGTGGCTGTAGTTTTGCGATTAAGCACAATTTCCCAACCCTCATTTTATTTAACCTCATAACTAGCGCCATTTTCGATCTATAGGAGCATGGCCCCTAACTCTCAATCCCCTCTATTTTAGTTCGGCCCAATTTTACAAATTACAACAGACCTTTAACTATTGCAAAATTGCGATCTTAACATATTTTAAAATTTTAAGTTACTCATCCGCAAGGATTGACGATCGCTTCTTTGGGCAGGAGGGTCATTTTGGAGTTGGTTTAAGGTATCGACAAAATCTCGTATTCCTTGGAATTGCCGATAAACGGAGGCAAAGCGGATGTAGGCTACTTCGCTGAGATGCCGCAATCTGATTAAAACTAATTCGCCGATTTGGGCGCTGGTTATTTCTCGTAGCGATCGCCCCATAATTTCGGTTTCTATTTCCTCAACCATCTCTTCGAGCTCGCTTGAGGCAATACCAGTCTTTTCGCAAGCTCTGATAATACCCCGCAGTAACTTCGATTTATCGAAAGACTCGCGAGACCCATCCCTTTTTACCACAGTAATCGGAATAAACTCTATTCGTTCGTAAGTGGTAAAGCGATGCTGACAATTCAAGCATTCTCGCCTGCGGCGGATGCTTTGACCTGCTTCGGTGGAGCGCGATTCGAGAACGCGACTATTGGGGTTCTGGCAAATTGGACACTGCACGATTTAAGTTTGTTGGAGTCCTTAATATTGGCCTTTATTTCCTGCTTTGATTATCTGCTAAATATGCCGCTGATGGCCCCAAATAAATACTTGTGAAGATGAGAGCTGAGGACGTACTTATGACAGAGGGCCCCAGCACTCATCATCCTTAAACTGTCCCAGTCAGGGGATTTTGGCTAATTACTTACCGATCCGGGGTGGATCGCGAAAGGCGATCGCAAAAAATAAAACTCCCAGTGCTAAGGCCAAAACCAAAATATAAGCGGCACTTTCCATATCAGATTTTCCTGAGTATGCGGTTCAATAATCAGTTTAGCAATCAATGGCAAATAAAAGTCCAAGGAAATACTTTGCTTAGAGTATCAAAGTATTTCCTTGGACTCTATAAAACTGAGGTTAATTGCCAGAATTTGCCTGTTTTTTTAACCTTCCTGTTTCCGGGTACTTAAGTCACCCAATTTCTGGAAGAGACCAAATTCTACCTGCTCTTCTAAGTCTGGATCGACACCTGCAAACACATCTCGGAAGAGAGTGCGGCATCCATGCCAGATATGACCGAAGAAGAACAGCAAAGCAAAACAAGCGTGGCCGTAAGTAAACCAACCGCGAGTGCTGGTACGGAATACCCCGTCGGAGTTTAAGGTTTCGCGATCGAATTCAAAAGGCTCGCCACCTTGGGCCTTACGAGCATATTGTTTTACCTGTGCTGGATTGGTAAAGGTTTGACCGCCTAATTCGCCTCCGTAGAAGCTAACAGTTACGCCTTGTTGCTCGAAGCTGTATTTTGACTCTGAGCGACGGAAGGGAATATCGGCGCGAACTACACCTTGGCGATCGGTCAGGATTACTGGGAAGGTTTCAAAGAAGTTGGGCAGACGACGCACGAATAATTGTTCGCCATTCTTATCTTTAAACACCGGGTGGCCCTGCCAACCTTGAGCGATACCATCGCCTTTGTTCATCGGGCCTACGCGGAACAAACCACCTTTGGCCGGGCTGTTACCGACGTAATCGTAAAAGGCTAATTTTTCTGGTATTTCCGACCAAGCTTCCGATTGAGATTTTCCTTCGGCTAAACTTGTTTGGACTCGACGCTGGATTTCTTCTTGGAAGTAACCGCTATCCCACTGATAGCGGGTGGGGCCAAATAGTTCTATGGGAGTGGCCGCGCTGCCGTACCACATGGTACCGGCTACTACGAAAGCGGCAAAGAAAACGGCGGCAATACTGCTGGATAGCACGGTTTCGATGTTACCCATCCGCAGGGCTCTGTAGAGTCGTTCCGGCGGTCGTACCGATAGGTGGAATAAACCGCCAATAATCCCTACAACTCCGGCTGCTATGTGGTGGGCGACAATTCCCCCTGCGTTGAAGGGGTTAAAGCCTTCTGGACCCCACGATGGCGCTACCGGTTGGATACTGCCTGTGAGGCCGTAAGGATCTGATACCCACATTCCGGGGCCAAATACTCCTGTTAGGTGGAAGGCACCAAAACCAAAGCAGAGCAAACCGGATAAGAATAAGTGAATGCCAAACATTTTTGGCAAGTCTAGGGCGGGTTCCCCTGTACGTTGGTCGAAGAATAGTTCTAAGTCCCAAAAAACCCAGTGCCACACGGCTGCTAGGAATAGCAGGCCTGACAGGATGATGTGGGTTGCGGCTACGCCTTCAAAAGACCAGAGGCCCGGGTTAGAGGCCACTTCACCGGTGACGCTCCAACCGTTCCAGGATTCGGTGACGCCTAGTCTGGCCATGAAGGGCATCACGAACATTCCCTGACGCCACATTGGGTTCAATATTGGATCGCTGGGATCGTAAATTGCTAGTTCGTACAGGGCCATCGATCCGGCCCAGCCAGCTACTAGAGCTGTGTGCATTAGGTGTACGGAAATTAAACGCCCCGGATCGTTCAGGACGACTGTGTGTACGCGGTACCAGGGTAGTCCCATTGACTACGCTCCTCCTTTGATTAATGTCTGTCTCAAATTTTGCAGATACCTTTTGACTTGACAATCTTTGACCTTTGTTTGGCAAGGTAAGTCAAGTTTTTAGGGGGTATCGTCCCCATGCTCGGTTCTGAAAATACTTTCGGGGACCGAAGCTTTTTCACTGTTGTTTTTTATTCCCCTAGTTTTTGGTCCTTTACTTTCTGGGCTTTAATTTTTGCCAGAAACTTTATGGCCATTTTTAACTGCCGAGGATAAATATGAAAAGTATTTTAAGAATTGTATCGAGTGTTGGGGTTAATTGCAAGGCAATTAAGAGGTTTAACGGTGACGATCGCTTTCCTAACTTTAGTATGATTATTTTTACTAATTTATTTCATATTCTTAATCTAACTAAACTCCATCAAAACAAAGGGGGCCCCATTCATGGGGCCCCCATAAGTTAAGTAGGGCTTGTTTTTTAATTGGCAATTAGCAATTAGCAAAAAGCGCGTTGGTGAGTTCGGCAAACCCTAAGTAAATTAATAACTAACTCCCAAAGTGACGGAAGCTCGTACTTCCTGCTCGCCTCCGATGACGGGGGTAGTTGCAGATTCAGCTTGGAAAGAAGCGGCCCGCATCAAAGGTTGAGGCATGGGGGCGCTGGCACTGTTAATTGAAATGCTGACTATACCGCGACGAGTAAGGTTGAGAGCGCTTAAGACGGTATCGGCCTGTTTTTGGGCATCTTGGGTGGCCTGTTGTAGGGCTTGCTGTCTGGCCCGCTCTATGGCCTCGTCGGAGGCCACGAAACTAATACCGTCGATTCTACTGGCCCCGGCCTTGACCGCATCATCGAGCAACTTACCGGTGTCGGTGGTACTGAGACGAAAGCTAACGGTATTAATCGCAGTGTATCCGGTTAGCAATTGCCGATCGTTTTGGTAGTTATAAACGGGATTGAGACTAATACCGGTGGTTTCTAATTTTTCGACGTTGCGCGATCGCAACAGCTCTACTACGGCAGCAGATCTTCTCGCCACTTCCTGTTGGACTTCTACTGCGGTTTTACCTTCTGCTTGAACGCCCAAACGTACTACGCTGATGCTAGTAGGAATACTTACCGTTCCCTGACCGGTAACGTTCAAGGTTCTGGTTTGTTGTTCTTGGGCGATCGCCTGGGGAACAAAAGCAGCGAGGTTAACCGCACTCAGTCCCAAAAAAAGAGCTGCTGCCAGACCGCAAGAATTAATCCGAGAACGAGATAAAAAGTTTCGATTCATATTCGTTTTTTCCTGAAATACAACAATTATTGTCAATTTTAAGCTATTACCGACCTTAGTTTTCCTCGGTTTGCTTCTAATTAAATACACAAATAAATTATCCAATTCCTCAAATAACGGTTCGGGAAACTTAAGAAAACAACTTTCGTCTAGCGATTTCGATCTTTCGCTCTCGCCCGCTCCAGGGTGTAGCTGCTCAAATTGGAAAAATTGCTTATGCTGCGATCGACAACAACTTTAACAGTGGGAGACCATGCTCCTAATTTTGCCATACCAAATACTGAGGATCGTTATGTTAAGCTTACAAAGATAGCAGGAAAGCCGAGTATTTTATTTTTTTACGCATCCGATGAAATTGAAGCTTGTCGAGAAATAGCTGGTAACTTTAGAAACTTGATGCCTGCTTTGAACGAGTTCGACGTACAAATTTATGGAATTAGTCCAGATCCTCCAGAGTCTCGTAAGATTTTTGCAGAAAAATATGGCATTCCATTTGCTTTGTTATCGGATCTTGACCGAAAGGTAAGCGAACAATATGGAGTTTGTTTTGCCGATAGTAAAGAGCCAAGTTTAACCATTTATAGTCGCGTTGCTTTTTTACTAGATTGCAATCAGAGAATTGTTAAAATTTACAATTTAAAAAATGTATCGACATGGGTTATAGAACTACTAACAGATTTAAAAGCTCTGCCTCGGGAAGAACCGCGTCATATTACCATGCAAGCGCCAGTTTTGCTAATTCCTAACGTTCTTTCCCCAGAATTGTGTCGCGAACTTATTAATGTTTGGCATACTAAAGGTAACGATGATTCTGGTTTTATGCGAAGCGTGGGGGAGAAAACGGTAGCTTACATAGATTACCAATCTAAAAGAAGGCGAGATCATTTTGTTAAAGAGCCGCAACTGCAAGCTACTCTTAATAAAATTATTGTGGCGCGAATTGCCCCAGAAATTAAAAAAGCTTATTATTATCAGATAACTCGACAAGAGCGCTATAAGATAGCTTGTTACGACGGTGGTTTTGGTGGTTTTTTCAGAACTCACCGCGATAATACTACTGGTGGAACGGCTCACCGTCGCTTTGCTATGAGTTTAAATTTGAACGTGGGAGAATATGAGGGTGGATATTTAAGGTTTCCCGAATACGCTCCCCATTTGTACAAGCCGGATACTGGTAGCGCTATAATTTTTTCTGGTTCTTTGATGCACGAAGCTACTCCGGTAACATCGGGGATTCGATTTGTACTTTTGAACTTTTTTTATGGGGATAAAGATGCTGAGAGTCGCAACAGTTACGAGGAGCGGATTAAGAACGATTACGATGCTGTGGTGAGAATTAATGGTTAGGTGTTTCTGTTTTTTTCTGAGGCTGAAAGGGGATAGAAGCTGGAACGATCGCTCTAGTTTTTAGATGTAGCTGTAGCGATCGCTCGTTCCCCCTCCAACTTCATTTTAATTATCACTCTAATAAAGCTTCCTGCCGACGAATAGAATTAGCGATCGCTTTTTCTATTTGTTCCGGCGTAAAAGACGTAACCAAATTGAAAACAAAAGGTTCTTGGGCGATGGACTGTAAATAGGACTCGCTCAGATAAGCCTCAAATTCTCGTCGCCCTTCAAGATAACTCTTAAAGAAAGCGGTACTTAATGCCTGCATATACGGTTGGGCGAGTTTCGGTTCCGGACCGATCAGTTCTGGGGGCACCGGCAAAGCTCCATCTTCTTGTTCCGTGCCAATAAAAGAGAAGTGAGTGCCGGGTTTAGTCACCACCAAATACTTATCTGGTATCGTCAAACCTGCAAAAGAGCGAACTTGTTCGGGCACTGCTGGGGCGAAAATATCGTCGGTGCCCGCCACTATCAGGGTCGGCACTTGAAGTTTGCTCATGCCTTCCGGTCCGAAAACGCCGCTAGTAACGGGATTTATGGCAATTACCGAACCAATTCTTTCGTCGTGCAAATTATTAATGGAAGCGTCTGCCTCCAGAGCCCGACATTGAAGCAACAGCGATAGATTAAAAATCAGGCTCGGATCGTCCGATTTGCACTTGTTTTCTAAGCGTTCTTTAGTGGTAAATTCCGCACCGGCAGCGGCTAAAACTGTATAACCGCCAAAAGATTGACCGATCGCTCCTACCTCAGTTAGGTTGAGCTTACCTTGCCACTGAGGATCGGACTGGTATCGCCGTTCGATTTTGTCGAGCAGATATTTAAGGTCGAGAGGTCGATTAACAAAAGAGTCCGCTTCCACGGGGGCATCGAAACCGGCAAAAATTCGCTTAACCTTATCGGCATTGCTGTCAATATGTTCGGGTACCGCCACCGCGAAACCGTGAGATGCGAGATGTTCGGCAAGGTAGGCGAAGGTATTGCGGTCTGAGGCGAAACCGTGAGAGATGATTATGACTGGGATTTGTTTTTCGCTACGAACTTGGGGCAAGTATAAATCGATTTCTGAGTCGCGATCGCGGTTGGGGTTTCTGAAAGTAAAGCTTTGTTTTTCCCACCGAAATCTGCCCGGAGTCCGTACATCGGGCAAATTATTAAGATTCAACGGGGGGGCATTGTTGCTAACTGTTGCCTGCTGTTGAATTTCTTTCAAAATAAAGTTATCTTGAACTATCAGCCTTAAGAGTTCTTCCAGAAGCTCGGCGCTCTTTTCGAGATCTAGGCGGATATCTCCTGGATATTGTTGCAGCAAGTTGAGAGGAGTTAAACCTTTTCGGGAAGTTGCCGCTCGATTAAAAGCGATCCTCAATGCTTCCTTACCGTTTTGACCCTCCGCAGTTTGGATAATTTTACCCAAACGCTCCATTACTTCTTCTCCCAGGGGAATTTCGGTAAAACTTTTAACGATGTTAGGATCGACATCAAAGCGCTGTCGTAAAATTCGCCGCAAATTTTCTTTTTCTTCTGGATCTAGCTGGTTTTCATAGTAGGCTAATTCGGGAGTTACTTCTCCGGTTTCGACGAAGTTTTCGAGAGATTCAACGGATAAATCTACGTTAAAAGGTGGGAAAGAAACTTTAATAGTTTCTGCTGTATTTCCCGGCATTGCTGTTAAAATAGCAGAGATTATTCCTAAGCCGAGGGAAAATGCAAATCGGTTTTTGTTTGGGGAATGGGGAATTGGTAATGGGGAATTGGTAATTTTTTTATTGTCCATTTTCTCGTACTTTTTGTATTTCCAAAGATTCGATGCACCCAATCTTTTTTTATTTGTTTTCTCCATCGGTTAATTGAGCGATCGCCTCTTGATACAACAACTCTATTTTACCAGGTTCCGGAATCTAGCTTTTTAGCCCCTGAGAAGCCACTGACTTATTTAACTCAATTATTGGTAATAGGTAATGGGTAATTCTCAATTAAAAAATCACCCTCAAGACGCTTGCTTCAGTAAAAATGTTCCCAAAAATCTCCTACTGAATCGCGGATAAAACTACAAGGTTCTTTCTAATTACCCATTACCTATTACCTATTGCCTATTACCCATTACCCATTCCCAAATATTCCATGAGAGCTTCTGAATCTCCGATTAATTTTCCATCAATAAATACTTGAGGAACTGTATGAGAACCAGAAACTGCTCGTAAAGAACGGTTGCTTGCCTGTTTGCCCAGGACTATTTCTTCATATTCGATGCCTCGTTCTTGTAAAGCAGCTTTAGCGCGGGCGCAATAAGGACAACCTTCTTTTGAGAATAGAGCCACTAAGAGGGGCTTTTTAGCATCTGGGTTAATGTATTCCAGCATGGTTTCCGCATCGGAAACTTCAAAAGGATCTCCGGGTACTTCCGGTTCGATAAACATCTTTTCGATGACGCCATCTTTTACTAACATGGAATAGCGCCAAGAACGCTTACCAAAACCTAAATCTTCTTTGTCAACTAGCATTCCCATTTGTTCGGTAAATTCGCCGTTACCATCGGGAATAAAAGTGATATTTTTGGCATTTTGTTCTTTGGCCCATTCATTCATTACAAAAGCGTCGTTAACAGAAATGCAAATAATGTCATCGACGCCGTGTTCTTTGAATACTGGGGCTAATTCGTTGTAACCGGGAACGTGGGAAGAGGAACAAGTGGGAGTAAATGCTCCTGGTAGGGCAAAAACTACTACTGTTTTGCCTGTAAAAAGTTCGTCGGTTTTGATGTCAACCCATTGGTTGTTAACCCGGGTTTTAAAAGTTGCACTGGGAACTTTTTGACCTTCTTTATTCTCTAACATTTGCTAGTTTCCTCGCTATTTTTGTTGTTGATTGGTTAAGAGTTTCAGAAGCATTATAGCGAAAGGAGGATAATTTGTCAAGCTTGGGGCAAATTTAAGTAAGACGAGGCATGGAATAGAAATAGCAATCTCAGATGTAGGTTGGGTGAAGCGACAGCCCAAGCCAACATCACCCCAGTTTTTTTTGTCAAATTACTAAAAACGACAAATTGTGGATTGACGAATAGTATAGCATTTCCTCTCTCAGATGTAAACAACTAAGGGTTATTGACTACTAGCAAAAATTTTTCTGAACCTTCTTTCCATTCCCCATTCCCCATTCCCCATTCCCAAAAAGCGTCTAACTTTTTTATCTCAAATAAAACTGCTATATGTAGGTCGGGCTCCGCGACAGCGAAACCCAACATCACCCCAGTTTTTTTTGTCAAATTACTAAAAACGACAAATTGTGGATT
>CAZSTZ010000132.1:5778-18052 GCA_964609515.1 uncultured bacterium | reverse complement strand
GAATCTTTCAATTTGTCTAAATGGCATCCAGCTTTGGCTTGTATCGAGCATAACTTTGTCGAAGATAGACGCTTTGCTATTTTTAAACTCCTTTCTAGCCACGGTTATAAATGCCTGCAAATTGAGTTTGATGACTGGTATTATCACCCGGATATTCTTAAGGTTCTCAACCCAGATATTCCTCTGAGTTATTACCAAGAAGTAATCGAGTATTTTTGCCAAAATCATAAGGGGAGATTAATGAAAAAGGAGAGTTTTAAAGGTAACAAGAAAAATCAGCTAATTGTGGCACTGGCTAAATTTATAGAACCCCAGGAATTTAATGAAGTAGAATTATTTGACAGTCAAGAAGCCAGGATGGCTTATCGAGTTGCCAAAAAATTCAATCTTGAATGGGAAAATTTGAAGGATTTTCAAGTTTATCAATTATTAGCAGAGGCCCTGACAGACAAGGGAGAATTAGAAGGGGCGATCGCCTGCTATCAAAAAACTATAGAACTCCAGCCTAATCTCTGGGGAGTTTATCAAAAATTAGCGGATATTTACTGGCAACAAGGACAGCTATCCACCGCCGTCGCTACTGTCGAAAAAGCGATAGAATTAAACCCTAATTTTTCCTGGTTTTATCACAAGTTAGGTTTGATATTGCTCGAACTTCAAGAGTGGCAAAAGGCGGCGATCGCTTTAGAAAAAGCAATTGAACTAAATCCCGATTTTTATGCTTCTTATGAAAAACTGGGAGAAGCTTTAAGTAAATTAGAGAATTGGTCGGCAGCGGTTGCTACCTATCAAAATGCTGGTAAGATTAAAGCTTTATCCTACTGGGGGGAGAATAAATTAGGAGAAGCTTTAATGAATTTAGACGAGTTTGAAGAGGCGATCGCTGCTTTTAACCGCGCTATCGAAACTAAGCCTAATTTATATTTTGCTCATCACAATTTAGGAGAGGCATTTAGTAAATTAAAAAAATGGGAGGAGGCAGTTATTAATTATCAAAAAGCCATTAAAATTAATCCTAATTCTTATTGGTCTTACCACAATTTAGGCTCTGCTGCAGTTAACCTGGAAAGGTGGGATGAGGCGGCGGTTGCCTACCGCAAAGCGATGGAGATTAAGCCGAATTATTATTCCCCTGAGAACAGATTAGCCGAAGCTTTAATTGAGTTGGGAAAAGTAGAGGAAGCGATCGCCTATTATCAAAACTCAATCGAACTCCATCCCAAAAATGGAGAAATTTACCACAAATTAGGAGAAGTTTTTGCCAAACTAAAAAGGTGGGATGAAGCGATTTATGCCTATCTCAACGCGCTAAATATACTGCAAAAAATGCCTTGGATACAGCGAGAATTAGGGAATGTTTTCTCCCAGCGAACTCAGTCGGGTTTGGATGAAACAATTAGTTATTATCGCCAGGCTATTCAGAACCAATCCTCACAACAAACTCAGTCTAGGGGGGAGCTTTTGCCAAGAAATCCTAAACTTTATTTATATTTAGGAAATGCTTTAACTAAAATAGGTCGATTTAATGGAGCGATCGTGCTTTACAATATCGGGCTAGAGATTAAACCAAACCATCGGCAGATTAATGCTGAATTAGGAACAGTATTAAAGAGCAAGCAAAAGTTAGAACGAGAAGTAAAAGCGTGTCGGCTGGCTATTGACAAAAATCCTAAATCTTCTCAGAATTACTACAATTTAGCAGTAGTTTTAACTCGACTAGAAGAATGGGATAAAGCTGCCAATGCCTACCTAAATGCTATTCAATTAAACCCCAACAATGAGTGGTCTTCTTATCAAGTATGGGAACGCTTGGATAAGTGGGGCAAGCTAGATAAAGCAGTCCAGTTTTATCAACAAAAAATAGAACAGAAACCTAATTTTCTCTACTATTACTTAAATTTAGGAGACATTTTAACTCAACAAGAACGAATTGATGAAGCTATAGCTTGCTATCAAAAAGTTGCCGACGGACAAATGATGAAATCTTACCCCGAATTATTCAAAAAACAGGAGCATTCAGCCAGCGATCGCGGTGTAGATTTTCTGATTACTGGCATAACTAAAGGGGGAACTACTTCTCTTTATAGTTATCTGACCAAACATCCGCAAATGATACCTGCTATTAGAAAAGAAGTGAATTTTTGGTCGATGTATTTCGCTAAAGGAATTGATTGGTATTTAGCTCATTTTCCCTCCATTCCAGAGGGAGAAAAATTTTTAACTGGGGAAGCAACTCCAGTCTATCTTCGGAATTGGGAAGTACCAACTCGACTGTTTGATTTTTTTCCAAAAATTAAGTTAATTACTGTTTTGAGAAATCCAGTATCTCGAACTATTTCTCATTACAATCACGAGGCAAGAGTGAATCGAGAAAGTCGCTCTTTTGAAAAAGTAATTAATGCTCAAATCGAACATTTTATGAGCGATCGCAACCCTTGGAATCATACCTCCAGCTATATAACTCATGGTCTCTATGTGGAGTTTCTCAAACATTGGATGAGTATTTTCCCCAGAGAACAATTTTTAATTTTAAAAAGCGAAGATTTTTATGTCGATCCGGCAACAACTATGAAAGAGGTTTTCAACTTTTTAGAATTGCCAGATTATCAACTTAAAAATTATAAGAAGTTTAATTCTGGATCTTATGAGGATATTAGCGAGTCTAGTCGCAGACAATTGAGCGATTTTTTCAAACCTTATAACCAGGAATTAGAAGATTATCTGGGAATGACTTTTAATTGGGAAGATAGCCCTTCTAAATAGACGTGAATTACATAAGCGATCCCCCTAAATCCCCCTTGAGAAGGGGGACTTTAAAAGTTCCCCCCTTGAGAAGGGGGACTTTAAAAGTTCCCCCCTTGAGAAGGGGGGTTAGGGGGGATCGAACTGCTATAATTAAAGGAGTATTATGACAGAAATAGAATCGCAAATAGCTAACTATCGCCGGGAAATTGAGTTAAACCCTCAGAAGGTCGAAACTTATCAATTATTAGCAGAAACTCTGACACAGAAAGGAGACTTAGAAGGGGCGATCGCTTGTTATCAAAAAACTCTCGAACTCCAACCTAATCTCTGGGGCGTTTATCAAAAATTAGCGGATATTTACCGCCAACAAAAACAACCATCCACTGCCGTCGCTACTCTCGAAAAAGCACTAGAATTAAATCCCAATTTTCCCTGGTTTTATCATAAATTAGGGGAAGTTTTCCTAGAACTCCAACGGTGGGAGGAAGCCGCCGCCGCTTTGGATAAAGCGATTAATATCAATCCCAATTTTTATCTATCTTACGAAAAACTGGGGGAAGCTTTAGTCGAATTAGAAAGGTTTGATGAGGCCGTCGCCGCTTACGAAAATGCCATCCAAATTCAACCTAATTCCTATTGGGGGCACAATAAGTTGGGAGAGGTTTTAGTTAGATTGAGTAAGTTTGAGGAGGCGATCGCTTCCTTCCACCGCGCCATTAACATCAAACCTAATTTATATTTTGCCTACCACAATATCGCCGATGCTTTATTAAAATTAAACCGCGCCGAAGAGGCAGTTAATCAATACAACAAAGCGCTTAAAATTAATCCTAATTCTTATTGGTCTCATAACAATTTGGGAGATGCTTTAATTAAACTGCAAAACTGGGATGAGGGAATTGCGGAATATGGCCGGGCTATTGGGATTAAACCGGATTTTTATTTATCTTATAGTTGTTTGGCGGATGCCCTCCAGCAGCGAGGAGAAATAGATGGGGCGGCGGTTAATTATCGACAGGCGATCGCCCTCCAACCCGATAACCATTGGCCTCATTTTTGTTTGTGGAATATCTGCCAAGAAAAAGGAAAATGGGAGGAAGCGGAGGCTTTATATCGAGACTGTTTGGAGGGTAATTCTGGTAATTATTGGGCTTGGGCTTATTTGGGTAATAGTTTAGTTAAAAGCGGGGAGTTAGAAGAGGCGATCGCTTGTTACGAAAAAGCTTTAGAACTCGACTCTGAAATCTGGGAGATTTACCAGTTTTTAGGAGATGCTTTATTTTTACAAGAAAAAACCGAAGCCGCTGCAAATGCTTATTTAAAAGCTATAGAAATCAACCCGGAATTATCTTGGTCTTATTATCATCTTTGGGAAACCTTAGATAATTGCGGCAAACTCGAAGAAGCTTTAAATTTGTACTATGCCACTATTCAAAATAACCAAGATTCGATTTTATCTTACGTCAATTTAGGAGAAATTTTAACTCAAAAAGGCGAACTTAAAAAAGCTATTACTAGCTATCAAACTGCCTGTTATTTGCAAACTGCTAAAAAAGATGCAAACTTTGCAGACAAACAGTGGAACATCGAGAATTTAAGCGGTCCCGATTTTCTGATTATTGGAGTCGGTAAGGGCGGTACTTCTTCTCTTTATAGTTATCTCTGCAAACATCCCCAAATATTGCCCGCAGTCAAAAAAGAAATCTATTTTTGGTCTGGGAATTTTGATAAAGGCAAGGACTGGTATTTGTCCCATTTTCCCCCCATTCCTCCTGGCGAAAACTTTCTCACCGGGGAGGCGACACCGACTTATTTTCGGGTAAAAAATGGGGCGGAACAAGTATTTAAGATGTTTCCGAAAGTAAAGTTAATTATGCTTTTGAGAAATCCCATCGATAGGGCAGTTTCTCATTACCACCACGAGGTAAGGTTAAAGAGAGAAAATCGTTCTTTTGAAGGGGCGATCGCTTCAATAGAAAAATTGCAGAAAGAAGAAAAAGATTACTGGCATAACGACCTGCCTTATGTTACCTTTGGTTTGTATGTGGAGTTTATCCAGAAGTGGATGGCGGTTTTTCCCCGGGAACAATTTTTAATTTTGAAAAGCGAAGATTTTTACGATGCCCCTGGCGATACCATGAAAAAAGTATTTGATTTTCTGAGGTTGCCGGATTATAAAATTGCCGAATACGAGAAATTAAATCCCGGTTATTACCCGCCTGTTAACGAGTCGATCCGCCAGCAATTAAGCGATTATTTTTTACCTTATAATCGGCGGTTGGAGGAGTATCTCGGGGTGGAGTTTAATTGGTAAAGTTGGCTACAAACACGAAGAGTGGAATGCCACTACCTTAAGCTAAAAAATTTCTGTTGTCATTGCGAGGGGGGGTGGATCGGAATCAGGTTTTATGTTTAATCGTTAAGCCCCCCGTGGCAATCTCATAACTTAGTGGTGAGGGTGAGATTGCTTCGGCTATTTTAACGCTTAGATCGAAAGGTTAACTCGTTTTCTTACCGCCTCGCAATGACAAAATAAAGCTTAAGTCGGTGACATTCTATATTTAAAACACTAAAATTCCTGCTACGAAACCTTTAGTAAAAAATCAAAAAATGAATTATCACGAAGTGGGAGAAGAAATGTCGCAACAGCAAAAATGGCCCGAGGCCGTTATTGCTTACCGTCAAGCGATCGAAAATAACCCCAATTTTTCCTGGTCGTATCACAAATTAGGGCAGGCATTAGCTCAACTTAAAAAGTGGGAAGAAGCGGTGGAAGCTTACCAAAAAGCTATAGAAATAAACCCAAATTTTTCCTGGTCTTATTATAAATTAGGAGAAGCTTTAACAGAACTAGAACGGTGGGAAGAAGCGGTAGAAGCTTATCAAAAATCTGTGGAAATGAACCCACATTTTCCCAAAACTTATCAAAGATTAGGAAATTTGTTAAGCCAACTTTCTAGGTGGGAAGAAGCTATAGATGCTTATCAAAATGTTATTAACTTAAATCCCGACTCTTATAGCTTTTACCAAACTTTATGGGATGCTTTAATGAAAGTAAAAAATTGGGATACAGCGGCAAGTAACTACCGAAAATATTTGAAAACCAACCCTCAATCCTATTGGTCTTATTATCAATTGGGTTTTGCGCTCAAACAAATAGGGTTAATAAATGAGGCGATCGCTAATTACAAAAAAGCGATAAAATTAAAACAAGATTTGCCTTGGTTTTATACAGATTTGGCAGATGCTTTATTAGAAAAACGAGAATCGGAGGAGGCGATCGCTAGTTACATTAAAGGGATAGAATTACAACCAGATTTCTATCCAGCCTACAATCAACTAAGAGCAATTCACAGTTTTAAACTCTTAAAATTAACTGAAACTCAGTTAGAGGATCTAGTAAATTGTTATCGACAAGCAATTAAAGTAAAACCAGATTTTGCGGAACATTACGTCAATTTAGGTAACATTTTAAGCCAAACCAATAAAATAGAAGAAGCCAGGGTTTGTTACCAAAAAGCTATTAGCTATAAAACCCGCTTGTCTCATCCAGAATTAGGCGATCGCTCTTCAGAAGAATTGCGGGAACCAAACTTTATAATTATCGGAACAATTAAAGGAGGCACTTCGTCACTTTATAACTATATCAGCACCCATCCCCAGGTCTTGCCAGCAATTCAGAAAGAAGTACATTTTTTCGATACTCATTTTAATAAAGGAATCGATTGGTATTTAGCTCATTTTCCAGCTATTCCTACCGACAAAAACTTCTTAACTGGGGAAGCTAGCCCGAATTATATGTACTTTGAGAAAGGGGCAAAAAGGTTATTTAATTACTTTCCGAAAACTCAACTAATTGTTATTCTAAGAAATCCCATAGATCGGGTAGTTTCTCATTACTACATGGCCAAACGACAAGGACAAGAAGAGAGAACTTTAGAGGAAGTAATTGCTAAAGAACAGGCAATTCTTAAAAAAATAGAAAATAACCCCAAAGCAAATGTTAAATTGTTAGAACCAGCCAGGGGTTATTTAAGTTTTAGCCTGTACCTTTATTTCCTCAAAAAGTGGATTAAATTATTTCCTAAAGAACAATTTTTAATCCTACAAAGCGAGGATATGTACGAACAACCAGAGGAAACGATGAAGCAAGTTTTCGATTTTTTGGAATTGCCAGATTATCAAATCAATCAATACAGAAAATATTGCCCTGGTTCCTATTCTCCTATAGATGAATCTACCAGACAGACTTTATCGGAATTGTTTCAACCTCACAATCAAAGGTTGGAGAAATATCTGGGCAGGAAATTTAACTGGTAAAATGGAAAGATAAGCAACGACAGGAGGGACAAATGAGCTTAGTTATTAGCGATGAAATTTTAAAAGCAAGCGAGATGTCAGAAAAGGAATTTTTGCTAGAAATAGCAATTATGCTTTTTCAACAGGAAAAAATAAGTTTGGCTAAAGCTAGTAAAATAGTAGGAATGAATCAAATAAAGTTTCAAACATTGCTAGCGAATCGCGGCATTCATTACGATGTGGCTGAATTTAAAGAAGATATCAAGGGATTGCGGGAAAGAGGATGGCTATGATTATTGTTAGTAGTTAATTGTTAATAAATAAAGTATTCGCTACTTTAAATTCCTCACCGCCTATTACCCATTTCCAAGCAACAACCCATCAGTTAAATCCGTTACCAAATCCGTTGCCAAATATGTCCTCAACCGCCAAACCAAATCCCAAAGAAGCAGAAACTCATGCCAAACAGGGCAGCATTTATGCCAAACAACAGCAGTGGGAATCTGCTGTGGAAAGCTACCGTCGCGCGATCGAATTTAATCCTAATTCTTCTTGGTTTTATCACAATTTGGGAGAGGGGTTATTTCAATTAGGAAAATGGCAAGAGACAGCAGAAGTTTATCGGCGGGCTATTGAATTAAACCCCAATTTTTCCTGGTCTTATTATAACTTAGGAAAAGCTCTAATAGAACTTCAAGAATGGCAAGAAGCAGTGGGGGTTTACCGTCGCGCCGTGGAGTTAAATCCCGATTTTGCTTGGTCTTATTACGAGTTAGGAAATGCCTTACTCAAACTGCAACAGTACCGCGAAGCAGTTGCCGCTATTTTAAAAGCCGTTATTTTAGAACCAAAATCCCCAGAAATTTATCATAAATTAGGAGATGCTTTGGGGCAAATAGCCGCTTCAGATTTAGAAGCAACTATTAATTATTATCGTCAAATAGTTCAAAATTCCGAGGCAGATTCGCCCTACTTTAAATTAGTACAAACTTTCAGAAATACTCCTCAATTAGCCTTTGAAATTGGGAAAGGTTTGGCTAAAGAAAATAAGATTAAAGCTGCAATTATTTTGTACAATCTAGCCTTAGAAATCCAACCGAATAATCCTGCTATAATCGGGGAATTAGAGAAAGTTGTAGAGAAGAAAAATAATTTAGAAAGAGATATTGCTGCCCGTCGGCAGCAAATAGATAATAATCCCACTCTTTGGTCTTATTATAATTTAGGAATTGACCTCGCCAGAGAACAAAAATGGGATGAAGCTGCCGATGCTTACCGTCGCGGTTTCGAGATGGAACCAGACTTTCGGTGGTGGTTTTACGGCATTTGTTGGGAAGCCTTGATAAGGGCAGAAAAGTTACCAGAAATAGAAGATTTTTTTCTGAATTTTCTAATCAATAATCCTCAATCTTTCTGGGCTTACTTAAATGTGGGGGAAGTTTTAACTCGACAGGGAAAAGTGGAAGAGGCGACTCTTTATTATCAAAGTGCTTGCTACCAACAAACTCTGAAATCTAATCCCGAATTTGTCAAAAAATATTGGGAAATAGGTAAATTGCGCGGCCCAGAATTTGCAATTATTGGAGTTAATAAAGGGGGTACTACATCTCTTTATAGTTATTTGATTGGTCATCCCAGAATTATACCGCCTATTAAAAAAGAAATGGATTTTTGGTCGTGGAAGTTTAACGGTTCCGTTGATTGGTATAGAGCTCATTTTCCCCCCATTCCAGAAGAGGGAAATTTTCTGACTGGGGAGGCTAGTCCGAGTTATTTTGATTATCGAGAAGCGCCATCGCGATTATTTAATGCTTTTCCTAAAATTAAATTAATTTTGTTATTAAGAAATCCGGTAGATCGCGCCGTTTCTCAATACCACCATTACATAAGATTAAATTGGGATAATCGGCAGATGGAAGAAGTTTTTAACTCGGATTTAGAAAAGCTAATTGTAGGTAAAATTGATGTGTGGCGAAAAGAGTTAAATTATCTCGCCCGGGGAGTTTATGTAGAGTTTGTTCGAGAATGGTTGAGGATTTTTCCTCGGGAACAACTGTTGGTTTTAAAGAGCGAAGAATTTTATCAAAATACTGCTGCTAGTATGGAAAAAGTCTTTGCTTTTTTGGGTTTACCAGTGCATCACCTCCCGGAGTACAGAACTTTTAATCCTGGAAAATATCCGCCTATTTCTGAGTCGATGCGCCAGCGTTTGAGCGATTTTTTCCAACCTCACAATCAAAGGTTGGAGGAGTATTTGGGCATGAAGTTTAATTGGGATAATTAACTAACATAATTAAGGGGCAATCGCATTTACCAAAAAGTGTAAATGAATTTAAAAAGAGGTTAAATATGGAAGTAATAGAATTTACAGAAACCGTAGCTTTTAATTTAAACCAAGAAGCCGAATCTCTGTTAGAAAAAGGGGAATTAGAGGAGGCTTATGCAGCTTGCATGAAAGCTTTAGAAAAAGTGCCTTATTACGCCCTCGCTTGTAAAACTTTAGGGAATGTTTTGCAGGCAATGGGCAAGATAGAAGAGGCTATAGATTGGTACGCTAAGGCTGTAACTCAACAGCCAAATTGGGCGGAAGTTTATGCAAATATGGGGAGTTTGTATGCGAAACAAAAAGATTGGTCTCCAGCGATCGCCTGTTATGAAAAGGCTGTTTCTATCCAACCAAAAATGCCGGGAATTTACCGCAATTTAGCTAAAGTTGCCAATCAATTAGGCAAGCTAGAATTAGCGAATCAATATTGGGAAAAAGCGCAAGCGGTAGATGCCGAATTAAAGGCTTCGGAACAGTTAAACTTGGGGAATGCTTTGTTAAAAGATGAGAAAACGGAGGAGGCGATCGCCTGTTTTCGCCAAGCTATTGAGTTAAATCCTTCTTTATCCGAAGCTTACCAAAATTTGGGAGATTGTCTGGTAATCGAACATGAATTAGAGGAAGCTAAAAATTGCTATCAAAAAACAATCGAACTGGAACCAGAAAGCGGAATTGGTTATAATAAATTGGGTAAAATCTTCTTAGATAAAGGGGAATTAGAGGAGGCGATCGCTCTATTTCGTCAAGCTATAGAATTAGAGCCCAATATGCCCTGGAGTCATAAAAATTTGGGAGATGCCCTCGAACAAAAAGGGGAAATAGACGAGGCGATCGCTTGTTATAAACAAACAATTTTACTCCGACGGGGTTTGTGGATTGTCTATCAAAAATTAGGGGAAATGCTAGTGGAAAAAGGAGAATTAGACGAGGCGATCGCCATCGGCATTCGCGCCATCAGACTCAAACCAAATTTTCCCTGGTTTTACGATTTTTTAGGAGATGCTCTCGCCCAAAAAGATAGACTAGAAGATGCTGCAAATTGCTATAAAGAAGCTCTCCAATTAAAGCCAGATATAATCAAAATTTATGACAAATTGGGGGAAGTTTTAGTAAAACAAGAGAAGCTAGAAGAAGCAATTGCTACCTACCGCGAGGCCGTTAATCTCAAACCAAAAATCCATTGGCTGCATAAAAAATTAGGGGATATTCTGCAACAAAAAAACTCCCTAGATGAAGCTGTTGCCAGCTACCAAAAAGCCATAGAAATAAAACCGAATATTTGCTGGACTTATGGGGGATTGGGGCAGACTTATCTACTTCAAGAAAAGTGGGAAGATGCTTTGGGTTGTTTTGCGAAAGCCGTTAAGATTAAATCGGATTATAATGATGCTTATAATAAAATTGCATATATTCTGAAAAAACAAGGTCATTTAGAAGCTGCCGAAGCTTGTAAAACTCGTCGGGAATTGCCCAGTTGGTTATAGCGTTTCTCAGTTTGGTGAGGTACAATCGCGATCCCCCTAAATCCCCCTTAAAAAGGGGGACTTTCAATGGTTCCCCCCTTTCCAAGGGGGGCGAGGGGGGATCGTAAAACTGTACCTCATTAATTCGAGGATTGCTATAGCTGTTAGTTAATAGGAGAATTGGAAATTGAGCGAGACGAAAGAAACCACTGCCAAAGAGTATTTGGCAGCGGGAAAAAGTTGGGCTGCAGAGGGTAAATTAACGGAGGCGATCGCCTCTTATGAAAAAGCGATAGCCTTAAATCCTAATTTGCTCGCTGCTTACCAAAGTTTAGGAGATACTTTAGTAGATAAAAAAGACTTAGAAGCTGCTATAAATTGGTATCAAAAAGCCGTCGAAATCGAACCGAATATATGGGTTGTTTGGCAAAAATTAGGGAAATGCTTGTTAGAGAAAGGGAAGTTACAAGAGGCGATCGCTAGCTTAAGCAAATCTATAGAATTAAACCCCAATTTTCCCTGGTCTTATTGTCAATTAGGAGACGCATTTCAACAAATAGGAGAATTAGATAAAGCCATAAATGCTTACAGCCATGCCCTTCGACTCCAACCGGATATCTGGAACCTTTATCATAAATTAGGCAATATCTTTGTCAAACAAGGAAAATTAGAAGCCGCAGTTGCCGCTTATGGCATTGGTTTGCAACAGAAACCAGAACTCGATTGGTTGCACAAAAAATTGGGAGATGCCCTACAACAATTAGGTCGGTTAAATGAGGCAGTTCAAAGTTATCGAAAAGCCCTGGAAATTAACCCGGATATTTGTTGGAATTATGGGCCTTTAGTAGGCGCATATTTTGGGATAAATAAGGCATATACAGAAGAAAAAATTGTCGCTTTAACTTACGACGACGGCCCCCAACCGCCCTACACTGAAAAAATTCTCGATATTTTAGACTGCCACCAAGTAAAAGCAACCTTTTTTTTTGTAGGACAAGAGATTAAAAAACATCCAGAACTGGTAAAATTAACTTTAGTTAGAGGACATCAATTAGGCAACCATTCCTATTCTCATGTAGATTTAATTTGCGATTCTGCCGAATTAATTAAGTCAGAGATTGAAGGGGGCGATCGCTTATTACGAGAGTTAGGCGTAACGGGAGAAATTCCTTTTAGACCGCCCTGGGGACGCAGATGTTTGCTATTATTAGACCTTATTTTTGCTCTGAAAAAACCGCTAATTATGTGGGATATTGATGGGGAGGATTATCGAAAAAAAGATACCCCAGAGATAATTGCTAACCGGGTTTTAGAAATGGTTAAACCGGGCTCGATTATTTTGTTACACGATGCTAGTTTTCAGACGGTGGAGGCCACATCTATTATTATTAAAAGTCTCAAGGCTAAGGGTTATTGTTTGAAAACAGTTTCGGAAATGATA
>CAZSTZ010000132.1:0-5678 GCA_964609515.1 uncultured bacterium | reverse complement strand
TATTAAAAGTCTCAAGGCTAAGGGTTATTGTTTGAAAACAGTTTCGGAAATGATATCTGGTGCGCAGTGGGCACTCTACGGTTGACAAGTAAGGTGCGCAAGGCGCACCCTACGGTTGACAAGTTATCCCAAAACAATAATAATGGTTTAAGTTGCATTTATAAATTATTAAAAAATGTCAGAAATTTATTTTTATTCAGTAAGGTGCGCAATGCGCACCCTACGGTTGACAAGTTTTGTAAGGTGCGCAAGGCGCACCCTACGGTTGACAAGTTATCCCAAAACAATAATAATGGTTTAAGTTGCATTTATAAATTATTAAAAAATGTCAGAAATTGATTTTTATTCAATTGCTAAACAATTCTTAACTGAAGGTAAGTTATTAGAAGCGAAAATTGCTTGTTTAAAAGCATTAAATCGGCAACCTAAATCGGCAAAAACCTGCAAATTGATGGGAGATATAATGCAGGCTAACGGTCAAATTGCTGCTGCTAAATATTGGTACGATCGCTCTCTAAAACTCAACCCTCATTTAGCCGCAGTTTATGCCAATCTCGGCAGCATTTATGCCAGAGAAAAGCAATGGGAATTAGCTATTAGTTCATATCAAAATGCTCTTAATATCGACCCCAATTTTGCAGGTTTTTACCGCAATTTAGGCAAGGTATGGCAACAGATGGGAAAGCCAGAACCGATGGTAGAATGCTGGCAGCGGGCCATAGCGTTAGAACCGGAAAAAACTACTGCGGCAGATTATCTGAATCTGGCAGATAATTTGTTAGAATTAGAACGGACGGAAGAGGCCGTTTCTTATTACCGTTTTGCGCTTAAATTAGATAGTAATTTATCGTCGGCTTACCAAAAATTAGGTAATTTGTTGTTAGAAATGGGAGAATTAGAAGAAGCGATCGCCATGTTTTTGCGGTTAATTAATCTCAATCCTAAAGAGGCTTTATTTTACAAAAATTTAGGAGATGCTTTGAGAAAAAAACAACAATTAGAACGAGCGATCGCTGCTTACGACATGGCGGTTAAACTGAAACCAGATAATGACTTATTTCAAAAAAACTTAGGAGATGCTCTGCAAGAAAAAGGCAACCTAAACGAAGCAATTACCTGCTATCAAAAAGCGATAAAAATTAACCCAAACTTCTGTGGTTCTTACCGGCAATTAGGCAATGCTTTCCGCAAACAATCTAGCTGGAATGAAGCCGCCGCCGCTTACCGTCAAGAAATTGCTATTAACCCTAATTCTTCTTATGCTTACTGTCTTTTAGGCAACGTTTTAATCCACCAACTCGAAACCTTAGATGAAGCAGTCGCCGCTTACCTAAAAGCGATAGAACTAGAACCAGAATATCCTTGGTTTACCAATTATTCTGTCTGGAACTCTATTATTAAACAAGGTAAAATTCAGAAACTCTTAAAATTTTATCGTCGCGCCACCAAACGAAACCCAGATAGGGTCTGGTGTTATGTAAATTTAGCCGAAATTTTGACCGCCAAAGGCAAAATTCAAGGAGCAATTAAATCTTATCAAAAAGCCTGTTATAATAAAACTCAAAAATCCCACCCAGAATTTGTCGAAAAACATTGGATTTTCCCACAGTCATCGGGCCCGGACTTTATCATTATCGGCGCTCAAAAAAGCGGTACGACTTCTCTGGAAAATTATATGGCCCAACATCCCCAAATTCTGCCAGCAATTAAGAAAGAAATCCATTTTTGGTATCGAGATTTTGATAAAGGAATACCTTGGTATTTAGCACATTTTCCCCCCATTCCTAAATCGGTAAATTATCTGACTGGAGAAGCAACTCCTAACTATTTAGAAAACTGGCAAAGCGCATCGAGAATTTACCAATTTTTGCCAAATGTCAAGCTGTTAGTTATCTTAAGAAATCCAGTCGATCGCGCCATCTCTCAATACTATCACTGGCAGCGACTCAAAAGAGAAAATCGCTCTTTTGAAACCGCCATGAATGAGGAAATAAAACTACTCAAGCAAACTCCCCATCTACCAGTAGGAGATAAAAATTATTGGCGGGAACAAAAAAGTTATCTCGGGCGGGGCATTTATGTCGAATTTCTGCAAAAATGGATGGAAATCTTCCCCAGAGAACAATTTTTAATTCTCAGAGGCGAAGACCTTTATCAAGGGCCCGCTGTTACTATGAAGCAAGTATTCGACTTTTTAGGTTTGCCCGAACATAAACTTTCAGAGTACAAAAAGTTAAATCCGGGTTATTATCAACCTATCGATGAATCCACAAGAAAAATTTTAAGCGATTTCTTCCAACCTCACAATCAACGGTTAGAAGACTTTCTGGGGATTAAGTTTAATTGGTTTTAGATAATTAACGATTAAAATCGCTAAAGCGATTACTACTAACAAGATTAAAATGTCTTTAAAATCGAGTGCAGAAGAGTTAAACCAAGAGGCAGAAACTTATTTAAGTCACGGGAAATTAGATGAGGCAGAAGCAGCTTGTTTAAAAGCTTTAAAAATCGAACCCAAGTTGGCATCAGCGTGTAAAACTTTGGGCAATGTAATGAAGTCTAAAGGCGAAATAGAATTAGCTTTATCTTGGTATGCTAAGGCCATCGCCATGGACCCCAACTTTGCCAAAGCTTATGCCAACCTGGGCAGTTTGTACGCCAAAAAACAACAGTGGGAGGAGGCAATAAACTATTTTCAAAAAGCCCTGAAACTCGAACCAAATTTTGCCGGTTATTATCGGAATTTAGCGAGGCTATGGCAACAGCTAAACCGGGAAGATTTGGCAATAGAATGTTGGAGACAAGCATTAATTATCGAACCAGATATAGGAATCGAACGAGCAATTAGTTTTTATCAAGAAATACTCGATCGCAATCCCCAAAACTTGAAAGTTCGCAAACAATTAACAGATATCCTCATCAAAAAAGGAGAAATAGATAGAGCGATCGCCCTCCTTCGCCGTGGCATCGAACTCAATCCTAAATTCCCTTGGTTTCACTATAACTTAGGGGAAGCTTTTAGTAAAAAACAAGAGTTACAACTAGCAATAGCCGCCTATTTTCGTGCCGTTGCCTTGCAACCAAATAAATTTTTGTTTCGCCAACAATTCGATACTGCTTTACACAAAAAAAGTCAGTTAAAACCAGTTGTTAGCAATAAATTTAATCCATCAGATAGAAGAATTTACTTTACAGTTTTGCCAGTTTATGGAGCAGGATTTACAGACCAACTCATCCAATTTACAATTTTTTATAAATTAGGTTTATGTCTGAGTTATCAATATATTCATACCGACTTCAGCAGCCATCGCAGTTCTCAGGAAATCTATAACTTTTTAGGCTTTAATCAATATTGGCAACTGAATGCGAAAAACATCAATCTATCCGATTG
This sequence comes from uncultured bacterium, assembly GCA_964609515.1. Lineage (GTDB taxonomy): Bacteria > Cyanobacteriota > Cyanobacteriia > Cyanobacteriales > Microcoleaceae > CALKCV01. The sequence goes on along the minus strand of CAZSTZ010000132.1, from coordinate 2,287 downwards.
CGATTTTTTTTGCTTGGACTTAGAACGAGAAAAAATTAACTTAAATGCGATTGATAACGTTCAAAAATTGCAGCAATGTTGCGAAGAACTCGTCCTGCAATATCCCGGCAACAAAAATAAACTAATAGTTATATTTAACTTACAAGGAGTATCGGAATTTAGGGAAAAACTGTTATTATTAATAAATTCAGAAATACCTGGTTATCAAGATAATCTTAGTTTGAGAAAAATCTATTTTGAGGTCAATAAAAATTCTCGAAATCTAACTAACTATTTTACGCCGGATAAGCTAAAATTATTAATTCATATAAGGGCAGGAGATTTGGCTTCGATAAAAACTCCTTGGGGCGATTTTATTAAATCTATGAAAGTCTTAAGAACTGAAAGCCGGAAAACTAGCCAACAATTAGACGAACTCGATTGGTTTATCGATAGCCACGAACTAATAGAACCCGATGATTATTACCGCTTTGCCCTAGATTTTATCTCGGGTTTTGGCAAACAAAATTTCTCTACCTGTGTTTTTTCCGATGGCTACCAACGCAGTTTTGATTTTATTAGAGATAATCTCGATAAAATCAAATTAACACCAAAACAGACTCAACAAATTCTCGACCTCAGCCACTCTTACGAAACAGAAAAATTTAGCTTATTTAGTAATCTTGAAAATTGTACTTGCATAATTGGCGAAAGCGATGAAAAATTGTTCGATTTAATTAATTGCAGCCTCATGGCGGATATTTTTATCGTTGCATATCAGCAAAGAATGATTCCCAAATTTTTAGCTAATTACTACGATTTAAAACGTCCGCAACTCCTATTTATTTTATTCAAAAACCACCAGGTCTCTGCGGTTACTAGAACTTTTTGTCGCGATTTAGCTTTGGATTCTCGGAAAGCCACAGTTATACCGGTTAATTTAGAGGATTACAACATGGAAGAGTTAATAGAAATAGCAAAAAAACATGGAAAAATCTAGTGTTTATTCTATCAATTCATCGCTGATGCGCTCAAATTCAAACCTGGCACGAGAATGTTTAATTCTCGGAAATGAAATGTTAAAACAAGGTAGGGAAGAAGAAGCGATCGCCTCTTACATCCAAGCCCTAAAATTAGACCCTAATTTATCTGATGCTTACCATAATTTAGGAGAAGTTTATAGACGGCAAGAAAAGTGGTTTTTAGCCATATCGAGTTACAGCCTAGCTATTAAAATCAACCCCAAAGGTTTAGGTTCTCATTTATATTTGGGAAAAGTTTTTGCTAATTTAGAAAGATGGGAGGAAGTAATAAATTCCTATCAACAAGAACTTAAGTTAAACCCTAGTTCTGCTGCAATTTGCTATGAAATAGCAGAAGTTTTAGTTAAACAAGGTAAATTAGATTCAGCTAGAGATTATTTTAAAAAAGCAATAGAAATCAACTCAAACAGCTATATTTCTTACCATCAGTTAGGAGGAATATATCTTAAAAAGAACGAGTGGAATCGAGCCATTATCTCTTTTCTCGAAGCCTTAAAAATACAACCAGATTTCTATCATTCTTACTACGCAATTAAGCGCTCTCTTTATCTACAAGGCAAGTTAAAAGGTCAAATCATCCTCGACCAACTAGACATTCCCGGTAGCTTAATCCGAGAATTTTTGCAACTAAAAGACGGTTGGGCTATTGACTCTAAATCGGACAAAAAAATAACTCGAACTGTCGTCCATCCTCCCAGCAAAATCAACTTATTGCCATCGAAAACAATTCATAACAAAATTCATCGTCGTTTCCAACGCAAAAAACTTAATTCCCAAGAACTATTTGTTGCCATAGTGCCAAATGGAAGGGCTTTTGCCGACGCCTTCCACAGCAGCATAATTACTTCAAACAATCAATTAGTAACAGATATTTCCACCGGTTGTGGAGAGGTGATTATGTCTGCTAAATTACCTCCAGTAAATAAACTGAATGGAACCGTAGCTTTTTTGTCGGTAAGATGGGCTATTATTGCCTATTACCATTGGATGTTTGACGTGCTTCCCAGGATTGAATTGTTGCGCCGAAGCGGGATAGATTTGGAAACCATCGATAAATTCGTCTTTAACGACTTTGAAAAACCCTATCAAAGAGAAACTTTAAAAGTTTTGGGCATTCCCGAAACTAAAATCGTCGGCAGCGATGCTTTGCCTCAGATAAAAGCAGATAAATTAGTAGTTCCTTGCTGTCCGTTTTATCTCGGGTTTAGAACTCATAAATGGGCTTGCAATTTTCTCAAAAGGAAGTTTTTAAAAAGCAAAAAAAC
>CAZSTZ010000131.1:0-18065 GCA_964609515.1 uncultured bacterium | reverse complement strand
GGATAAGAAACGGTAAATAAACCCGGTTTTCGATAGTTAGGTGGTTTGGGTTTATTGGCTAGGTCGCCTTCCCAAAATAGCTTTAGTAATTCTCTGAAACTGCTAAAAGATTCAACAACGCCGTTGCATATTTGTTGGGCACTAGAAGCATACATCGCATTAAAATGTCTGTTCCATTTCATCTGCCCGCAAAGCTCGCCTTTAGTGACAAATCGATTTTTTTTAAGCCAAACTTGTCGGGCATAATAAACTGAACAATTAAACACCTTATTGGCCTCACCGCACAAATATTCTAATACGGCCCGTAGGTCTTTATCTGGATGCAATAAAACCTGTTGGCATCCATAATATGAAGTTTTTTTCTTAGTTTTTTTAGTCATGCTTCTTTTATAATTGGTTTGTCGATAAATGTCAATCTATCAACATGAAAAATCAGCAAATAATATACCGACATGGCGATCGTTCAGTAGGTTTGGCATAAGTCCATTTAGTTTGGATTCCCATGCATGCGTAAGAAAGTATTAGTGGGCCAAGTAAAAATAAGGTTAGCAGCTATTTTGTCAGAAGTGGCAACAGAAAAAGGTTGGTTAATAAAAGGGTTAGAAATAGAACTTTTTGCATGTTCATATATTAGTAGAGCATGGGTAGTAAAGTAGCAATTCACAAAATAGTCAAAGCTTTAAAAGGCAGGTCCAAATCGACTGTTGAGACTAGAGTTTCCTGAGTTATGCAAACTACCTAGCTTATGGACTCATAGCTATTTTTATGACACTACGCTTAAGGTTAGCACTGCTAAGATTTTGGAATACATTAACGACCCCCATCACGGCGACTGAAGTCGCCGAGTCGTTTTTCCGCCCCGCGCCTAAATTGACGGGGCGTGACCTTACTCCCGTCTCTTCTTCGTGTTGGGTTCTCGAAGAGATTCTCCTTCTGCCTGCCAAGCTTCTAAATACATTTCCATTACTTCTTCTCCATTAAGAATAGCTTCAGAGCGAGTTTTACCGTGGGCGCAAGGCATCATAACGCGATCGCTAAACTCGGGAATTGTCACTAGAAAAAGTCCGTCTTCATCAGACCATTGAACGACGATGCTATATAAACTCATAAATTTCAATAGGGGTACACTGCAATGCAAGAAGAAAACCAGTAAAACTAAAAATTACTCCTCTGGCTCCCCCGTTTAATAAAAAATATTCCTCTGGCCTCCCCCTTTTTAAGGGGGACGGGAGGGGGATCTAAGGCTTTTTGCCAATTGTCAATTGTTAATTGTTCCAGTTCCCGTTATCTACTCTTCCTTATTATTCATCTGCTGAGTTCCTTCTGCTTCCAAATATTCAAAATTAGGAAACTCGGAGATAGGAGAATAAGATGTTACCTTGCCCGCATTGGCGAATAAATCTTGAATGCCTCCCACTACTGCAGCAATTAAAGCGTTATATTCTCCCACGCAAGAAATTAACTCTTCAAGGTTGCGTTCTTCCCAATAACCCCCCTCGTCCGATACGCTGTCAAGAATGCCCAAATTTTGAGCTTCATCTAAAATTTTAATTACCAATAAATGGCATTTAACAAAATTTTCGATGCCGCCAAATTCCGGGTTACTGGCATACTGAGTTTTACAAAAACTCGACCACGACCATAAAGAGCGATCGCTTTGGTTTTCTATTGGATAAAAAGCTAAACCAAAAGTTGCCGACTCGCATCCTTCCCCCGGCCAAACATTAAAAGCGATCGCCCGTTCTGGTTCCACTGGGTAAGGAGACTCGTTCTTAGGAAAAACGTACTTGCAACCTACCACTTTTAACCACTTTTTAGAGTCAGATAGATTATTGTTTTCTGTTAAGTAATCTTCTCTATTTATTTCTTCTATTTCGCCGACTTTAGCAAAAGGTAAATCTTTGGCTATTTCGCAGAGTTGACTTACTTTTTCTCTTACTGTTTCTACATTATCGGCAGCGTATTTTAGCGAATAGTGAATAGTTAGTCCCATGTTTTACTTCTCCTTTTATTCTGGTTCTTTAAAAATTATTGCTTTTGGCCTCTTTTTACTTAGTTGCAACTACAGCTAAGTTCCAAGCAAAACGCTTCATTAATGGCAATTTTTTCAACAAAACATCCAACTTTTCCAACCGCAAATAAAGCGGTTTAAGTCTTTCTTGTTCCATAATAATTTTCTTCCAGTAACGCTCTTGATTTGGGTCAACTTTTTCGATTAAATAAAACTGGAGAAAAATCCACAAACTCGCCAACCAAAAAGTATCGTAATTTGTCTCGGAATATAAAGACTCAACAAAATCGACCAGATTAATATCCAAAGGCATCTCATCTTCAGTTCTAACCTTAGTAGCAATACGGCGATAGACATTAATAATAGGATTATGTCGCAACGGATCCCAAAAACAAGCCTTACCGCCCGGTTTGAGAACTCGGTGCATTTCCCTAATCGCTAATTTAGGATTTGGTAAGTGATGAAGGAGGTTAGAAGCATAGACAAAATCGAAAGTATTATCGGGAAATTCTAATGCCATAGCATCCATAACTTTCCCTTCTATTTTTACTCCGTTTGTTTCAGCTAATTTAACCGCCACTTCCACCATTCCCGGAGAATAATCGCTTGCCACGCACCGCGCCCCTTTTTTAGCAAAATAAACGCTATTTTCTCCCGCGCCGCAACCTAAATCTAATAAATATTTGTCGGTAATATCCCCCATTTGTTTGAGGATAAATCGATTTTCTGGGGCGGTACAAGCTTCAAAATAATCCGCTACTCTGATGCCGTCAACGTCTATAGTCGATGCCCAGTCGTCGTGGAATTTTCGTTCTTTAGCTAATCTTTCGTTTTGCATGGGGAATTGGGAATTGGGAATGGGGAATAGGGAAGAATAATAAAGCTCAAAATTGTCCGCAGCGAGGGGGGGTGGGTAAGAGTTGTTGGTTTAATCGTTATAGCAATCCTAAATGGATTGTCATAATTCAAAAAGTAGAAAAAAATCGGAAAATTTCTTTTTGTATCTACTTTTGCCTTTTGCCTCTTGCCTCTTGCCTTAAATAGAGATTGCTTCGGCTGATTTAAGGATTTTCCCAACAGATTTAGTAGTTTTCCTGCCGCCTCGCAATGACAAAATAAAGATTTTTCCATTAATTAAGAGGGTAGGCTTAGAGCCACCCACCCTCTTATTAAAAAATGCTATTAACTAATAGCTACAGCTTCAGAAAGCCGATCGCTCTTTTCTGTCGTTGCTTTTTGGTTGTGCAAAGCAGAATAAAGTCGGTTCAGGGCGTTAACATAAGCTTGAGCCGATGCCACGATAATATCGGTATTAGCCGAGTGACCGGAAAATATCTTTCCTTCGTGTCGCAAGCGAATAGTTACCTCTCCCAGAGCGTCGATACCCGCAGTTACCGACTGTACCGAAAACTCGATTAACTCGTTAGGCACGTTGACCACCCGGTTAATCGCCTTATACACCGCATCCACAGGACCGGTACCGATCGCCGCATCCGTTAGCTCTTCCCCAGTGGGAGTCCGAAGAGTAACAGTTGCCGTCGGGCGAGAGCGATCGCCGCAAGTTACCTGCACCAACTCCAAGCGGAACAACTCTGGGGGTTGTTGAATTTCGTTATTAACAATCGACTCCAAATCCAAGTCGGTGACTTCTTTCTTTTTATCTCCCAGTTCCTTAAACTTAATAAAAGCCTTATTAAGGTCATCTTCGGAAAGAGAGTATCCCAACTCTTGGAGGCGAGTTTGGAAAGCGTGACGGCCCGAAAGTTTGCCCAAAACGATTTGATTTTTAGTCAAACCGATAGACTCGGCATCCATAATTTCGTAAGTGAGCTTATGTTTGAGTACGCCGTCTTGGTGGATGCCCGACTCGTGAGCGAAAGCATTAGCGCCGACGATCGCCTTATTCGGTTGTACCAACATCCCCGTGAGGTTAGAAACCAAACGGGAAGTTTTGTAAATTTGCTGCAAATCGATATTAGTCAAAGGTTCCGTCGAATCTGCCGGACGATCGAAGAACTGGTTATAGTATTGACGGCGGACGTGAAGCGCCATTACCAACTCTTCCAAAGCAGCGTTGCCCGCCCGTTCGCCGATACCGTTAATAGTACATTCGAGTTGGCGGGCGCCGTTTTTGACTGCTTCGAGGAAATTTGCCACTGCCAAACCGAGGTCGTTATGTCCGTGAACCGAGATAACAGCGCGGTCGATATTGGGAACGTTTTCCTTAATGCCGCGAATTAAAGCTCCATATTCTCCCGGAGTAGTGTAACCGACAGTATCGGGAATATTAACCGTCGTCGCACCCGCAGCGATCGCCAATTCGAGGACTTGATAGAGAAATTCCGGGTCCGAACGTCCCGCATCTTCTGGGGAAAATTCTACATCGTCGGTAAAAGATTTAGCATAAGCCACCATTTCCGGCACTATGGCCAAAACATCCTGCCTAGTTTTCTTGAGTTTGTATTCGAGGTGAATGTCGGAAGTGGCGAGAAAAGTATGGATGCGACCTTTAGCGGCGGGGGCGATCGCCTTTCCTGCCGCCTCGATATCTTCCTTGCGAGCCCTTGCCAAACCGCAAATAGTGGGGCCATTTTCCGTGCCTACAGTAGCGGCAATTTTTTGTACCGCTTTAAAATCCCCCGGACTGGCATAAGGAAAACCCGCTTCGATGACATCCACTCCCAGACGGGCGAGTTGACGGGCGATAGTCAGTTTTTCTTCTTCATTTAAGGTTGCCCCCGGAGACTGTTCTCCATCCCGAAGGGTAGTATCGAAAATAATGATTTTGTCTTGGTTAACGTTCATTGAATCCTCCTAAATTTGGGAATTGGCAATTGGCAATTAGCAATTGGAAACATTGTCTATAGCAATCCTAAACGAGTTGTAAGAAATTCGCGCAGAAAGTAGGTAAAAACTGTGAAATTCCCCCAAAGAGTGCCTATTGCCTACTCTTGCCTATTGCCTCTTGCCTCTTGCCTTCTCCTTTAATATTCTACCTTTTCAATAAAATCGCGAATCTCGTTTAGGTCGATATAGCGATCGGTGGCATTTCTCAATTCTCTGGCAATCATGCCTTCAGTTGATACTACAGTTATATGGGTATTTTTAGAGCGTAATAATTCAATTGCGCGCTCGAAATCTCCATCTCCACTAAAAAGAACTACTTGGTCGTATTGGTCGACTGTATTAAACATATCAACGACAATTTCAATGTCTAAATTAGCTTTTTGAGAATAGCGCCCGGAGGCATCATCATAATATTCTTTGAGAACTTTAGTACGAACCGTGTAACCTAAGCTAATTAAAGCGTCTCGAAAACCTCGTTGGTCTTGTTGGTCTTTTAAACCAGTGTACCAAAAAGCGTTTACCAGTCTTAAATTGGGTTGGCAGTGTTTAAAATATTCCAGAACGCGCCGGGGATCGAAAAACCAACCATTTTTTTGTTGCGCGTAGAACATATTGTTTCCGTCCACAAAAATTGACAGACGGTTCATTGAGCTAGTCATAGAAATAATCGTCTAACATTTCTTTTTAATTTAATCTAAATCCTCTATCTTAGCAAGTTAGTTTTAGTTAATGCAAGACCTCCCAAGGAATCAAATAAAGTTTTTTGGAAAATATATTTTTAGGCTCTAAAGAGCAGTCGTCATGTCTGCCAGTTTTAGCTCTTAGGTGCTTTAAATCTGGTCTTTTATGACGACTATAGCTAAAAATTTAATAATAATTACCATTACCTTGGGCGCATCTCAAGAATGCAAAATCCACAACTCATAACGAGTACTCTTAACGAGTACTCAAAAAAATATTAGAATATAAGCGACAGATTAAAAGTATAGGAGCCCGAGCCGGATTTTAGGAGATGCCCCATTCCTTCTGCCATACCAACTAAGCCATGTTGCTTTCTATGGCCCACCTAGCTAGTTCGGTGCGGTTGTGCAGGCCAGTTTTACCCAACATATTGCTAACGTGGCTTTCTATTGTCCGCTGGCTGACTTCCATCGTCTTGGCTATTTCTCGATTGGCCTTACCTTGAGCCACGAGTTGTACTACCTTTAATTCTGTAGGAGTTAATTCCACGTTGCGGCGTACCTTGATAGTTGGAGCGCTACTGACTTTATCGGATTGATGGCCTATCAGTCGGGATGCCTGTTTGAGGGAGGATTCTACTTGAGCCACTAATTCCTCGGGTTCAAATGGCTTTACTAGATAAACATCGGCCCCAGTATTTAAGCCTTTAACTCGATCTTGGCTTTGACCTTTTGCCGACAAAAATAAAACTGGAATCCAGCTAGTACGGGGATTTTCTCTAATATGTTGCACTAGGGTATAGCCATCCATCCCCGGCATCATTACATCGCATACGATTAGGTCTGGAATCTCTTTTTCGAGAATTTCTAAGGCTTCTACACCGTTTGAAGCACTCGTTACCTCGTAGCCGCGAAATTCTAAATAATCTTTAACTAGCAGTATTAGATTTGGATCGTCATCGACTAGCATTAGTCGTTTTTGGTTGGTCTCATTAGTCTCTGTCATATCAATTTCTAGCTAATTATTTCTGGCATTAATTAGGCACCACCCGCTACCTTCAGCGGGCTCTGTTTTTATTTTTTGAGTTTATAGTTTAGATTGTAGATTTAATTCTCAATCTTACCGCACCTTTTGCTCGGGGCGGCCTTGAGTAGATGTACCCTGACAGTTAATTTTTGTTGGGAGAATGCTTAAGTGCATCTCAATTTTTAAGAAAACCAAAGGTTAAACGCTTTTTGTCTATTTTCTCTTGTCAATACTTAATTGCTCCACTTCGATTTTTTAGTTTTGACAAAATTGAGATGCACGCCAATGCTTCAGCTAACAACGAACAATTAACCGTTAACAATTGACAAAAACCGTTTTTTTTTTCGTTCTCCACTACTTTTAATAATCTCAAAAATTTGACCGTGTTGCCTAAATTTTAGGTTTCAGTCAAATCTTCTCCATTATTGATTTTTTCTGCTAATTTCGGTTAAACGAGCGCTTTTTTTATCCTCTGCTTCTCCCCCTTTATCCAATTTTGCTTCTGGCAAAGGACGAACGACAAAGGCATATTCTTCTACTATTTTAGAGCCAATTAAATGTTCTTGTATGATTCGTTCGATGACCTCTGGAGTTGTCGAATGATACCAAACCCCATCGGGATAAATAAGCATAATCGGCCCTTTGTTGCAGGCTCGCAAACAGTTGGCCTTGGTTCGATAGACGCACCCCCCTTCGGCATCGGCCCGATCTAGTTTCAATTCTTTGAGACGTTTTTTGAGATAGTCCCAGGCCTCTAGGCCCGCTTCAAGGTCGCAACATTTAGGTTTCGTTTGATCCGCGCAGATAAAAATATGACGCTGGATGCGGTTTAATCCCAGAGATTCAACGCAATTAGCTAAGGACTCTTGTTTTAGGCCCTCTTTAGTTGCTTCTTCTATAACGGTTGTCCCAGTTTTATTGTCCTTCATAGTAGTTAGGACTAGAATTTAATATTGGCCTTTCTAATTGTCCCCGATTTTGTCCTCAGTGTCAAGATTTTAGGGCGTAACTCCCATTGATAAGGAACGATTATCCATTTCCCATTCCCGAAATGGTAAGTTCGGAAACCACTACACCCCAACCAGTTGCGATCGCTTTTTGTCTTTAGTTAAATTAGCACTCATAAGGAGCGAGTGCTAAAGAGCGAGTCCAAGAGGGAAAATTTAAGACGAACCAACCTTAAATTATACCAAGGTCTCAATTTTTTAGTCAAGCCTCAAGGGTCCAATAAAAGGCCCAAAAAAACGGAAGGCCAATCCCCAAAATAGGGGGCCATAAAATAAATCAAAAATCAGGAGGTAATAAAGGAATGGCAGCAGTAACTCTGAGCGTTTCCACAGTAAAACCATTAGGCGAGCGCGTATTCGTCAAAGTCAGCGAGTCTGAAGAAAAAACCGCCGGCGGCATTCTTCTACCAGAAACCGCCAAAGAAAAACCCCAAGTAGGCGAAGTAGTATCCGTCGGCCCCGGCAAGCGCAACGATGACGGTTCTCGCTCCGAAATGGAAGTTAAAGTCGGGGACAAAGTTCTCTACTCCAAATATGCAGGTACCGACATCAAACTCGGTGGCGATGAATACGTCCTCTTAGCCGAAAAAGATATTTTGGCGATCGTTGGGTAATAGGCAAGAGCCAAAAGGCATGCATGCAAAAGTAGCTCCATCGTAGGTTGGGTGGAGTGAAACGCAACCCAACAGGTACTTTATTAAACCGCAAGTCCCCAACAACCAACAACCAACAACCAACAACCAAATAATTCACAATAGGAAAGAAGTAAAACTATGGCTAAACGAATCATCTACAACGAAAACGCTCGTCGCGCCCTCGAACGGGGCATGGACATCCTGGCCGAAGCTGTAGCAGTTACCTTGGGTCCCAAGGGCCGTAACGTGGTATTAGAGAAAAAATTCGGCGCTCCTCAAATCGTCAACGATGGCGTAACTATCGCTAAAGAAATCGAACTAGAAGACCATGTAGAAAATACGGGAGTCTCTCTAATTCGTCAAGCTGCTTCTAAAACCAACGACGCCGCCGGTGACGGCACCACCACTGCAACGGTATTAGCCCACGCAATGGTAAAAGAAGGATTGCGCAACGTTGCGGCAGGTGCCAACCCGATCGCTCTGAAGCGGGGTATTGACAAAGCCACTCACTATCTGGTAGAGAAAATCGCCGAACACGCCCGTCAAGTAGAAGACTCCAAGGCGATCGCTCAAGTCGGTACCATCTCTGCGGGTAACGACGAAGAAGTCGGCCAAATGATTGCCGAAGCAATGGATAAAGTGGGCAAAGAAGGTGTCATCTCCCTAGAAGAAGGGAAGTCCATGACTACCGAACTGGAAATCACCGAAGGGATGCGCTTCGACAAAGGCTACATCTCTCCTTACTTCGCTACCGACATGGAGCGGATGGAAGCCGTTCTCGAAGAACCCTACTTGTTAATCACCGATAAGAAAATCGCTCTGGTACAAGATTTAGTACCCGTGTTAGAACAAGTAGCTCGTTCCGGCAAACCTTTGTTAATTCTTGCCGAAGATATCGAGAAAGAAGCTCTTGCCACTCTAGTAGTTAACCGCTTGCGCGGCGTGTTGAACGTAGCTGCAGTGAAAGCTCCCGGTTTTGGCGATCGCCGCAAAGCCATGCTCGAAGATATCGCCGTTCTCACGGGCGGTCAAGTCATCACCGAAGATGCCGGTCTGAGGCTGGACAATACCAAGCTAGAAATGCTGGGTACAGCTCGCCGCATCACCCTAACCAAAGACAACACCACCATCGTTGCCGAAGGTCACGAAAAAGCAGTCAAAGCTCGTTGCGAACAAATTCGTCGCCAGATGGAAGAAAGCGACTCCAGCTACGACAAAGAGAAGTTGCAAGAGCGCTTGGCTAAATTGGCCGGTGGCGTTGCGGTGATTAAAGTCGGTGCTGCTACCGAAACCGAAATGAAAGACCGCAAGCTGCGTCTGGAAGATGCCATCAACGCTACTAAAGCTGCTGTAGAAGAAGGTATCGTTCCCGGTGGCGGAACTACTTTGGCTCACCTAGCTCCCGGTTTGGAAGCCTGGGCTAACGACAAGCTCAAAGCTGAAGAGCTGACCGGCGCGTTAATTGTTGCCCGCGCTTTGTTAGCTCCCCTGAAGCGGATCGCCGAGAACGCCGGTCAAAACGGCGCGGTTATCGCCGAGCGCGTGAAAGAGAAAGATTTCAACGTCGGTTTCAACGCTTCCAACAACGAGTTTGCGGATATGTTTGAAGCCGGTATTGTTGACCCCGCTAAGGTAACTCGTTCTGCTCTGCAAAATGCTGCTTCTATTGCTGGCATGGTGCTGACCACCGAGTGCATCGTGGTTGACAAACCAGAAAAAGAAGGCGCAGGCGCAGGCGCTGGTGCTGGCATGGGTGGCGACTTCGATTATTAAGAGGCATGCATGCAAGAGTTCGGAAATAGGGTAACAGGCAGCAGCCTACAAGCTTTATAATTCCTAGCTTCTGCCCGATAAAAAAGGGAGTAGGTTTGAAAACCTACCCCCCTTTTTTTTTCCCGTAGAACAGGCATCTTGCCTGTTCCACCGAATTAAGAAACCCGGTATGCATGAAAAAACCGGGTTTCTGGATATTGCCTCTTATCGACACATCACCAAAGTGCCGGTGGAAATGAAGCCTCGCTCTGGAAAAGTTATTTCTACCCAATTGCGTCTCTCTCCATTAATATCGGGTATCAATCGATAATTGGGAACTAGCAAAACTTGGTTCCCAGTAGGCACTCCTCCCACCCGCGTAGAAGTTGTGGAAGCATTCGCCCTAACAACTGCTCCTCTGGGGGCAGCCGTGCGATCGACTTGACGGCATAATGGGTTTCTACTAATATCGCCACCTGGATTTGGAGATGGGGTAGGTACTCCACCGTCGCAGTTTGTCAAAGCTGTTTCGTTACCGGGAAAGCCTCTGGCAACATATCCGGGGGTGGGAAATATAATTTGGGTCCAAGTTCGACCTCCAGGGCCTCTGATATTTCTACCATCTGCTAGGGTAACTTGTTGGTTAAATGTTAGATTGCCTACTACTGGAGAATTGGGGCTGGGGCGTTGGTGAACTACTAAACCTTGGGGGTCCGCTACTCGCTGACAGAGAGTGCCGAAATTCTGCGCTATCTCCAGGGTTGTCGTGTTGCCAGTAGCGATCGCCCCCACACCCTCGATACTCCCCACCAGAGTCGCTACCAAAGCAAACAAAGCTAAAGATTTATTCCTTCGACGGTTGTGGTTCATTTTTTTTATCTCCAAAACGTATAAATGAAGCACCCAATTAGCAATTCCCAATTCCCCATTCCCAAAAAAAAATTAAAATTGTTGCAAAAACCTTAAATCGCTTGCATACACCCTGCGAATATCGTCGATTTGGTGCAAGACCATTGCAAACCTTTCGACGCCAAAACCTGCGGCAAAGCCGGTATATTTTTCTGGGTCGTAACCCACTGCTTGCATCACGTTAGGATCTACCATGCCGCAGCCTAATACTTCGAGCCATTTTCCTTTCCACTCTAAGTCAACTTCTGCCGATGGTTCGGTGAAAGGGAAGTAACTGGCGCGGAAGCGGATGGGTAGGTCTCCAAACATTTGTCGCAAGAACTCTTTAATTGTTCCCTTCAGGTCGCTGAAGCTCAACCCTTCGTCGATCGCCAACAGTTCTATTTGATGGAAAACTGCGGCGTGGGTGGCATCTACGGTATCGCGACGATAGACTCTACCCGGGGCGACTACGCGGATGGGGGGTTGGTTTTTTTCCATGTAGCGGATCTGTACCGGGGAAGTGTGGGTTCGTAATAGTCTTTCGCCGGGTAGATAGAAGGTATCTTGCATATCCCTGGCCGGGTGGTCTTTGGGAGTGTTGAGGGCCTCGAAGTTATAATAGTCGTTTTCGATTTCCGGTCCCGATGAGGCGGTATAGCCCAAACCTACGAAGATATCCAGGGCTGTGTCGATGATGCCGTTGAGGGGGTGGATGCGGCCTTGGGGCCGATAGACTCCGGGCATGGTGACGTCTAGGGTTTCGGCCTGGAGTTGGGCTTCGATGGCTGCTTTTTGCAGGGCCTCCCGTTTTTGTTCTAAACTGCCTTGGATGGCTTCTTTTACTTCGTTGGCCATCGCTCCGACTTTGGGCCGTTCTTTGGGGTCGAGTTTGCCCATCGTGCCTAAGATTTTGGATACTTGGCCTTTTTTGCCCAGATAGCTGACGCGCAGTTGTTCGAGTTTGTCGAGATTGTCGGCGGTGGCGATCGCTTCTGTTGCTTCTTCACCCAGTTTTTTTAATTGAGTCCCTATATCGGTCATTTTGATTTTAGGTTTTGTTTTTATATTTTAGATTTGCTTGGTCCCACCACCCATAATACAATAGAGGAATTGTTAATTGTTAATTGCCAGTGGCTCTACCACGAACCCAGAAGACGCTTTTCGGGCCCGGCCTAGCCGGTCAAGTTTAGAAACCCGGTAATTTCTGCTTGCGCCGGGTTTCACAGGCCGTCTCTCTAGTATCTGGAGTCTGGAGATTTGCTACTTAATTTAGCTGCTTCGCCGCCCCTTTGTTTGCTAAATTAAAAAATGACGGTCAATTTAATTGTTAATTATTAATTGTTAATTAAGTAAAGGTAACTAAGATGGAAAAAATTTCAGATTACTTTATTTTTCTAGCTCCAAATGATATTAGATTAAAAGGAACTAGAGTGGGAATAGAAACTATTTTGTACGATTACATTTATCGAGACAAGTCACCAGAAGTCATCGCCCAAACTTATTCATCATTAACTTTAGAGCAGGTCTATGCAACTATTTTGTATTACCTCCAGAACCAAAAACAAGTAACTCAATACATAGCAGATTGGTTGGAGTGGGGACATCATAAGCGAGAAGAGCAGAAACGAAATCCTCCTCCTATTTCAGAGAAAATTAGGCAACTGAGAAAGGAACGACTATTGTCAGGGGAATCTTATGCCAATCAACTATTTGATGGATGAAAACCTAGACCCAATTTATCAAAAACAGTTACAATAAAAAGAACCAAACTAGCTTCTATAGAAGGAGAATATAGCGATCGCATTTCCTATTTGCCATTGCCGTAATAGCTTCTTATACCAATTTGTTAAAGTAAAGAGATCGATCCCCCCAAACCCCCCTTATCAAGGGGGGCTTAAGAATTAAGGCCTAAATCAAAACTTTATTAAATTGGTATTATTTGTCCGGGGGGCTTAAGGATATAGACCGCCCCAGAATCAAAAATTCCCCATTCCCCCATTCCCCATTCCCCAATTGCTTATGAGAATTTTAATCGGTAACGACGACGGTATTTACGCCTTGGGCCTGCGCAGTCTGGCCAACGGTTTAGCAGCGGATGGCCACGAGGTAACAGTGGTCTGTCCGGATCGAGAGCGATCGGCTACGGGCCACGGCTTGACTCTCCACCAACCGATCCGGGCAGAGATAGTAGAATCTGTTTTTGAGAGTTCGGTCAAGGCTTGGGCCTGTTCTGGTACTCCTTCGGATTGCATTAAATTGGCCCTATTTGCGTTGTTGGACGAGCCTCCGGATTTAGTTTTGTCGGGAATTAACCACGGGCCGAATTTGGGAACGGATATTCTCTATTCGGGAACGGTGGCGGCGGCGATGGAAGGAGCGATCGAAAATATTCCCAGTATTGCTTTTAGTCTGGCAAATTACACTTCCCGGGAGTTTGAAGGGGGGGTGAATTTTGCTAGGTCTCTGGTGAAGCGAGTGGAAAAGGAACCACTGCCAAAGTCGATGTTGCTTAATGTTAACGTGCCGGCGGTGAAGGAGTGGGAGATTGCCGGGGTGGCGATCGCTCGTCAAGGAGTCCGTCGCTATATCGATATTTTTGAGAAAAGGGCGGATCCTCGTGGAAAAACTTATTATTGGCTGGCGGGAGAATTATTGGAGGAAGAGTTAGAAGAAATAGGAAGTGCTGGGGATAAAAATGATTTTCCTACTGATGTCCAAGCCATTCGCAATAATTACATTACGATAACCCCCTTGCAATATAACCTGACTTATGGTATGGGGCTGGAGGATTTGCGACAGTGGCAAGGGGAGGATGTTGATAAGGGACTTGCAATTTAATAAAATATCGGTGTCGGGCTCCGGTTCGCTCGCACCCAACCTACAAGAGATTGGTAGTTGATTTTTGCACGAGTCCCTAATAGCTAGCTGAGAGATTCTCGGAAATCGGGTTTTTTGACGGAAGTTTGAAAAAGGACTTTATCCCTTTAAAATTAGAATAAGTCCACAGGAAGCAGTAGGTATTTTTTGAAAATGTAAAATTCTATCACAAAAAAAGTAGTTAAGCCAAGAGTTGGATTAGACTAGAAATTAAGAAAGGCCTATTGCGTTAGCTTTAGACCTGAAGGGGTCGCAATAGGTCGTAGGTTTGTATCGCAATTTTCCTGAAAAATAATTATGAACACTCCCACTTTTAAAAGCCATTATGTTACTTGTCCGATTTGTAATCGCTCCAGCGCTTTACCATCGGCAGAGATGTTTAATGGTTTATTTACTTGTCCCCACTGTCATTCCCATTTGGTGATTAGTTGGAGCGGCCATTACGTTCGAGATCCTTTTTCGATTAAACAGTTGAGTATGGGACAGAGTTTGAGACGTCAGAGCAGACCTTTGGCCCGTTTGCGCCGGGATCTGTGCCGCCAATATCTGCCTCTGCTGGCGATCGCGGGTAGCGTGGTGTTTTTGGGTTTTGCTTTTTCGAGTTGGGAGGCCTCAAAGACGAGCAAGAATTTATGGAACGGTTTTCTGGAGTGGACCCTTGGGGAAGAGGATATCAAGAATATATCTCCTTAGTAGTTAGAGTTGATTTATATAGTAATTTGAAGCGATCGCTCCTGACAACAGATAATGGATGAGGGGCGATCGCTCGTTTGTAGTAACGAATGACCGTCGTATAGATGTAGTAGTGGATTCCGAGAGCTTTGGAACGCAGCGGATTTTGTAACGGACGAGTGCGGATGGGTTGTTGGTGGGGCGATCGCGCCAGACTTTTTGCCTTAATTTGGTTCGACTGCGTTGCAAAATGTTAACAACGTTCAAGAATTGTAAAAAACACACTCAAACCTCAAAAGTCATGCTAGGATAGTGGGTGAGTACGGCAGATCTAGTAAAAGAGTTAAACTTTTATACTCCAATCGTGGCGCGTACTAGACAAACATTAAGTAAAAGCTAACGTGCCAGCGTACTCATACGGAGACGCGGTATGTTTTGCGATCGTAATCTTAGCTAAGAGGGAAACATGGAAGAAAGAAAGGCATATCAAGGTCAAATGGAAGCCAAACTCCAAGACTGGGGAAGCAAGCTAGACGAAATGAAAGCAAAGGCAGACCAAGCCGGAGCAGATAGCAAAGCGAAATTGAATAAGCAAATCGAGGCATTAAGTAACAAACGAGATGCAATGCAGCAAAAGCTGGCAGAGCTTAAATCTTCTGGAGACGATGCTTGGGAAAGTCTCAAAGCGGGTGCGGAAAGTGCCTGGGAGGACTTCAGCGCTGCTTTTGAAGAGGCTAAATCTCACTTTAAATAATTAACCTCTATCGAGCTGGGAAATGGGAAAGAATTTCGGGAACGCGTGACCTTGGAAATTCTCCCAATAATTTGTGGCTTTTTGTTAATTGATAACAGCATTAGTTGTGTGGATGAGAAAACTGACGCGTTCCCAGATTTTCTCTATTTCCCATTTCCTCAATTTTTTATGCTGTTTAAACTTTTGGTCGTTTTACATATTTTAGGATCGGAAAATGAACGTTACTGTTTTACAAATGCAACCATCTTTTATACAGATAAAAGACTCGATCGAATACCCCCAAGAGGGTATTTCAAAAAAAGTGCTACTTAAAGATAGTTGCGCTCAATATACCCTGTTATGTCTGGCAGCAGGAACGAAGATTTCGGAACATACTGCACCTCGCAATGCTACCGTTCATGTACTGGCAGGGCAAGGAAAGCTGATGTTGGAAGGTGAGGTGATTCCTTTGGAAGCGGGTACTTTTGTCGTCATGCCCGCCCGCGCCCGTCACGCTCTGGAGGCAGAGGAGAATCTGGCTTTTTTACTTATCTTTTCAGAACCATTTGCGGAGAAGAGCTAACGACTGAACGTCTTAATTTACTGTAGAATGCGGGCGATCGCCCGTTCGTAGTAACGAATGACCGTCGTATAGATGTAGTAGCGGATTCCGAGAGCTTTGTTAGCAGCGGATGTGTTCGATCCCCCCCCCGCCCCCCGCTGAGTTGGGGGGAGCTAGTCCCGTAGGGTGCGCACCGCGCACCAGCGATCGCCTTCTGGGAGATAACAGAGTTGTTGCACCTACTCAAGAACGCGATCGCGTCGATAGGCCCAAACTGCCAAGGAGCTAAACACGCACCCAGCCCAAAGCAACCACATCACATGAATCGTAAGTTGACTGTCGTAGTCTAAATCTGCCGACCATAAGGCTAACTGACCGTAGTGATAAAAGGGAGAAAATGCCAGTAAATCCAGATAAACTTTAGGAACTGGTAGGGGTAAACCACAGGTAGCTAAAATTACGGGAATAGACAAACCGATAATGGAATCTACAGCTTTAGGTTTGAACAAATAGCCGAGTGCCAGTCCCAAAATAACAAAGGGAATCATTCCGATAATTAAGCTCAAGAAAATCCTCGGCCATTCTGCTGTTAAAAACTCCTCGGACAAATCCATGTTCTTACCCCCCAGGAATAACACTAGGGAAAGGATAACCGCCAAAACGAGCAAAGACATAATTGTTTTAGCGGTTAAATATATTGCGGGTGGAAGAGGCGTTACTCTCAAGAGTTTGAGCCAACCTTCAATCCTTTCTGCTGCTATCCTTCTGCCGAGTCGATCGATGCCGAAGGTTAACAGGTTAATGCCGGCAAAAAATAGAAGCACTAATTCCTGCGGCTTGATATCATCTGGTAAAAAAAGCACCAAGAGGGGAAAGAGAAAAACTGCCGCCAAATAAACGGGGGTTCTCAATAGTTGTATGAGTTCAACCCAAGTTTGGCTAAACAGGGTGCTAAACCATCGAGGCTTTGCAGCTTTGTTGCGATCGCCACCTGAGTTAGAATTGAGTTCGGCTGCTTTGCTGTAGTCGCCCATCGCCTCTTGATACTTTCCGAGTTTGTAGCGGAGAATACCTCGATTGTTGTAGGCATCGGGAAAACTGGGATTGAGTTCGATCGCTTTGTTGTAATCAACCTGGGCTTTTTGATACTGCTCCAGATTATAGTAGGCTAAACCTCGCTTATTGTGGGCATCGGCATCTTTAGGATCGAGCTCGATGGCTTTGTTGCACTCAAGGATCGTCCTTTGATAATCCTCCGTCTTTTTCAAGTTAATAGTTGCACCGCCTTCTTCTGCTATTACGCTGTTAATTGCTTCTTCTTCAAGACTGCCATCTTTTAGAGTAATAAGACGGGTGGCTAATTGATTGAGTTTTTCCCAGTCAGACTGATTGTTCGTAACCATTAAAACTGTGATGCCGCTTTTTCTGCAAGCTTCGATTTGCTCCCAAAAATCTGAGTAGCCTTCTGTATCTAAGTTCCTCGTTGGCTCGTCTAAAATTAAGAGGTCTGGATTACCCGCCAAGGCTAAAGCAAAATAAAGTCGTTGCCCTTCGCCTCCAGAAAGCTTAGAAGCCCAAAGGTTATGTTTTTCCTCAAGGTTGACTTTCTTTAAAAGCTCCTCAGTGGAAAGGGGGTTGGGGTAATAGCTGCGGAATAAGTTTACCAACTCCTTTACCTTCAGTTCTTTAGGGGCTGTTACTTTTTGCAGTACCACTCCTACGCGATATTTGGATTCGGGTTCTTGTGGGGAGCTACCCAAGAGTTTAACTTCTCCGCGATCGGGTTTGAGGAGACCCAAGATAATGTTAAGCAGAGTTGTCTTGCCCGAACCATTGGCACCGCGCAAGACGACAAACTCTCCTCGCTGGATAGTCAGGTTAACCTCATCTATGACTTTCCTTTTTTTAAAGCTTTTGGAAATGTTTTTGAGTTCGATTACATTCATTGATTTTACCTTTCAAACTAAAGTAATGTATTCCAGAGCCACCAAACAAAGAAACCGGCAACTACTGCTACTGCTACAGGAGTTTCTGTTACTAATGCTAATGCAGCGGCGGCAGTTCCTCCCAGTAACACGCCCCCAACAGGACCGCTGGCGACTGTGCCGATATCGGTTATACCGGAAGTAATCGGCATTACAATTAGAACAACAATTGAGACTAGAGCAATGGAAGGCAATATCAGCAATCCTATGCCCTGACCCATAGTTTGTCCCATTCCTTCCAGGCTGGATTTAATAAAAGGTTTTTCCCAAAAAGAGGGTTTCTCTTCTGGCGATTTTGTTGCTTTATCTTGAGGTTCCATTCCGATTTTCTCCTTAATTTGCTTTTTGTTTTTGACTGCGAATTAAAGCTTGGTTTAGTCGCCTCC
>CAZSTZ010000130.1:12275-18229 GCA_964609515.1 uncultured bacterium | reverse complement strand
GTAGTTTTAACTCCCATCTTATTACCTGTCTTAAAACCTCTGGCCAAAGCAACAATTAAAGGTGGCGTGTCTTTGTACGAAAAAACGAAGGGAGCGATCGCCGAAAGTGGAGAAGTTCTTGGGGATATCGTGGCGGAAGCTAAGTCGGAACTTGCAGCGGAAGCCGAACAAAAGGCTAACTTAAATTCTAATTTTTACTCTGCCAATAAACAGTAATTAGAAAGGCAAAAGGCAAATGTAGGTTGTGCGGACCTCCGTGGAACCCAACAGCGAAGATTTGTATCTTTGCTGTTGGGTTCCGTTTCACTTCACCCAACCTACATTTTTTACTGTTGCCTTTTGCCTTTTTCCTCTTGCCTCTTAAGAGAAAGACCGGTTTTAATAACAGCTTTTGTTACCGCCCTTCCCCCTTTGGCAACTGTTGGCAAGACCAACGGTCCTAAAAGTATCGCGCCAAGTCCCACTAATGCGGCTTTATTAGTAGAAGGACCGTCTTCGACTATTTCTCGAAGATGAACGGTCATCACAGATTTTTTCAAGTGAACTAACGACATAAATTACCTCTTTTTTCTGGTTAATTGTTCTTGTATCTGGTGAAACCAGGTAATTTCGGCAAAACCTGGTTTCTTGACCGGTTGTTAATTGTTAACTGCCTTCGAGTTGATGCTGAACCAGAGGCCGCAAACTGTTTAAACCGGCAGCGATCGCGCTACCGTTATGGACCGCAGTTGCGATTAAAGGATGCAGGCCCACCGTCGAGGCCAGTCCCAGAGCCACCAGATTCGGGCCCGCAACCAGCATTGTATTCTGTTCTATCAAGTTTTTGGTTTCCTTGGCAATAGCGATCGCCTCCAGCAAACCCGATAGATCGTCGTTCATCAACACCACATCCGCCGTCTCCCGCGCCACTTCCGAGCCCTTCTCAAAAGAAACGGACACATCGGCATAAGCTAAAGCTACCGAGTCGTTCAACCCATCCCCCACAAAAGCTACCGTCTTACCGCTGCGATGCAACTCCCGCACGATCGCCGCTTTTTGCTCTGGGAATGCTTCGGCGTGAACTTGCGACTCGGGAATTTTCAACTCTTGCGCCACCATCCGCGCTTTAACTTGATTATCCCCCGTCAGCAGGTGAACTTCCATGCCGTATTCTTTCTGCAAGCGAGCTATCAAAGGCAAACTTTCCGGGCGCAGGGGATCTCGATACTGGATCGCCCCTTGAAACTCTCCGTTGCAAGCTACATAAATAGAAGACAACCACTGAATCTTCGGACATTCGTTCTGGCGATCGCAAGTTTCCTGAAAACAAGGACCGTCGGAATAGAAGCAACAGTCGAGATCTATTCCTTCCCCCCTCAAAAATCTCTCGCTACCCACCAACACCGTCTCCCCTTCAATTTCGGCGCGGATGCCCAAACCGACTTCGTAATTCCATTCCCCGCGTTTGGCAATTTTTACTTTTTTCTTTTTGGCATAACGAGCGATCGCCTCCGCCACTGGATGAGTTATCCGCTTTTCTGCAGTCGCCGCTAAAGCCAAAACTCGGTCCGCATCCATCCTCCCCGCCACCGTCTCCACTCCTACTACGGTCACGTCGCCCTCGGTGAGAGTGCCGGTTTTATCGAAAACAATAGTATCGACTTCTGCCAGCAACTCCAATGTTCGACCGCTGCGAACTAGAATGCCGTGTCTGGTGGTATGATTGAGCGCCCCCAGAAATGCCGTGGGCATAGAAACTCGAATGCCGGTCACGAAATCTAAGGTGAGTATCGAGGCCGCCCTGGCGGGGTCGCGGGTGGTCGCGAGAACGATACTTGCTAAAACTAGGGATGGCAAAATTAATTTATCCGCGACTTCGGCGGCGTAGTTTGCCATGCGAGTGTCGTAAACCGGAGCTTTCTGCAACAGTTCGATGCTGGCTGCGGCCCGGGTTTGACTGCCGACGCGATCGCTGCGGATATAAATTTGCCCGGACCGCACTAAGGTCGAAGCATAGACGATGCTTCCCGCTTCCCTCACTACTGGCATCGACTCCCCGGTGAGTTGCTGTTGGTCGATAACCGCCGTTCCTCGCAATACTTCCCCATCCACGGGTATTTGTTCTCCGGGATAGACGATGACGGTATCGCCTTTTTCTACTTTGTCGCTGGGGATTTGCTGTTTTTCCCCGTCCCGTTCCACCCAGGCGAAACGCCCGATCGCGTCTAATAAATTTGCCGTTTGGCGATCGGTCGCCCGGGCAGTTTGTTCCCTGATGACATCGCCAATTTCGTGAAGGGTGAGAACTAAGGCGGGAGTTAGCACTTTTCCTTGGAGGGCGCTCAGACTCAATGCCAGAAAGTCGAGGCAGTCGATGTTGAGTTTCTTTTCTACAAAGATACTGGCGATCGCTCCTTTGATTACTGGAAAGGCGGCAGCACCCAAGGCGGCAAACATTACCGAATTTGGTATCGGCACTTTTAACGGTCCTCCCAAAAGTCCCAGTAGGGTTGCCACCACCGGCAGTTGCAAGCTCGACCATTCCCCTTCTTCCTCTTCGGAAGGTTCGGGGTTTTCATTATCGTTCCTAGAAACCAGGTTTCTCGCAGAAACCTGGTTTCTTATGAGATTTGCCAGATATTGTCCCACCTCCACTTCCGACTTGGCACCGCTTTTATAAACTATAACGATGGAGGCGGCGACGCGGTTGATGCGAATTTTGGTTATAGTGCTATCTGCTTCTAATAGTTTTTGCAAATGTTCGCAGTTGGGGCGACTATCGCCTTTTAGCTTTGGCACGCGAAATCGGATCCGCCCGGGGATGGCGTGAACTATGGCGATGTTTGGGGTGGATGTCCTGGTATTTTTTTCTAGTGTTTGCATTGCGCGATCGTATTGTATGGAATTAAGTCCGTAGTTCGTAGTTCGTAGGTTGTGCGGACCTCCGTGGAACCCAACACAATTGTAGTAGCTTCCTAAATAATAGGTGTTGGGTTCCGTTTCACTCCACCCAACCTACAGTTTCTATTACTCTTCCTCCGACTCTGCAACCGTGGTTTCCACTTCTGGCGACTGCTGTTCCTCGAACTCTGCCTGGTTAACAATATTGGTCAACCGCATACCCAACTCCCAATCTGACAAAACCCCTACTTGATACCTGATGGCGATCGATGCCGCAGTGCGGTTGACGCGGACTCCCAGAACGTACTCGTCCGCGTTTAACAAAGCTTCTAAGCGCTTGGCATAATCGCGATCGCTCGCCAACCTCGGCATCCGCAGCCTAATGCGACCCGGCACCGAATGAACTAAAGTATATATTGATTCGGCTTCGCTGGTAGTTTCTGTATCTGCTACCGGAGTAGCGTTCCCTTGCTGTTTGAGAACTTCGATCGCCTCCCGCACCAAACCTGCCACCGTTAAATTTACTAATAATGCCGTTGCAGATCGCAGTCTCAATCTATTAGTTATCATCATTCCCACCAAGGCCGGTAGAACAAACTCGATTTCGTTATGAGCTTGCAAAAATTGACCTACTTTTGTCCCCGTCGTCTCCGTGGGGGTAAGACCGGTATTGTTTGCCGATGTTGCTGTCATTATGGTCATCCTCCTCTATGGGTTGCCGACAAAATGTCGGCCTTAATTTGTTGCCCCATTATTATATCCCAGGGGCGGCCTTTTAATCCTTAAAATTTCTTTAATTTTTTGCCGTTCGTAGTAATCGCGGAGCGCGATTTCAGTGGCAATCGCTGAAGCGATTACTACGAACTTAATTAGAAACTAAACGTAGTTCTAATTACTCCGATAAACAAATCTTCGTTATCTTCGATATCGTTAGCATTGCTAATCCAAATAAAAGCCGGGGTAATGGCAATATAATCGTTGAGTGCAAACTCGTAAAAAGCTTCCAGGTGGAGAGAAGTCTCCGAGTCTTCTGGCAAACCGTTAGTCGCATCCGTAACCCACGGTTCCATACCGACGATAATACCCGCAGTGCTACCCTCTTTAAGAAAATCGGGAAAAGCGAGAGTTACCGCCCAATTCCAGATATCCTGTTCCCCGCCACCGCTTCCTCCTGGGGCGGCGAGAACGTTTTGTTTGGTATAACCCGCCCAACCGCCCAAAGCAAAACCATCGCTCAACTGCCAGGAAAACGCCAAACCGTAAGCATCGCCGTTAGCCGATACCTCCCCATCGACACCGGTGGCGCGCAAGAAAGCCTCCGGATCCACAATATTGCCCGCATTGCTGCCGCTGCCCAAAATATTGTTGTAGTAACGGATGTAAGTCAAACCCATTTGAAAGCGATCGCTCGGAGTTATAGTTAGCTGGGCCAAACCGGCAAAGGGACCGTTAAACAAACCGCCGCCTTGGGAGGGATTGGCCGCATCTGCTGCCTTATAACCCAGACTGAAAGTCAAAGAATCGCTAAACTGGTGGGCCAGACCGATGCCCGCACCGTCAACGAGGTAATAAATAGAAGGGCGAGTCCCAAAAGTTGACACGGAACCGCTGCCGCCGTCGCCGTCAAGGAAAGGGTTAATCGTTGGGGCAAAGTCATCGGCTGCCCCCGCGTTAGCAACCAAGGCAACTACGGTTCTCTCCCCTAAAGGAAATTCGTACTTGAAGGCATCGAGCTCGAACTCGCCGCCGCCCCCTTCTCCAAAAGGACCGGCAGCGAAAAATAAATCTCCTCGGGCCGACGGTGTAATAGAGTTGGAGAAAGAAGTAATATTCCCTGCCTGGAGTCGGGCAAAGAGCAAGTCTTCCCCGGTGAAACTGGTACTCAGTTCCAAGCGAATTCTGTAACCGAGTACGGTTTCGGCATCGGTGCTGCCGCCCCAAGCATCGGCCAAAGCAAAGATAGCTTCGCCACCGAGAGTGGTGGTGGTGGAAAACTGATTTGCTTCTAATTCGGCAGTACGAGCTTCGAGAAGGTCAACTCGCCCTCGCAAGGCCGCGAGTTCGGCGGCAAATTCTTCTTGGAGTCGTTGTAACAATGCCAGATCGTCTCGGCTGGCTAAATTTGCCGTGGAGGCCGCAATTAGTTCGGTGATGCGATCCAAGCAGGCGTTTAAACCGGCGGCAAATTCATAGCGGGTCATGGCCCGGTTGCCGCGATAAGTGCCGTCGGGATATCCGGCGATGCAACCGTAGCGTTCTACTAGAGATTGTAATGCTTGGAATGCCCAGTCTGTGGGTTGAATGTCGGATAGTTGGGAAACTGATGTTACTTGCTCTAGGCCGTCTTCTGGTTCTAGTTCTAGGGGGAAGTCTAATGGCGAGGCGATCGCTCCCACTCCCCCTACTCCCACAGATGCACCGACTAGGGAACTTGCAACCAGTCTTTTCCAAAAAACTTTAGTTCTAGGCTTCTTCATCTTATTTATTATCGAGAACCTTAATTTTCAGCTAAAACAAATAGATTTAGAAACCCTAGCATAGCCCTTTTTTTTTGTCAACTTTTAAATTAACTTTTTCCTAGTTTTATCCTCCCACAGTCCCCACGCCCTTAGCTTCATTCTAAAACACCTACCCTTATAAGGGGTGGGGGGGGATTTTCCGCTACCCTTATAAGGGGTGGGGGGGGATTTTCCGCTTAATTCCCTATTTTAACGTCCCTGTTTTCTAGTCTCCCACCCATTCGTAAAACTCCATAGCTTCTGGGGCGCAACTTTTGCAACCGCCGCATTTTTGCCCCTCGGCCATCTTTTTAACTCGACCTTTTCTAATCAGTTTTTCGAGCATTCCTTTTAGGGCGCTGCTATCTATTTTAAATTTTATTTCTAGTTCGGCAATTGAGGTTTTGCCTTGCTCTTTGATAAAGTTTTGAATCTCGCTTAAAATCATTTTGGGGAATGGGGAATAGGGAATAGGGAATTGGGTTATCGGTGGGTGATGACCTGTCGCTTTCCAATTGTATCAGACCGCCCGGGAATCGTTCCAGACCGCCCGGGAATCGTTCCAGACCGCCCGGG
>CAZSTZ010000130.1:0-12175 GCA_964609515.1 uncultured bacterium | reverse complement strand
CGTTCCAGACCGCCCGGGAATCGTTCCAGACCGCCCGGGAATCGTTCCAGACCGCACGGGAATCGTTCCAGACCGCCCGGGAATCGTTCCAGACCGCCCGGAAATCGTTCCCAACTACTTCGCCTTTACCTCTAAGGTCCCAGTATCGGAAAAAACGACCTCAAACTCGGCAAAATCTGCTTGAGGATTATCTCCCGCCGCCGGGTTGTTAGCAGTTAGCAACTGGGGCAAGGGAGTATTGGCCTCATTCTCCACCCCTGCCTGGTTCGCAGGTTTATAACCGACGATCGCCCCCGTTTCATCCACCCTTACCACATAAGCAGAAGTAGCCCTAAGGGGTATTTGCCAACTTCCGTCGATGGCCTCTAACAATTGCTGCCGCAGTCGCTCTAACTGTTGCGCGTCAGCAATCTTTTGCCCGGTAACAACAACCTCCTCCGTTACCTCCACCTCCGGACTCGCCAAAGTTTGAGGTGGAGCAGTTTCGAGATTCGAGTTGGGAGTAGTAGGAGCGATCGCCTCCACTTCCTCCTCCCCAACATCGTTTCGAGGTTTCTCCTCAATAGTATTGGCAAACCAGAGCCCCAAGGCAGTCACAAAAGCAACCGCCGAAACGCTCAACACCGCAGCCATTTTTATCCCTTCCAGTAGTTGCGATCGCGCCTCCTGGAAGTTAAGTTCTTCGTTATTTTCCTGTAAATTAATCGTATTTACCTCCATAGTTTTACCTCCTTACAGTTCGTAGTAATCGATGAGCGCGATAGAAAGTTCGTAAAACAGCAATTATCAATTAGCCCACCGACGTTTTATCCCAGGAGCGATCGCCTTCAACCGCAAGCCCAAAATAACCCCGGCCATCACCAAACCGCTACCGACGATCCAAACAACAGAAGATACTGGATGGCGCGAGAAAGTAGCCGCCTGATAAAACAGCGATGCCACCCAATAACCCAAACCAGTAGTCCACGCTCCCACAAACACCGTCCAGCCCAAATTAGTCTCCCGGTAAACCGCCGCCGTGGCAGAGACGCAGGGGAAATATAACAGCACGAACAACAAATAAGCAAAAGCCCCCGCATAACCGTCAAACCGTCGCACCATCTCGCCGAAAGTGCCCACAGCCACCTCTTGTTCTACCGCTGCCCTTTCCATATCCCCCACTTCGCCGATATTCAGGCCGATGGGATCCAAAACTTGGTTAGTCAAATCTGCCAAATTAGCGGGAATGCTGGCAAACGCCTCGCCAATGCCGGACCAAAAAGAGAACTCCTCTTCTTCTGGAACCTCTCCCGCCGCTGCCGCTTCTTCTTCTGCCAATTCGCCGTAGAGCGCATCCAACGAACCCACCATCACCTCTTTGGCAAAAACTCCAGTAAAGATACCAACAGTGGCCGGCCAATTTTCCTGAGTTATCCCCATCGGTGCGAAGGCCGGAGTAATAGCCCTGCTGGTAGCGCTGAGAATCGAATTTTGGGTATTTTCCCGACCGAAAGAACCGTCGGTACCCACCGAGTTTAACAACCCCAAGACGATAACCATCACTACAATCATCCTACCCGCCTTTTTAATAAAAGCTTTCAACCGGTCCCACCCTCGCAACAGCACTCCTTTAGCGTTGGGAAGGTGATAGGGTGGCAATTCCATCACGAAGGGCGACGCTTCCCCTTGCAACAAAGTATTTTTCATCACCAAACCCGTAAAAATCGCTGCGGAAATCCCCAACAGATAGAGGCCGAAAACCATATTTTGTCCGCCTCTGGGGAAGAATGCCGCCGCAAAGAGGGCGTAAATTGGCAGTCGGGCGCTGCAAGACATGAAAGGATTCATCATCACCGTCAGGGTGCGATCGTGCTTGTTCTCCAAAGTCCGCGCCGCCATAATCGCCGGCACGTTGCAGCCAAACCCCACCAACATCGGCACGAAAGACTTACCCGGCAACCCCACAAACCGCATCAACCGATCCATGACAAAAGCGGCCCTTGCCATGTACCCCGAATCTTCCAAAATCGCGAGGATGATAAACATCATCCCGATTTGAGGAATAAAGGTAGCCGTCGTCTGGATGCCACCGCCAGCAGATGTTATCAATCCGATTAACCATCCGGGAGTATTAACGTTCTCCAAAAAATGCGCTGGAGCCTCTACAAAGACGATACCCACAGCAATATCGAAGAAATCGATAAAGGCCCCGCCGACATTAATTGATATTAAAAACATCAAATACATCACCCCAAAGAATATGGGAATCCCCGCCCAACGGTTCAACAAAATCCGATCTATTTTATCGGAAGTTTGGCTGCCAATTTCTGTAGAACGTTTTACCGCTCCTAATGTTAGATTGTGAATAAAACTGTAGCGGCTATCGGCAATAATAATATCTATATCTTCTTCTAGCTGCTGATGAATTTTGCGCCGATTTTTAACTACGATTTCGTTTAATTCTTGCCCTTGCAGTTCGGGAGCAACTTCATCTTCGTACTCCAAAAGTTTTAAAGCAGTCCATCGGGGCTCCACCGTTTTATTCTGCTGGCGTTCTCGAACTAACGGTACTAATTCTGCCAGGGCATCTTCCACCGCTGCCGGATAGGCAACGTAGGTCGGCGGAATTTTCGGGTCGGCAAAGCATTCGGCGATCGCCCGCTTTAGTTCCGGTATCCCTTCTCCCCGAGACGCGCTGATGGGGATTATCTGACACCCGAGACGTTCCGAGAGCAATTCTAGATCGATTTCAACCCCGTTGTTCTTCGCCACATCCATCATATTCAGGGCAACGATAGTCGGCAGGCGCATTTCCACGACTTGCGTAGTTAGATATAAGTTCCGCTCCAGATTCGAGGCATCGACTATATTAACTACTAAATCCGCTTCTCCCGAAAGCAAATAATCTCGCGCCACCAGTTCGTCGAGCCCCGTGCCTTCGTCTTCCGCATCCAGAGCATAGACTCCCGGCAGATCTACGGCGGTGACATTTTTACCGTCGTAACTATATTTACCTTCTTTGCGCTCTACCGTCACCCCAGGCCAATTACCCGTCCGCTGGTTGGAACCGGTGAAGGCGTTAAATAGCGTGGTTTTGCCGCTGTTAGGGTTGCCGATGAGGGCTATAGTTTGTTTCATTTTCTTTTTCCTTCAGTAAATGACCTGATAGTTCCTAGTAATCGCGGAGCGCGATTGTTCGTCGCGATCGCGCTCTGTGATTGCTACGAACAACGACTAAAGTCGTTACTACAAACTTTGTACTCCTAAAGAGTCGGCTTCTTCTTTGCGCAAGCTCAATTTAAAACCGCGCACCATTATTTCTACTGGATCCCCCAGGGGGGCAACTCTGGTGACGGTAAATTCCGTTCCTGGAGTTAGGCCCATTGCTAGGAGTTTGCGCCGATAGCCTTTCTGGTGTTTGTTGCAGCTTTTTTGGTATTGGGTAACGATGCCTTTAGTACCGACTTTTAAGTCTTTTAGGGTTTTGTGGGAGTTTGCCTGCTGTCGGTTTTGTGCCAAAGAGCGATCGCTACTCGCCATAATTTTGTTTGCCATCCCTCCATCGACTCCGATACGGTTATTTTGGATGGCAACTATTACCGATCCTCCTGGGGCCTTGCTGATTACTTCTATTTCTTTTCCCGGGTTTAAACCCATAGCTAGCAGGCGGCCTTTGTCTCCTCTGTCTCTATATCCAACTATCCAGAGGCGATCGCCTACTTTTGCCTGGCTTAAAGGAAAGGACAACCCGTCTCCAGATTCTTCTTCTAGTTCGGCCAAGTCTTTCAATTCCTGCGCCGCTTGGTCGCTTCCTCCAAAAAACGTAAATCCCCACCCCGGGCCTCTTCTATTTCTCTTTTGATTTTGTCGGCGTTTTATGTCCATCCCTTTTACTCCTTATTGCTATTTATTTTCAATACCTTAACTAAATTTATCATCAATTGTCTTCTCAAATAGGCATCTTAATATTTTTTAACTTTTTTCAGATTTAGGCTCTATGGCCTTCATAAAGGCCCCAGAGTTTTTAACAGCAAGATGGCCCGGGCGGAGCTAGAAGAGAATGGCTGGCCTTTAATTGCATTTAATTCTCATTTAATAAAGAAGAAAGGCGATCGCTAACTCAGCTTTGTCCCAAATTGTTCTGCCTTTCGCGAATTGTAGGTGGGGTGGACTGAAACGTTAACCCAAACTCAACATAAATTTTCATAAAATTTTCCGCACCCCCTGATTAAAAGATAGAGAGGTGCAAGGGAACCTTCGTGCAAAGGGCCTAACTCACGCACATCTCTATAACTTCTGAAAAATATGTCTTTCTGGCACAACTTTCAGAAAACTTAACGGAACAGGGATACAAATGAAAAACGACAGGCACAAGACAATAAACCTTGCCAAAAAAGAAGTTAAAACAAGTGCTAGATCGAAACCTAAATTTCATGTTTGGATGGGTCTATTAGGTCTGATAATTATAAGTTCGATCGCCGCTTTCCTCCCAAAAAATGACTCAAGAGCTTCAAGTAATACTTTTACTTACAAGCTAGGCAAAAATGATAATTTTGCGACAGCAGACGGACCGGAAGAAGTAACATATCAACGTCGAGAAGCTAAGGATTGGTTTGAAAACGTTCTTTTTAAAGATAAATGTAATCTGCCTAATTATCAAGTACGCTGTTCGATGAGGCAGTTAGATGAAGTAGTTAACAATCGCGATTTCTTACATTCTTTCGTGTTTCAAGACATCTTCGCCAGACGACCGAGTACAAAGATTGTTGGCGCTACTTTTAAAACAAAACTTAAGTCTTTGGGTAGCGATAATGATGGAATACGTTTGACTGTTTTCGGCGATCCGACAACCAATTTATCTATAGAATCAAAGAAAGAGCGACATTGGTACAATCGTATTCCCTGGTTAACTAATAGCAACTGGAGTCCGGGTGAAACTGTGGAACTGGAGTTAGATTTAGGTAATTTACCGCCGACAAATAACTCTAATGGAAATCTATTACAAGCCATGCAAGAAGGCTTTTTAGACGTTCAAATTCAAGATGACACGCTAGTAGATTATATCGAACTAACCATAGAAGTAGAATAGATTTGCTACGACTAAAGTCGTTACTACGAACGGGCTAGCGATAGCCCATTTTTTCCGATTTCATAGTTTAAAAAACAGGAGTTTTCAAACATGGAACCACAAGCGATCGCTTTTACTTGTCCTCAATGCGGACATTCTTTCGACAAACTCGCTCCCGAGAAAAGCGAAGGTTGGCCGAAGACATCGGCAGTCAGAATTCAGTACGAAACTACTTGTCCCGCTTGCCAACACCCCAAATGCGAGACATTAGTTGATTATCCTTATGTCAAATGTCATTTCTGCGAACAACCGGTTACACTTGAGACAGCAAGAATACTGGTGGGCACGAAATTTCGCGATGATGACGATTCTTCTTACAAATACTCCCTTTTCTCCCATAAATCCTGCTTTAACAATTTAAAAAAGGGAAAGGGTCTTTATGAAGAGTACGAACAACTTAAGCGAAAGGTTTATTGGAATGCTGCTCTTAGCACTTTCTGGCTTATTGTATTTTTGTGTGTATTTCTTCCATTAGCCATACTCGCATTGATATTTGTACGACAATTGTTTAACTTTATGATTGACCAAGACTTCAAAAAGTTATATTCCCCAGATAAACCATCCATACTTCCTATTAAGTTAGAATAATCTACTAGAGGTTTTTTGGCATTTCAGAAACCGGGTTTCTTGACCGACGAAAAACTTGCTTGTCAATCTCGCTTAAAAATGACAAATAGATTCGGGTTTGAGGGGACAAACTTTATTGTCTATCCCGTTATTTTTCACATACAATTCCTCCAGTTTCACTAAATTAGAAAGAGGGCTAATATCTGTTATCTTATTCCAAGATAAATGGAGTTCTTGGAGATTAGTTAAATTGGAAAGAGGCGCAATATCTGTGATTTGATTGCTGCCGAGATTGAGTTGTTCGAGGTTGGTTAAATTAGCAAGGGGCTTAACATCTGTTATTTGATTGTCGTTAAGTTCTAGTTGTTTAAGGTTGGTAAATTCTGCAATTGGGGCAATTTCTCTTATTTGATTGTTAGTAAGTTTAAGTACGTTTAAATTAATTAAAGGAGCAATATTTAACTCGGAAATTTGATTGATGCTGAGGTTTAAAAAAGTAAGATTAGTTAAAGCTGCCAGGGGAGAAATATCGGCAACTTGATTGCCCATCATCTCCAATTTTGTTAAATTAATTAAACCCGAAATGGGGCTAATATCTGATATTTGATTAATACTCAAATCTAGGGCGGTTAAATTTTCCAGAGATGCCAGGGGGGTAATATCGCTAAGGTCGCGATCGCTCAATTCCAATTCCGTAATTTCCGATAAAGATTCCTCAGCTTCCTGGCAATTTTCCGTTCCCGCCTCCACCAGCAAAACCTCTACAGTCTGTTTTGTTTCTGGGGGCAAAGTTTCCCTCTCCAAACACCAGTCAGCAAAGGTCTTATTTCCCCGCAAAAACTGGCAACCAGACGTAAGGAGAAATATAGAAGTTATGGAGGCGATCGCTAAATATCGTTTAACCATTTAATCCCTTTAGTGGTAAGGTGCGCATTGCGCACCCTACCGTTTACTGTTATAGTAGGGTGCTAAGAGCGCACCTTACTACCGCTTACTGTTATAGTTGTAAGTAAGGTGCGCATTGCGCACCCTACCGTTTACTGTTATAGTAGGGTGCTAAGAGCGCACCTTACATATCTAACTACTTAATAGCCGGAGCTCGCAAAACCTCATTAGACTCAAAAACCCGCGCCACCTTAGTAGTTTCCGCCAAAGTAGGAACGGAGGCCCGCAAAGTATTCGTCAGCTTCACGGTAGTTGCGTCGTAAATTTCAGTAACAATCTTCGGATACAAACCGATACCAATTATCGGCACCAACAAGCAACCGATAATAAACACTTCCCGAGGTTCCGCATCCACCAAAACCTCGTGTTCGATTAACTCCTTATTTTCGGCACCGTACAAAATCTCGCGCAACATCGACAGCAGATAAATAGGAGTCAAAATCACTCCCACCGCTGCCAACAGCGTTACCAACAATTTAAAAGTCAAATTGTAAGCATCGCTGGTAGCGAAACCGATAAACACCATCACTTCTGCCACAAAACCGCTCATGCCGGGCAAGGCCAAAGATGCCATCGAACAAGTAGTCCACATAGCGAAGACCTTTTTCATCTTTTGACCGACACCGCCCATCTCGTCCAACATCAGGGTATGGGTGCGATCGTAAGTACATCCCACCAGGAAGAACAAACTCGCCCCAATTAACCCGTGGGAAATCATTTGCAGCATGGCGCCGCTAGTTCCCAGGGAGGTAAAGGAACCCAAACCGATGAGAACGAAGCCCATGTGAGAGATGGAAGAATAGGCAATTTTGCGTTTGAGGTTCCTTTGGGCGAAGGAAGTCAAGGCCGCATAGACAATGTTGACAACCCCCAGTATCACCAACACTGGGGCAAAATAAGCGTGAGCGTCTGGCAGCATTCCGGCGTTCATGCGGAAGAGGGCATAACCGCCCATTTTCAAGAGAATGCCCGCCAGCAACATGTGGGCCGGTGCCGTTGCTTCCCCGTGGGCGTCGGGCAACCAAGTGTGCAAGGGGAAAATCGGCAGTTTGACCGCGTAAGCGATTAACAAAGCCGCGTATAATAATAGTTGGAGGTTGATGGGGAAGTCTTTAGCGGCGATCGCTCTCATGTCGAATGTTACCGTATCCCCATAAAATGCCATCGCCAAAGCTGCCAAGAGGATAAACAGAGAACCGCCTGCGGTGTAAAGGATAAACTTCGTCGCCGCATACAATCTCTTTTTACCGCCCCAGATGGAGAGGATGAGGTAAACGGGGACTAATTCCAACTCCCACACCAGGAAAAATAGCAACATATCCTGGACGGCGAACACGGCAATTTGACCGCCGTACATTGCCAGCATCAAAAAATAAAACAGCTTGGGTTTAAAAGTAACCGGCCAAGCTGCCATTATTGCCAGAGTGGTGACGAAACCGGTGAGGATAATTAGGGGCATGGCCAAACCGTCCGCCCCTACAGACCATCTTAAGTCTATTCCTGCTACCCAGCTATAACTTTCGACAAGTTGCAGTTCGCCAGAACTGAGGTCGTAACCGGTACAGAAGGCGGCGACGATAACGGCAAAGTCAATTAGTCCGATGATGAGGGCATACCATTTTACGGTTTTGCCGTCTTTATCTGGAATTAGCGGAATGAACAACGATGCCGCTATGGGAAAGAGTATGATAAATGTGAGCCAAGGAAAGTTGGTCATAGATGTTGGTGATGGGTGATGGGTAATGGGTAATGGGTAATGGCTAATTGCTAATTGCTGCTTCTATTAACAATTGACAATTAACAATTAGCTATTAACCTACTAACTAATACCGGAGAAGACGACGAAGCCGAGGACTCCGACAAAGATAATTAAGGCGTAGAATTGAGCGCGACCGGTTTCGATGTATTTCAAACCTTCGCCGCTGATGAGGGCAACAAAACCTGCGAGGTTAACTGCGCCATCGACGATTTTAAAGTCAACTTCCATGACTTGCCGCGCCAGACGACGACAACCTTTAACAAATAGAAGCTCGTTGATGTCGTCGAGATACCATTTGTTGAGAGAGAAGTTGTAAAGGGCTCGGTACTTGTTGGCGATCGCTGCCGGGTCGATTTTATGGCTCAAGTACATCAAGGAAGCAACGGTAATGCCAATTAAAGCAATACCGACGGAGTTGCCGCCCATAATCAAAAATTCGGTGAGGTCAAATTCCGCCAGTTCTTCGAGGATATGCTCCAAAGATTCCCCTGGGGCATAAACAAACTTCTCGAATAAGTTGTTAAAGGGCGTTCCCAAGAAACCGATTAATACGGAAGGAACCGCCAGGGCCATGAGAGCGATCGTCATGGTGAAAGGCGACTCGTGGGGTTCTTCGCTGTGGTGGGCGTCGTGGTTGTGACCGCCTTCTAGTTCGTGAGGGTCCATCGCGCCGGGACCGAAAGCCATAGCTGGCGCGGCAGACTGTTGGAGGAGTTTTTCTTTAATCTCCTCGTTGGTGCCCCGAAATTCGCCCTCGAAGGTGCTGAAGTACATTCGGAACATATAGAAAGCGGTCATGCCAGCAGTTACCCAACCGACAAACCAGAGGAAGGGGTTGACGGCAAAGGTGCTGCCGAGGATTTCGTCTTTGGACCAGAAACCTGCAAAGGGCGGGATGCCGCAGATGGCGAGGGTACCGATTAAAAAGCAAATTGCGGTGATGGGCATATACTTGCGCAAACCGCCCATTAGTCGCATATCTTGTGCGAGGTCGGGGTTGTGTCCGACGACCTCTTCCATGCCGTGAATGACCGAACCGGAACAGAGGAACAGCATGGCTTTGAAGTAGGCGTGAGTCATTAGGTGGAATAGACCTGCGCTGTAGGCACCGACTCCCATTGCCATGACCATGTAGCCTAGTTGGGAAATGGTGGAATAAGCGAGAGCTTTTTTGATGTCGTTTTGAGTGAGGGCGATAGTTGCTCCCAGGATGGCAGTGAAGGCGCCTGTAAAGGCGATGATGTTCATTACTATTGGGAGTCCCTCGAAGACGGGATACATCCTGGCGACGAGGAAGACTCCGGCGGCGACCATCGTCGCGGCGTGGATGAGGGCCGAGATGGGCGTGGGGCCTTCCATCGCGTCCGGCAGCCAGGTATGCAGGGGGAATTGGGCCGATTTGGCTACGGGGCCTAAGAAGACCAGAATGCCAAATAGGGTGGCCATTGCCCCGCTGAGGGCCCCGACTTCCACGAGGTGATGGAGGCGAAAGCCCATTTCCTCAAATTCAAAGGTACCGGTGGCCCAGTAGAGGCCGAGCATTCCCAAGAGCAAACCGAAGTCGCCGACGCGGTTAACGACGAAGGCTTTTTGGCAGGCATCGGCGGCGGGTTTGCGATCGTACCAGAAACCGATGAGCAGGTAGGAAGAAACGCCTACCAGTTCCCAGAAGATATAAATCTGGACCAGGTTGGGACAGACTACCAGGCCCAACATGGAAGAGCTAAACAGGCTCAAATAAGCGTAAAAGCGCACATATCCCGGGTCGTGGGCCATGTAGCCGTCGGTGTAAACCATGACGAGGAAGGCCACGGTGCTGACGATCGCCAACATGACGGCGGTGAGGTGGTCTATGGTGTAGCCCATTCTCAGGGTAAAATCACCGGCTGCGGCCCATTCAAAGGTCCACACGAAGGGTTCGTGGCCGTTGATTTGACTCCAGAGTATAGCGAAGGAGAGTACCATCGATGCTCCCAGGAGGGAAACGATGAAGATTGCGACTTTTTGCCGCAGGCTGTTGGTGATGCGGTTGTAGGAGATTAGTCCTAAACCGACTACCATTGCCCCGAAGAGGGGTAGGACTGGAATCAACCAGGCGTATTGATAGAGGGGTTCCATAAGTTATGGGACTTTAATACTTCTTTATGTTGTTTTCAAGGGTTTTTGGCCTATAAATGGCCAAAAAAAACAGGATTTGGGCAAAACTGTAAATAATTGTTACACAGAGTGTCTGTGGGTCAAGGTAAGTACGGGTTTTTTTTAAGTTTCGGCCCAACTGTAAGCTGGAATACCAAAACCGCTTTTTTGGTTTACCACAAGGTTTTCTTTTTGTCAAGAGATTTAAGGACAAATGAATCTGTAGGGGAAGAGCGCATTCGGGGGATAAGTTTGGTAAAAAAGCGTTAATATTAATGTCCGAATGCTTTGTCGCTGCCCTCGTATTTAACCGGGTGCATCTCAATGCAAGAAGAAAGCCAAGAGTTAAACGCTTTTTGGAACGTTGTCAGTGGTTAGTTGTTAGTTGGGCAACTGACAACTGACTACTAACAACGCTCCATAGATCGTCGATTTTTTTGTTTTTTTACAAATATGAAATGCTGCCCATTTAACCTTTGTGCTAAAGTGGAGCAGGTCAGTTTTGTAACAAAATCAAAAAAAAGGATAACAGGCAAGATGCCTACAACGCAATTCCCCATTCCCAATTCCCCATTCCCAAAATTAGATTATTACCTAAAATTGAGCTATCCCATAACTCTTTATCCCGATAACGAAGAGGGGGGATATGTTGTCGAAATAGAAGATTTACCCGGATGCTTGAGTCAAGGGGAAACTTTGGAAGAGGCGATCGCTAATATTAACGAAGCACGAGAACTCTGGATAGAAACTGTTTATGAAACAGGCGGAGAAATTCCTCTGCCAAGAACAAATGACCATTGATTTATTTGGTATTTATTACCTTGTCTAATGTTAAAATTGCTAAACGATTTGTCTTGGAGGTCTGATGAAAACTTTAGAGGAAATCAAACAACTTCTCATTGAGAACAAACAATCTGTTAGAGAAAAATATAAAATTAGCGAGTTGGGAATTTTTGGTTCTTATGTACGGGGCGAACAGAGACAAGATAGCGATTTGGATGTATTAATAGATTACACCGAAGCACCTAGCTTATTTCAACTAATAGATTTAGAGTTTTATCTGAGCGATCGCCTCCATAAGAAAGTAGATTTGGTGACAAAAAACGGACTAAAACCTAGAATTAAAGAACGGATTTTATCTGAGGTAATTTATGTATGACCAGAGATTTACGAGATTCTTTATTAGAGGTTTTAGATGCGATCGCTGCCATTGAAATAGCGAAATTATAATGCTTCTATTGTCGAGTCGTTTGGGAGCGATGTTGCATGCCGCGCAGCGGATCGCCAACGCCCCGGAAATTGAACGGCGCATAACTCAGTTATCCGCAGAACAATTACAAAATCTAGCGGTGGCATTTTTGAACTTTAGCAGCAGCGAAGATTTAATTGTTTGGTTGGATAATTTAAGCTAAAATAGAAAAGTAGGTTGTGCGGACCTACGTGGAACCCAACATCTATTATTTAATGACATTTTGGGGGTTGAACAAGGTTGGTTAGCAGCGGATTTTGTAGGATCCCCCCCCCGCCCCCCAACTCAGCGGGGGGAGCCAGAGGAATAAATGTGCCCGTTTCTGTGAAGGTTGTTTTTGAAGGGTTTTTGGTGGGCGAACAAGGTTGGTTAGCAGCGGATTTTGTAGGATCCCCCCCCCGCCCCCCAACTC
>CAZSTZ010000129.1:7802-18238 GCA_964609515.1 uncultured bacterium | reverse complement strand
ATTACCTATTAAAATGAAACGAAGAATAGTCAGCAAAAAACAGAAAAAAAACTTAGAATCCTACTCAGAAATAGAGCAAGTTGACGGGTATTTTGACAAACTAATTAAATACATACCCACGGAAATAGTTGGCGCTTGGATTGCTATTACTGGGTTAATTAAAAGTAACAGCGATTTGCCAGAGAATACGCTTTTATGGGTTTTATTTGTGGTATTTATAGGTTTAACGGTGGTTTATATTGCCAAGCAGACGGCGGAACAACACAAACCACCAGCTACTATGCAAATTGCTATTTCTACGGGAGCATTTATTGTCTGGGCGTTTGCTTTGGGAGAGCCATTTTCTTCTCTGGATTTCTACCGTCCGGTTTATGGTTCGCTGTTGTTGATTTTATACGATTTGGTCGTTCCTTTAATCGATCCTGAATCTTAGGGATAAGATGGGTCTTGATAGGAGACCTCGTACCTAACACTTGACAGTTGTTTTTTTTTTGAGTTATAACCGTGCTAGGTACAATTTAGAGGAGAACAATTAACAATGGTAAACCTAGAACCAGAAGACCGCAAACAACTAATTGCAGCTTTAAGAGATGTAGATGAGTTGAAGAATGAAAGCAGTCGTTTGCTGATGTTAAACAATGCGGGGTTAGAAAAAGTAGCTACTAACATTGACCTTTCTGGTGCCCCTTTTGTCGCAATTAGTCAGATAGTTAGTTATTTGTCCAACTACGGACGTTTGAGTTACGATCGCGAAGCTTTAGGACAGTTTTTAAATTCCCTTTTAGAATATGGAGTTTTGGGAATAGAAAAAGAAGAGTTCGTAAGTCAACTTATTAACAAATACGAAATGATGGAGCCTGTTGTTACTGCTCCAAAAATCGGTGACTGGTTGGGAAAAGAAACTCCGGTTAGCGTTCAAGAAAAGATTATTGGTGAAAATACTTTGCGCCCAATTGCTTTTTTAGCAGAAGGAGTGAAAGTATCTAAATCTGTAGTTTATATTGGAGTTCGTACAGTTAATGGTAAAAGTTCTGGGACTGGGTTTATGGTCGCTCCCAACTTGCTATTAACTAACAACCACGTTTTACCCTACGCAGAACTGGTGCAAAATGCTTTATTTCGCTTTAATTACGAGGAGAATTTCCTGGGAGAAGCTCAAGCAATTTCCGAATATCGCGGCAAAGCTGGCGGCATTTTTCACACTAATATAAACTTGGATTATAGCTTAGTAGAAATCGAAGGAGAACCGGGTAAAGAATGGGGTTATTTGCCCTTGGCTGCGAGGGACGTTAAACGTAATAGTTGCGTTAATATTATCCAACATCCGATGGGACGACCCAAAGAAATTTCTATGCAGAGTAATTTTGTTCAATATGTGGATAAAAATGTGGTTCAATACGTCACTTCTACTCAGCCCGGTTCTTCGGGTTCTCCAGTTTTTAACGATAATTGGGAAGTGGTAGCATTGCACCATGCAGGGGGGAATATATCGGAACCAGCAACAGGAAAAACATACTTCCGCAACGAAGGAACTTACATTGGCAGTATTCTTAAGGATTTGCCAGAGGAATTAAAAGGGATGTTGGTTAATTAGTTTCTGTAAAGCTGAATGGCACTGACTTAAACTTCAAACTTGTCATTGCGAGGGGAGATGGATAAGAATTAAATTTTTGGTTTAGTCGTTATCTCCCCCCGTGGCAATCTCATAGTCTAATGCTAGAGATTGCCACGTCGCTGATTTAATGTCTGTTCCAAGAGGTTAATTTATTTTTCTACCGCCTCGCAATGACAACTTTAAGAGTGCATCTACTCGACATCTATCTATGAAGTTATTTCCCGATGAGTTATAGTGCTAATTGAGAGAACAGTTTTTTAAACATCTACCAAACCAAAATGAACCACAAACAAAACCTAGTCGACCTACTATCAAGCTTCCCCAACGTCTCCACTGCTCCAGAACGGCAGACTTTTATCGATACCGTCAGTCTAACCAAACTTGCCAAATACATCGATATCGCTGGCAATACTCGCACCTTCTTCAACAACCTCATTGATGTAGTCGTTAAAACCGACGGCCCCGAGGGATTGCTTCATTTTATCGATAACGTCATCGATTACTACCCGCTAGGCATCCAACGTATAGATGACTTAGAAAACTTCAAAACCCAACTCCAAAACCTCGACTCCCGACAATGGCACGATGACTTTGGCTACATCACCATACCCGACCCAGTAATAATAGAAGCTTGCCCTTACCAAGGCTTATTTGCCTTCGGTGAAACTAACGCCCAATACTTCTTCGGTCGCGAGGCAGTGGCAGACCAACTGGTAACTGCAGCAGAAAGCCGATCGCTCGTAGCAGTTATCGGCGCCTCGGGCAGCGGTAAATCTTCTGTCGTCTTTGCCGGCTTAATTCCTCGGTTGCGAAAGCAGGGGAAATGGGCGATCGCTTCTTTTCGTCCGGGCGATACTCCCTTCAAGCATCTAGCCTCGGCTTTAGTCGGGTTGCTGGAAACCCAAAGCAGCGAAGTTGACAAACTCGTAGCAACCAATAAATTGACAACCGCACTCTTGGCAGAAGAAGTAAACTTAGCCGATGTCATTGGCAAAATCGCCGAAAACCAACAGAGTAAGCGAGTCTTGCTCGTAGCAGACCAATTCGAGGAACTCTACGCCCTCTGCCGGGAAAAACCCCTGCGCCAGTCATTTCTGGAATGCCTGCTAAAAGCAACCAACAACCAACTCAACTTCACCCTAGTTCTGACCTTGCGGGCGGACTTTTGCGGTTATGCTTTGAGCGATCGCTCTTTTGCCGACGCCCTGCAAAATGCCGACCTGAAATTAGGACCGATGAACCGCCAAGAGTTAGGAGGTGCCATTATCAAACCCGCCGAAATGTTAGGAGTGAGGTTAGAGTCGGGATTGAGCGATCGCATTTTAGAAGCAGTGGGGGAAGAACCGGGAAACTTACCCTTATTGCAATTTGCCCTGACTAAATTATGGGAAAAACAAAGTCTGGGCAAGTTAACCCATATAGCTTACGACGAAATTGGGGGAGTAGAGCAAGCCTTAGTTAAATATGCCGATGAAGAGTATAAGAAATTTGGGGAGAAAGAACGAGAACGAGTGCGACGAGCGTTCATCCAGTTAGTCAGTCCCGGAGAAGGCACCCAGGATACTCGCCGACTGGCAACGGCGGCGGAAGTGGGAGCGCAAAATTGGGATTTAATCAAGGTTTTGGCGGATAGTCGGTTGGTAGTGACCGGCAGCAACGAGACTGGGGAGGAGACGGTGGAGGTCATCCACGAGGCGTTAATTCGAGAGTGGGGCACTTTGCGAGAGTGGATGGAGGGGAGTCGGCAATTTCGTACTTGGCAGAAGCGACTGCGGGAGAGGATGCGGGAATGGGAGAAGAAGAACCAGGATGAGGGGGAGTTGTTGCGAGGTGCGTCTTTGTTGGAGGCGCAGGAGTGGTTTCAGAAGCGTTTGGAGGAGTTGAGTGAGGAAGAGAAAGAGTTTATTCGGTTGAGTGGGGAGTTGCGGGAGAGGGAGGAGAAAAAGCGAAGGCGGCGACGGCAGAGGACGATTTTCGGGCTTGTCGGTGGTTTAACTATAGTATCGCTGTTAGCAATGGTAGCGGTGTGGCAGTGGCGTAGGGCTTTTGTTGGGGAGCAAATTGCCGAGAATAGTCGAGCGATAACCATGATTAATGCGATAGAAGTCAACTTTGATTTAACTCAAAATATGAATACGCTCATCGAGGGTATTAAGAAAGGAAAAGAGTTGAAAACTGCAAGCTGGGCGACAATTGAGACCCAAATTCAAGCGATCGATTTGCTAGGAAAGATGGTGTATTGGCAGGGTTTCAAGGAGTACAATAGCTTAAAGCACAAATCCCATGTCAATGGCGTAGCCTTTAACCATGATGGCACACTAATTGCTTCGGCAAGTTCTGACAACACTGCCAAAGTTTGGAGGGAGGATGGTACTGTTGTCGCCCATCTTAAAGGGCATAGCATGAATATTTATAGAGTAGTCTTCGGATATCATCTAGGCTACGGAGATGAGGAACTAATTGCTACAGCCAGCAAAGACGCAACAGCAAAAATCTGGAAGCTAGATGACACTTTAATAGATACCTTAAGGCATAATTCTCCCGTTCATAGAGTTGCTTTCAGTCCCAAAAAGGATTTAATTGTAACTGCTACTGAAGATGGCACTGTCAAATTCTGGAAATATGACGGCAGCTCGTTTAAAGCAATTCAAGAACATAAAGAACATAGCGATGCTGTCTGGGAGATTGCTTTTAGCCCTAAAGGGGATCTTATTGCTACTGCTAGTTATGACGGCACTGCCAAACTCTGGAAGCCAGACGGCAGTTTCTTTAAAACTCTCGAAGGACATCAAGAATATAAGGTTTATAGCGTTGCTTTCAGTCCCAGCGGCGACCTAATTGCTACCGCCAGCGAGGATCGGACTGTCAAGCTCTGGAAATCAGAAGATGGCAGTCTTTTTAAAACTCTCACAGGGCACGAAAAAAATGTCTTAACCGTTACTTTTAGCCCTGATGGTAACTTAATTGCTTCTGCGGGTTCTGACAACAAAGGAATTATCTGGAAAGCTGATGGTAGCTTGATACGAACTCTCGAAGGACATAGTAGTTCTATAAATCGAATTGCATTTAGCAGGAATGGCGAGTTTATTGTTACTGCCAGTGCAGATCGAACTATTAAGCTCTGGAAATCTGATGGTGACTTAGTAAACACCCTTGAAGGACATAGCGATCAAGTTTATAACGCCGTCTTTCACCCTAAAGGCAATTTAATTGCTTCGGCTGGTAAAGACAGTAAAGTAAAACTTTGGAAAAATAATACCCTTGCAGACACATTTGATGGATATCATTGCAGACGTATCGCTTTCAGTCCCAAAGGCGATTTAATTGCCTTGGCGTGTTACGACTGGAAATTCTATCTTTTGGACTCGAATGCTACTCTAATTATTTCCCAAAAAAGTAACAGCGCTCTCATGAGTGTTGCTTTTAACCCCAAAGGCGATCTTATCGCTACTGGTAATGAAGATGGTAAAGTTGAACTTTGGAAGTCTGACGGTAGTCCCGTTCGTTCTTGGCCAGCCCACGATGAGAAGATTTATGACATCACTTTTAGTCGTAACGGCGATTTGATTGTCACTGCCAGCCAGGACAACACTATTAAACTCTGGAAACTCAATGGTGATTTGAAAAAGACTCTCGAAGGGCATGAAGATTGGGTTTGGCTTATGAGCGTTGCTTCGAGTCCCAAGGAAGACTTAATTGTTTCAGGAAGCTTCAACGGAATATTTAAACTATGGACAAATGATGGCTCTCCTATAAATCTGCGCGAAAATCATGATGGCATAATTTATAGTATTGCTTTTAATTCTAATGGAGACACGATCGCGTCAGCGAGTCTGGATAAGACTATCAAACTTTGGAAACCCGATGGCACTTGGCTAAATACTCTCGAAGGACATCACGGTATAGTCACAGGTGTTGCTTTCAGCTCCAAGAGCGATCTGATTGCATCCACGAGTGATGACAAAACCCTGAAGCTCTGGACACGGGATGGCACTCTAATACATACCTTTGTAGGGCACCAGCATATGGTAGAATCTCTCGCCTTTAGCCCCAGTGGCGAGATCATCGCAACTATTAGCGACGATAAAACTCTAAAACTGTGGAACTTGAGTCTCGGCGATTTGCTCGCCAAAGGCTGCGACTGGGTGCGCGACTATCTCAATACCTTACCCGAAGACCACGAAGACAAACACCTCTGCAACGACATCTACCAAACCAACCTAAACCAAAATGAACCACAAACAAAACCTAGTCGACCTACTATCAAGCTTCCCCAACGTCTCCACTGCTCCAGAACGGCAGACTTTTATCGATACCGTCAGTCTAACCAAACTTGCCAAATACATCGATATCGCTGGCAATACTCGCACCTTCTTCAACAACCTCATTGATGTAGTCGTTAAAACCGACGGCCCCGAGGGATTGCTTCATTTTATCGATAACGTCATCGATTACTACCCGCTAGGCATCCAACGTATAGATGACTTAGAAAACTTCAAAACCCAACTCCAAAACCTCGACTCCCGACAATGGCACGATGACTTTGGATATGTAGTCGTTTACCAAGTAGATAAAACCGTAATTGAAGCTTGCCCCTATCGAGG
Source organism: uncultured bacterium (assembly GCA_964609515.1). GTDB lineage: Bacteria > Cyanobacteriota > Cyanobacteriia > Cyanobacteriales > Microcoleaceae > CALKCV01. The sequence goes on along the minus strand of CAZSTZ010000129.1, from coordinate 12,019 downwards.
ATTGTTAGCCTTTCAAGAAGAACACGCCCCCTACTTTTTTGGTCGGGAAAAATTTGTCGAAAGACTGCTAAATGCAGTGGAAAAATTGCCCTTTGTTGCGGTCATCGGCGCTTCTGGTAGCGGCAAATCTTCCTTAGTCTTTGCCGGCTTAATTCCTCAGTTGAAACAACGGGGAAACTGGGTTTGGGAAAAAATGCGCCCTAAAACTTATCCTTTTAACGAATTAGCTCGCGCTTTAGTCCGCTTGAAACAACCAGAAAAAGCGGCAGTATCTCAAGATTTAGAAGCTTTGGAATTGTCGGTTTTATTAGAGCAAAAAGAATCCAACTTTATTACTTGGATCGATTCAATTTTAGAGAATCATCTAGCCTATAACTTGTTATTAGTAATAGACCAATTTGAGGAGCTTTATACTCTCGGAAAAAAAAGCGATCGCCCCCAACGCGAACTATTTCTCGAAAGATTATTAACAGCAGCAAATACCCGGCCAAACTTCAAGCTAGTTATTACCTTGCGGGCTGATTTTTGCGGCGAAGCCTTCTCTTTTCGTCCCCTAGCAGACGCTTTAGAAAATGCCGATGTTAAATTACCACTAATGAACCGAGAAGAATTACAAGCAGCTATCGAAAAACCCGCTTTAAAACAAGGAGTTAGTCTCGAATCTGGATTAACAGAACGGATTTTAGATGCGGTAGAAAACGAACCGGGAAATTTACCCTTACTAGAATTTGCCCTAACAGAATTGTGGAACAAACAAAGCCTAGAAAAACTAACCAATCAAGCTTATAACGATATCGGCGGCGTAGAAATGGCCCTGGTAAAATTCGCCGACAATTTTTACAATAAATTGTCGCCAGAAAAGCAAAAAGTGGTGCAAAATATTTTTCTCCATTTGATTCATATAGATGAAAACCAAGTCGAATCAACAAACAATAAAAAAAGGCGAGATACCCGCAAGCGAGTTACGGAAAAAATGTTGATACCTGCAGGAAGCGATCGCCAAAAAAGTAAAGAATTAATCAAACAATTAGCGGATGAAAGATTAGTAGTTATTAGTGGAGAAGAGAGGGAAGTAGAAGTAGCCCACGAAGCCCTAATTCGTCACTGGCCCAGGTTGCAACAATGGCTCGATGAAGACATAGAAAATATTCGCTTGCTGGAAACAATTAGTCAGGCAGCTAAGGAGTGGGAAACTAATAATAAAGATGATAATTATTTAGTGCATCGAGGTTCCCGTTTGGACGAAGCAAAATCCCTCTGGAAACAATCTTCCAGTTTGAGCGAAGTCGAGGATAATTATTTAGAAGGTTGCGTGTCATTGGACTTGCAAGAAAAAGAGCGCCTCCAGCGGGAGTTACAGTTATCCCGTCGTTTTAATTTAGCCTTAGGGGCTATAAGTTTGGTAGGGATGGTAGGTGTGGCGATCGCTCTTTATCCTTGGTATTTGCGCTGGAGAGCTATAAATTTAGCGGGTGAAATGGCAGATATTGATGCTGGGAGTGTCACCGTTGGCACTAAAGATGCTGATGCCCCCGACGAGGAAAAACCTCAAAAACAGTTTGAGATTGAGAGTTTTGAGATAGACAAATATGAAGTTTCCAACCGTCAATATCGTCTCTGCGTTCGAGCTGGTAAATGTGGCGAACCGGTCGATCCGACTAAGTTCAACGACAAAAAGCTTTTAGACCACCCAGTCGTTGAGATAACAGCATATCAAGCCTTCGCTTTCTGTCAGTGGGTAGGAAAGCGCTTGCCCACCGAGTTAGAATGGGAACACGCGGCCCGTAGTGCAAACTCTAATTTGCCTTGGGAAGATAATGATGCTATCATAAAATATGCTAACGTACAAAACTCCAAAGAAGGTACTCAGCCTGTTGGCAGCTATCCCAAGGGAGAAAGCGATCTAAAGGTTTACGATCTTATTGGCAATGTCTCGGAGTGGACTGCTTCTTATGGGCAAAAAGATTACCAAAACTACGATCGCGATTCAGTTTGGCATCATTTTAAAGAACTTTCAGCGAAACCGTTAGTTTTAAGGGGGGGTGGTTGGAGGAGCTACGTTGAAAGAGTTACAGAAAGGTCTTTTGCTGATAAAACGCATCATAGCAAGACTGTAGGCGTGCGCTGCGTCAAGTAGATTAAAAATAACGAGCTATAAGGAAAGTTTATTATATTTGCATTATCAATGATAATTTGCTATCAACTTAAAATTATGCTGATTAAGTTACTCTGGTAAAGTATGAAAACTTTACTGCCTTGCGGTATGTTTCACCAAAAATAATCTTGCATAAATTTTCAGGAGAAATAAAATGAGCGAACCGAACATAGAACTCACCCCTTTACAATTTTCAGCTTGTAAACCCCGTTATGAAAGTACGGCTTCATATACTAATAGCAAAAACCAGTCTTTTTTAATTCGAGTCAGTGGCGACGAACAGCGACTTGTAGAGAAATATACCAAAAACTTACAGGTTAACTTAGAGTTGACACCATCGGAATTAACCGATATTAGCGATCGAGAAATATTTGAGAATTTAGAAGGCGATGAAATTATATCGGAGCTAAAAGAAAAATACCTGGAAATTTCTTTAGAACCTATTCAAGGAATAGATGTGTTCTCACCAACAAAATTAGAATTTGCCTTGGGAAATTCAGTGAATGCAGTTGGTATAGATAAAGGAGAAATACATCATACAAAACCAACAAATAAGAAAATCAAGTCTGTAACCTTAACAATTACAGTAAAACGAGGCACCATAACCGTTAAGTGGTTGACAAGAAAAAATGCCAACTCTCCTGGGCGAATTTTAGAATCAAAAACTGAAAAGTTCTCAGTAGGAGAATATGTTAGAACAGTATTTTCACAGGAGTCAGAAGCTTTCTTTGCCTTGCAAATTTTTGGGGAAAAAAAAGAAACCGAATATTTCATTGAAGGTCAGATAAAGGTACTCCATGAGGGCGATTTGAAGTAAAAAATAGTCTTTTCCATAAATTTTCTTCCTAGTAATTAAAAAATATAGCACTCACTGAAAAACCGGAAAGCTCGCCGTTTCAGTGAGTGCTACTTTTTATTAAGAAAGCTCCCCCAATAGTTCCCCAGGAGACTTTATCGGCACCGGCGAATCCACAAAACCCGCAAAATTGCGCGTGACAATTGCATCTACATTATATGCAAGGGCACACGCCAACTGCACCGCATCCTCCAAATCGCTTAACTCAGAAGCAACTGCCGCTTGCAGAATATCAACATTGACCGTACAGACTTGCATCGTAGCCAAGATATCCGAAACATACTGCTTTGCAACTGCCGCTCCCGTTTGCTTTCTAGCAATGTAGAAAATATCGGTTAAAGTCGTCGCTGTCAGATGACCCTCAATTCGATTATCTTTGATAGCCTCCATTATAGCATCCGCATCGATACGAAATGGCTCTCTTCCTAGCAGAGCATCCAGAACAACGTTTGTGTCTAATAATACTTTCATTTTAGATACTTCTCCTCCAAACGCTCTTCCTTCATTTTTTCGACCTCTTCATCTGTTGGAGGCTGTCCCTCTGTTTTCAAACCACCGCGCAAGCGTTCCCATACCTCATCTGGGACGGGCGGACGGGGACGGAGTTCGTGTTCCAGAGATTGAACGATCGCCTCTATTAACAACAGGCGATCGTACACCGATAAACTATATGCTTCTTTGCGCAATTCTTCCCACTTCATAGGTTTTCCTCCTAGTAGTTGATTTGATTATAGCAAATTATCGAAAATCATGTTAATGTCTGGCCAAATTTTCATTTCAGATACTTCTCCTCCAGACGTTCTTCCTTCATCTTTTCCACCTCTTCATCCGTTGGAGGCGGTCCATCTGTTTTAAAAAACCCCCGCCAGCGTTCCACCACTCCTTCTGGTATCGGTTCGGGGGGCCGAAGTTCGTCAGAGAGCGAAGTAACGATCGCGTCTATCAATAAAAGGCGATCGTACACCGATAAACTGTAAGCTTCTTTGCGTAATTCTTCCCACTTCATGGGTTTTTTTCCTAGTAGCTTATTTAATTATAGCAAATTATCCTAAAACAACATTAATATCTACCAAAATTTTCATTTTAGATACTTCTCCTCCAAACGCTCTTCCTTCATCTTTTCGACCTCTTCATCAGTTGGGGGCGGTCCCTCTGTTTTTAGAATCCCGTGTAAGCTCTCCACTATTCCCTGGGATCGGGGCGGAC
>CAZSTZ010000129.1:0-7702 GCA_964609515.1 uncultured bacterium | reverse complement strand
TCTGTTTTTAGAATCCCGTGTAAGCTCTCCACTATTCCCTGGGATCGGGGCGGACGCGGACGGAGTTCGTGTTCCAGAGACCGGACGATCGCCTCTATTAACAACAGGCGATCGTACACCGATAAACTATATGCTTCTTTGCGCAATTCTTCCCACTTCATAGGTTTTCCTCCTAGTAGTTGATTTGATTATAGCAAATTATCGAAAATCATGTTAATGTCTGGCCAAATTTTCATTTTAGATACTTCTCCTCCAAGCGCTCTTCCTTCATTTTTTCGACCTCTTCATCTGTTGGGGGCGGTCTCTCTGTTTTAAAAAAACCCCGCCAGCGTTCCACCACTCCTTCTGGTACTGGTTCGCGGGGACGGAGTTCGTGTTCCAGAGATTGAACGATCGCCTCTATCAATAAAAGGCGATCGTACACCGATAAACTATATGCTTCTTTGCGTAATTTTCCTCACTTAATGAGTTTTCCTCCTAGTAGCTCATGTAATTATATCATCCTAACAACTGGTAAAGTATTCTCAGAAAATTAGGTTTTTCGGTACCTCAGAAACCCGGTTTTTCCAAAAAACCGGGTTTCTCGAACGGTCGAACTTAAAATACAAAATCTGTTATAATATAGGCCCCAGAAATTCTCCTTAAAATAGGGGCAATGGAAAAAATCCCTTTTGGGCCCAACTATTTGCCAAAAAAAAATTTTTTTAGCTCGCCAATGGTGTAAGATGATAAAAGCTAGAAGCTAAAACCTCAAAACCACTGAATTTTCCTCGGTGGGACTCCGAGGATGTTTTTTACCAACTTTTTAGAAAATGAACTCAGAAAAAACAGCGATCGCGCCAGAAAAACCTCTGCTAATTCACCAATCGACATACGTCAAAAAATTGCGTCCCCTTTTGCCAAAAGAAGCCTTCGAACCAGACGGTAATAAGGTGTTGATACTGTTAATTAATATCGCCATTTTAATACTAGGATGGGGAATTGCTGCCAATCTAGAGCGCTGGCCTATCTATTTTTTATGGCTTTATTTACCTCTGGCATTAATAATGGGAAATAGCATCATCGTTTTGCTATTTAGCTCCCACGATTTGATGCACGGTAGCGTGCAAAAAAAATCTGGGCTTACTTATCTGCTTAGTTTTATCGGCTTAAGTATGTGGTTGATGCCGCCGACTCAGTGGAAAACTCTCCATAATTTCGTCCATCATAATAACACAAATTCTCTAGCAGACCCAGACCGAAATTACCTCTACCAGCAGCCCGAGACTTGGGGAAAATGGATTCAAAATTTCTTCGCTCCTTCCTTAGAAACTAATCCATTTTGGTTAACTGTCGGAATGACTGGCTCCTGGGTAGTGCATAATTTTAGAAACCTGACATCGGTATTGTTATTTAATAATAAATCCGTTGATTATGTCCCCGCAGCTTTTACGGTTAGCGAAGCAGACAGGCGGACGATCGCTTTTGAATGTCTGGGAATTTTGGCGATTCATTTGAGCATTCTTTTCTATCTGGAATTTAACCCGCTAAAAGTAGTTTTAGCTTATTTGATTCCTATGGCGATCGGTCACGCTGGAGGGATGTTTTATATCTTCACCAACCATTTAATGTGTCGGATGACCGAAGTTAACGACCCCTTAATTAATAGCGTTTCGCTGAGAGTTCCCAAACTCTTCGATTTGCTGCATTTTAACTTTTCTTATCACACCGAGCATCATATTTTTCCTAGTCTGAACTCGGACTATTATCCCGCCGTTCAAGAATTGTTACAAACCCACTATCCAGGTCGCATGAATTTAATTGATGCCGGCGAAGCTTGGCGCTTGTTAATGACAACTCCCCGACATTACAAAGATGAAGTAACCTTCGTTGATTCTTCAGGTCAAATTTCTGTAAATTGTCCCCTCGATAATTCGGCGATCGCCACCGATTAATAAGGGTACATCTTAATTTTGAAGAAAACCAAGAACTTAACGATTTTTGCTAATTGCTAATTGCTAATTGTTAAAGGGAATGGGGAATTGGGAATTGTTAACTACCTATCCTCCATAACTAGAAGGCAATTAGCAATTAGCCATTAGCCATTAGCAATCTTTTCCATCCCCCTTGAGAGAGCTTTTCTCATCTTTTCCTCCACCTCCCCCTTACTTAACCGACTTGGGTTAATCGCCACCACCGCCAAAAAACCCTCCTCCGCAGTTGGTGGAACCTCTTTTAGGGAAACTGCCATCGCTTCGATGACTTCATCGGGTACCTGGCGCGATCGCCTTTGGTTCCACTCCTTACAAGTTTCCACGGGAGTAGTCACATACCATGCCATCCACCGGAGTTTCTCCCCGTTTAACTGTCCGGCGATCGCTTCTAATAAATCCCTGCGCCATTCCCGTTTGGCATTAGTCGCATCGTAGATAATAGATTCTTCGGCAGCGATCGCCTCTCCCATTTGAGAAATTACCTCCCTTTGGATAGCCTGCCAGTCTCCTTGAATAATCTCATCCCCGAACAATTGTTCCCGGATGCGATCCGTGGAAACGATACGACACTTCCTCGAAGCAGCAATTTGTGAGGCTAACGTAGATTTTCCGCTAGCTGGCAGACCGATGAGAAAATGACAAATAAGCATAAGTAATAGATAATAGACCGGAAATTTTATAAGTTATTTTTATTAATTTATTTTTTAATAATTTTCCCTAAAACGTTTACATTTTAAGACTGTCAGCGATTTTTAGCTCTAAAAAAGCAAATTTAATTGATAAATTAAAGTTATTAATCCGCAGTAGGTAGTCTGTCTGTTGAAGGATAACATAAGATTGCTGTCACAGTCAGATTAGACCTGTTAACTATATGGAAACCCTTTTAAGCATTTGTATCGGCATCGGTTTAAGCGCCGCATGCGGCTTTCGTATCTTCGTACCGCCCCTGGTAATGAGCATCGCCGTCCAGGCCGGACAGTTAGAACTGTCCCCCGACTTTGCCTGGATCGGCAGTACCCCGGCAACGATCGCCTTTGCAGTAGGCGCCCTCCTAGAAGTAGGCGCATATTACATCCCCTTTATCGATAGCTTGCTGGATGTAGTGGCAACTCCTACAGCAGTTGTAGCCGGTACCATTATCAGCGCTTCGATGGTCTCGGAGCTAAGTCCCATGCTGCAATGGACCGTCGCAGCTATCGTTGGCGGGGGCGCGGCGGGAGCAGTTCAAGGCTTAACCGACGTCACCCGCTTAAGCTCCAATACCCTCACCGCCGGCTTTGCCAACCCGGGAGTATCCACAATGGAACTGTTGAGCTCGACAGTTTTATCAATTTTAGCGATCGCCGCCCCCTTCCTAGCCGCAGCCCTAGTCTTTGTAGTCTTATGGCTGTTATGGTTGGGAGTCAGAACCCTTTATCGCAAAATCGCCAGAAAAAAAGAAAGGGAAAACACCGACCCCGCCAACCAACCGACCAAAATAATCTAGGTAATAGATAATAGTACCCATTACCCATTACCCATTACCCAATAGTATGAATCTTGAGGAAATTAGTGCCCCGGGCGGACTTGGTGGGAATGCCACCGATAATTAAAATTTGGTCGCCAGAAGCAGCAATGTTCCGTTCCAACAAACTATTTTCTGCCTCTTGCACCAATTCCTCGAAAGATTCTACCTGCCGATCCATCAACACCGGTTGCACCCCCCACACTAAATTCAAGCGGTGGAAGACCTTGGGAATAGGCGTCAGACCTACCACCAACGCTTTCGGACGTTCGGAGGCGGCCAGGGTAGCAGTATAACCGCTGAGGGTGAAAGCGACGATGCAACGCAGGGGTAGAATTTTATCAATAGTATTCAGAGCTTCGCTAATAGCATGGGTTTCGTCCTCTTCGCCGGGAGGATAGTTAATAAACTTAATATCCTTCTCCACGTCCCGGGCGATCCGCACCATCATTTCCACCGCTTTTATCGGATACTTGCCAACCGCCGACTCACCAGAAAGCATCACCGCATCAGTACCGTCAACGATCGCGTTAGCAACGTCGCTAGCTTCGGCGCGAGTCGGACGCGGTTCGTGAATCATGCTCTCTAACATTTGAGTGGCGGTAATTACCGGAATGCCTTTTTTGTTACACATCCGAATCATCTGCTTTTGCAGCATCGGCACTTTCTCCGGACTCATTTCTACCCCTAAATCTCCCCTGGCAACCATGATGCCGTCGGACTCATTAACTATTTCTTCTAGATTGGTAATCGCTTGGGGTTTTTCAATTTTAGCAATTACCGGCACGTCCGCCCCTTTTTCTGCTAATAATTTCTTGAGAGCGCGAATATCTTCCGCACTGCGAACGAAGCTTAAAGAAATCCAATCTACTCCCTGAGATAAACCGAAATCTAAATCCTGTTTGTCCTTGTCCGTCATCGCCGGCAAGCGCAAATTTAAACTGGGAAAATTCACCCCTTTGCGACTTTTTAAAAGACCCCCTTCAATAACCGTACATTTAACCTTTGTTTGCGATACCGATTCTACTCTTAATTCTAACAGTCCGTCGTCGAGAAGAACTTGAGCTCCAACTTTTACTTCTTCTGCCAAATAAGGATAATCGATGCCCACCGTATCCGCTTCGTTATTGAATTCGGCTACGGGTACTAAAGTGATGCTTTTTCCTTCAGTTAAATTAATTGCACCCTCGGGCAAATTACCCACTCTAATTTTCGGTCCCTGGAGGTCTTGGAGGATAGTTAGGGGGGTGTCTAATTCTTCTTCGATGGAGCGCAGTAGGGAAACTGTATGGGCGTGGTCTTCGTAACTACCGTGGGAAAAGTTTAATCTGGCCACGTTCATGCCGGCTTCCACCAGTTGTTTGATTACTTCTGGAGAGTTGCTAGCCGGGCCCAGAGTGGCTACGATTTTGGTACGATGAGGTAAAGCAGTCATAATTTATTGGCAATTCCTCTATTTTTTCGTTTTAGACTATTCTCTATTTTCACGCCTTATTTTCAACCTCGCCAATTCTTAAGCTTATTTTAATAAATTGGAATTAATTCTTAATTTATTCATTACTTTTGTTAAGGTAAGATTAAGGGGAAGGGAGCTGGAGCAGTATCCCAGAAACCCGGTTTTTTCATGCATACCGGGTTTCTTAATTCAAAATTATTTAAAGGGGAGTATCTCAATTTTTTTGAAAAGGCTCTCTTGCCTATTCCCCATTCCCTATTCCCCATTCCCTATTCCCCATTCCCAAAAAACGGTAACTTCTTGGTTTTATTCAAAATTGGGATGCACCCAATTATGAACCTTTAATACGCCATTAATAGCCCCACGGAACGGGATTCAAGCCTATATAAATTACCGTCAATTGGGGGCGCTTTTTCTAATTCTGAAAAATCCTCTGGGGCGGGTAAAGCAGTATCTACAATTCGATGCCAGCGCTCTCCACTTAAAAGGCGCGGCAGCTCGAACTTCATCGGTTTCCAATAGCTATTAAGCATGACGTGAAGGTATTCTTCGCAGTCTGGATGATGTAAAGTAAAAGCTAAAGTATGGGAATTTTCCGACCAGCCTGGCTGCCACAGGCGAACTCCATGCCAGGTAATATTGGGAACTTTATGGGGGTCTCCTCCATAGATGTTTGCCAACTTTTTAAGAAGATCTGGAGAGGTGGAACCTACCGTAGCTAAACGCTCTTCGACTTGGAAAATTTCTAGGTTTTGGGTTAGGTTAATTATCCCTTTGACAAATCTCAGTAAACCGGCTTGTTTTTCAATTTGTTCCCAGTCAAACCAACTTAGTTCGTTGTCCTGGCAATAGGCGTTATTATTTCCTAGTTGCGATCGCCTTACTTCATCTCCCATTAAAATCATCGGCGTGCCCTGGGAAAGGAATAAAATAGTAAAAAGATTTTTGATTTGTCTTTGCCGCAGGGCTCGTATTTCAGGATGGTCGGTAGGCCCTTCGTAACCGCAGTTCCAACTGCAATTATAATCGGAACCGTCGCGGTTTTTTTCGCAATTTGCTTCGTTATGTTTTTGGTTGTAAGAAACTAAATCGTTGATAGTAAAACCGTCGTGGCAGGTAACAAAGTTAATACTGTGATTTGGTTCCCGTTCCGGATCTGGGTAAATATCGGGACTTCCCATCATTCGCGCCGCTAATTTGGTGACGGCGTTACTTTCGCTTTTAACAAAGGAACGCACGTCGTCGCGAAACGGTCCGTTCCACTCCGCAAAGCGATCGCCGATAAAAGAACCCACCTGATACAAACCGGCAGCGTCCCACGCCTCGGCGATAATTTTCGCCCCCGCCAAAATCGGATCGGTCTCGATCGCCCACAACACCGGCGGATCTTCCAGTGGATGACCGGAAGTGCCTCGGGCCATTACCGAAGCGAGGTCGAAACGGAACCCGTCAACGTGCATTTCCGCCACCCAGAAGCAGAGGCAGTCGATAATCAAACGGTGAACCACTGGATGGTTCGTGTTGAAGGTATTGCCGCAACCGCTATAGTTGCCGTAGTAAGCCGGGTTTTCGTCGAGTATATAATAGGACGAGTTTTCTAAACCCCGGAAGGAATAGGTCGGTCCGTTTTCGTTGCCTTCGGCGGTGTGGTTGAAGACGACATCCAGTATGACTTCGATGCCCGCTTTGTGTAACGCTTTCACCATGTCTCGAAATTCGTCGAGGGGTCCGGTGAGGTCTTGGCGGGAACTGTAGGCGCGGTGGGGGGCGAAGAAGGCGATCGGACTGTATCCCCAATAGTTTACTAGGGGTTCCATCGCGTCTTGGCGATCGTATTCGTGAACTGGTAGCAGTTCGACGGCGGTAACTCCCAACCCAAGGAGATAGGGGATTTTTTCTACGAGTCCGGCAAAAGTGCCCCGCTTTTCTGGGACAACGCCGGAGTTGGGGTTGCGGGTAAAACCGCCGACGTGCATTTCGTAGATAACGGTTCGGGAGTAGGGAATGCGGAGGGGAGTGTCCTCTTCCCAGTCGTAGGTACTCGTATCTACTACTACGCCTTTGAGGGCGAGGGCGCAGTTGTCGCCGGGTTCGATCGCTGCTTTACGACTGTAGTTATCTTGTCCCACCACGGTTCGGGCGTAGGGATCTAGCAATACTTTGTTGCCGTCGAAGCGGTGGCCCCGTTCGGGAGCGAACGGACCGCGAACTCGGTAGGCGTATATTTGTCCTGCTTTAATGCCGGGAACGAAGATGTGCCAGTAGAAGTGAGTTTTGTTTTCTTTGGCGTTGAGGGAAACGATCCGCGCCGGTTGTTCCGAGTTGGGACTGTCGAAGAGGAGGAGTTCGATGGCGGTGGCGTTTTTGGAGTAGATGCAAAAGTTCGTTCCCTCGGGATAGACGGTGGTCCCAAGGGGGAAGCTGTGCCCTGGTAAGGTTGTCGATGGCATGGTTTTTTTGGGTTTATGGCTCTGATTTCATAAGATACTATCAAAGGGCTCTTTTGAAAAGGGGACAGAAAAAAGGGTTGGGGTAAAAGGGACTCTTGAAAAGCTACGAAGATATTTACCGGGAGCATCCCATTTTTGTTTTGCAAAAGGACAAAATGGCTAATTGTTGTTAGTTGCTCAATAATTTATAATTAGGGCTTGCTGAAAAACCGTAAAAGCTGACCAAATTGGTAATAAGTATAGCTAATATACCATTCGCGTATTGGTGAGGTACAAAAAAAAACGCTTTTTGGTAATAGGTAATAGGTAATAGGTAATA
>CAZSTZ010000128.1:5838-18319 GCA_964609515.1 uncultured bacterium | reverse complement strand
CTCCTCTTAGGTTTGGTCTCGCTCCTCTTAGGTTTGGTCTCGCTCCTCTTAGGTTTGGCCTCGCTCCTCTTAGGTTTGGTCTCGCTCCTCTTAGGTTTGGTCTCGCTCCTCTCACCCAAGCTAAAATGGCGAAGGTATTGTTAAAGAAACCGGGTTTCTGGGATACCTTTGTGGCGATCGCCTTCGTTTATGTTAAGATTAAACTTAAACCAATAATCGAACCTAAATTACCAGGAGGCGAACAATGGTAGCAGTTCCAAAACCCAACAAAATGACTCCCCAAGAATACCTCAACTGGGAGGAGAAACAACCGATTAAATATGAATATATGAACGGTCGAGTTTTTGCCGCGACCGAGGTAACTCTTCCTCATAATGAGATTTCTATTAATCTGGCGGTAGCGTTAAAAAATCATCTGCGGGATAAAGGCTATAAAGTATTAATGGCTGCTGCCAAAGTTTGTGTTTCGGAAACAGAGTCTTTTCATTACCCAGATGTGATGGTAACTTGCGATGAAAAAGACAGGCGGGCGATTAATTTTATCAACTATCCTTGTTTAATTGTTGAAGTTTTTTCGCCGGAAACCGAGGCTTTTGACAGGGGCAGAAAGTTGAAAAATTATCGTCGCATTTCTACTTTGAAAGAATACGTTTTAATTGATGCCCGAGAGATGTCGGTGGAGCGTTTTCAGCGAAACGAAAATGGTAGTTGGGAAATGGATAATTATGGGGAGGGCGATGAAGTAAGTTTAACTTCCGTCGATTTTAATTTTCCCATCGAGATGCTTTATGAGGATGTTATTTTAGAGGGGATGGAGGAGGAGTAGAATAAAGGACAGCGAACCTGTCTGCGGTTGTTCTCCGCTTCTGGGGAATTATCGTCTATGGGGAAACCAAATATTTCAAAGATTTTTGGCATTCTAAAGTCCTCTTAATAGCTTTGGCAATTATAGCAGCAACGGGGGGTGGAACGGAATTAGCAACTTGTCTGTGTTGGTCTAAAAAACGCACCCTACCCGATCGCCCCCTAACCGGTCCGAGTAATAAATAATCGTCGGGATAACCGTGAATTCGCATATATTCCCGGGGAGTTAAATAACGGTCTTCTGTGGGGTGAAAAAAAATCTCTCCACAACGCAATGTTAAAGCCGGTTTCTCATAAGATAAACGCCGAAATTTAGTGGTATCTTTTTTAGTAAGATTGCCCCGTTGTTCTTTCGGCAGGTGTAATTGTTTTGCCAAACAACAACCTTCTGGCACGCCTTTTATGCGGGAGCGATCGCCTTCTGGAGTTACATCTATATGATTATTATTTAACCCCGAATCGCTTTTAGATTGTGGTTTTCCCAATCCCTCAATTGCCTCTCTAACTGTTTTGTAAGATGCCAAAGGAAATAAAGGAAGTAATTCTTGCTGGGAACAATAAATCGGTGGAGGAAACTCGAAGTTTTTTTCCTGCAAAATACTAACAACAAACACTCTTTCCCTCAATTGTGCCACGCCATAATCTGCCGCATTAATTACCTGCCATTTAGAAACGTAACCGAGAGCTTCTAACTCAGATAAAAGCAATTCCAAAACGCCACCTTTTTTACCGTTTTTATCCCCGGCATTGATAAGACCTTTTACCTGCTCGATTAAAATAGCTTTTGGGCGAAATACTTCAGCAAAGCGCGTCATTTCAAAAAGCAGCATTCCGCGAGGATCGTCTAAGCATTTTCGCTTGCCAATTTGAGAGAATGCCTGGCAAGGCGGACCGCCACAAAGCAAATCTAATTCCCCTGTTTTTATGCCTAAATCTTCCCTTAACTTTACTGGGTCAATCTTGCGAATATCCTCCTCAATAATCCACGTTTTGCGTTTTTCCGTAGAGGCTGCTTTTCGCAAAGTTTGGCAACAATAAGGGTCTATTTCTATGCTGGCAACAACATCAAATTCAGCGCCAACTATTCCTAAATCCATCCCACCTGCACCGGAAAAAAGAGATAGGGCAGTTTTTCTCTTTTTTAGCGTATTTTTTTGACGGATAGAGGAATCAGAAGTAGATTTTTTCAACCCAAAATACCCTAATTGTTTCATATTTTCTCGTTTGATTTCGATAATAAATTGAAAATATAGCAATCCTACTTGAATCGCCTCTTTAGGTTCTTTTCCTCTTTATATCATCACCAAAATTGCAATACCTGTCGGTTTGGGAATCGTTCCAGACCGTAGAACAGGCATCTTGCCTGTTCCACAGGTAAACAAAAAAAGGCCCGGCAGCAACACCGCCGAACCCCAAAAAAAACTATTTCCAACAACTACTTCCGCTTCGCATCCTCCCTTTTAACCTCCTCGACAGAATGCCCGTTTTTACCCTTACCGTTACCGTTACCGTTACCGTTACCGTTACCGTTACCGTTACCGTTCGATGACAGGTGGGGCGCCTGTTCTACCTTACCGTTACCGTTGGCGTAGTAGTGACCGTTGCCGTTGCTGTTGCCGTTGCCGTTAGTTTCCAGGGCGTATTCCTCCGGCGTCTCCTCGTGGTAAGCAAACTTGCCGAACAAACTCGACTGCAAACTGGTTGCCCACACATAAAACACCGGCACCACATACAAACTCAGTATTGTAGAAACCAACATCCCGCCCAACACGGCCATGCCGATAGAAATACGACTCGCGGCACCCGCCCCAGTGGCAAACGCTAAAGGCGCTACCCCGAAAATCGTCGAAAACGCCGTCATCAAAATCGGGCGGAAACGCAACCTCGACGCTTCCATCGCCGCCCTCGTTATCGACATCCCCCGGTCTCGCAACTGGTTGGCAAACTCCACAATTAAAATCGAGTTCTTGGTCGCCAAACCAATTAACATAATCAACCCGATCCGACTGTAAACGTCCAAATCTAACTCCGCCAACCACAAGGCCCCAAAAGCACCCAACAAAGACAGGGGAACCGCCAGCAAGATCGTTAACGGGTCTATATAACTCTCAAACTGGGCCGCTAAAGTTAAGAAAATAAACGCTAAGGCCAAACCAAAAATAAATACAGTTGATTGCCCCGCTTCTTTAAATTCCAGAGACTCGCCGCCAAGAGACCAGCGCATATTCTCCGGTAAGATATCATCGGCCAACCTTTCCAAAGCCGCCAGCGCTTCCCCCAAACTCACGTCGGGGGCCGGACTGCCTTCGATACTTGCAGATCGGAAACGATTAAAGTGGTTAATCTGCGGCGGCGTCGTTTCTGCAGTCACTTTGACCAAGTTACTCAACGGCACTAATTCGCCCCGATCGCTCCGTACATATAAATTCTCGATGTCCTGGGGACCGTCTCGGAACTCCGACTCCCCGCGCACGATTACATCGTAACGCTGGTTGCCTTGATTGAAATTAGTAATCGTCTGCCCTCCCAACATAATCTGCAAAGTGCGAGAGATATCCTGCACCGACACACCCAAATTAGCCGCCTGGGCGCGATCGACATATACCATTAACTCCGGTTTGTTCATCGTTAAATCCGTATCTACGTTTACCAACTCCGGCAACTTCCGCGCCTCGCTGGCGAACGCCTCGGACACTTCCGCCAACTCGTCTAAATCGTTACCCTGTAACACGAACTGTACCGGACTGCTGCGACCGCTGCCCGGCAGAGAACCGGGATTAATCGGAAACACCAAGGCATCGGTAATGGGAGCAAAAGCGCCAAACAACCGCTTCACGATCTCCTGTTGCGACTGTCCCGGTTCCGTTCGTTCCGACCAATTCGACAATCGCGTAAATGCAAAGCCCCGGTTAGCTTGGGACGCGCCGCGACCGAAACCGGCTATGGTAAAATATGCCTGCATTTCTGGCACTTCGGCGAGTTTGTCCTCCACCTGACGGATGACATTATTAGTATAGTTAATGCTAACCCCTTCGGGAGCGTTAACCGGTATAAAAATCCGACCCCGATCTTCTACTGGGAGAAAGCCTTGGGGTAACTGTTGAAATAACCAAACAGTTCCCCAAAAACTGATAATTAAACCGACTAAAACTACCGGCTTTAAACGCATCGTTACGTTTAAAGACCAGCTATAAATTGCTAAAACTCGGTCTAACGCCCATTCAAAAAAATTGAGAGGCGCTGCCAACAAACTGGCAACAATGTTGTTGCTTTTTTTAGCATCGACCGGCTTCAAAATTCGGGCAGCGATCGCCGGTGCTAAAGTTAATGCCACAAAAGAAGAACATACCACCGCCGCCGCAATTGTTAAAGCAAATTCGTTAAACAATCGCCCGCTGGTCCCCCCAGAAAAACCGACGGGTAAAAACACCGCAATTAAGACGACAGTAGTAGCAATTACGGCAAAAACTACTTCCCCAACTCCAGACATTGCTGCCTTATAAGGAAGCATTTTTTTCTCTTGGATATAGCGGACGATATTTTCTAAGACAACGATGGTATCGTCAACCACCAATCCCGTCGATAAAGTCAGGGCAAATAGGGTTAAAGTATTAATCGAAAAATCCAAGAAAAACATCGCCCCAAAAGCACCGACTAAGGAAACCGGAATCGTCACCGCCGGCACAATTGTCGCCCGCCAATCTCGGAGGAAAACGAAGATTACTAAGATGACCAAACCAATAGCTAAAAATAAAGTATGCCAAACTTCATCAATAGCTACCTCGACAAATTCCGAGTAATCTACTGCAATGGTATATTGCATTCCTTCGGGGAAATCTCTGGATAACTCCGCTATTTTTTGTTTGACTCCGGTAGCTACTTCTAATAAATTAGAACCAGAGATTTTGCTAATTCCTAATGCCACCGCCGGTTGCCCTCGAAACCTCGCAATCGTCCGATCGCTCTCTGCCCCTATCTCCGCCCAGCCAATATCTCTTAAGCGAATTTGTCCTCCATCTTCGGTTCTTTTAATAACTAAATCTTCGTACTCTTCCGCCGAACGCAAACGGCCTAAAGTTCTGACTGGATATTCGGTATTTTCTCCTTCTATTCTGCCGCTAGGAATTTCTACGTTTTGTCGCCTTAATGCTTGTTCTAAGTCTAAAGCCGTGATGTTTCTGGCAGCCATCTTTTTCGGGTCCAGCCAAAGTCGCATCGCATAACGACGTTCGCCACCGATAAAAATATTGCTGACTCCGTTAACGGTTTCTAAGGCACTTTTTAAGAAGCGATCGGCATAATTGCTAAGTTCTAAAGCGGTGAATTTCTCCCCAGAAATAGCAATCCACATAATCCGTTCGTCGTCGCTACTTCTTTTAGAAACTACGGGAGATTCTACATCATCTGGCAGCCTGCTGACAACCCGAGAAACCCGACTTCTGACGTCTTGGGCCGCCGCTTCTAAATCGCGGTTTAATTCAAATTGAACGGTTATCGAACTAACGCCTTCGCGACTGGTGGAAGTTAAAGTTTTAACTCCTTCAATGCCGTTCAATTCTCCTTCGATAACTTCGGTTACTTCTGTTTCGACCACCTGGGGGTTAGCGCCCGGATAAACTGTTTGAACGCTAACTACTGGAGGTTCGATAGTCGGAAATTCTTGCACCGGCAAGCGGGTAAATCCTACTAAGCCCATGAGCATTATTAGTAGGGAACAAACCGATGCAAATACTGGTCTTTTAATGAAGAAATGGGTAAACATTTTTTGGGGAATGGGGAATGGGGAATGGGGAATGGGATTAAATGGTCTGAGAAACCGGGTTTTTTTCCAAAAAACCGGTTTCTGGGAGGGGCAATTACCTATTACCTACTACTTTGATATCGTCACCATCTTTTAACCTTTGGATGCCGGAAACAATCAGTTTTTCTCCTCCTTGCAAACCGCCGACAATTTCTGCCCGATCGCCCTTAATTAAACCTAACTTCACGGGCACTTTTGTCGCTTTCTGCTCTTCTCCTTCTCCCAAGGCTACAAACACGAAACGCTCTTGACCTAAAAAATTAACCGCCGTCATCGGCACTACCACCGACTGCCGCCGGTCCCAAATCACTCGGGCCCGAACGAATTGACCGCTTTGTAATTCTCGCTGGCGGTTATCTATAGTTGTCTTTGCCAATACTGTCTGGGAGTCGCTGACGGTGGGAGAGATAAAAGTAATTCTGCCGCTGCCTAAAGATTGACCTTCGGCATCGGTAACTTCTACCGACAGCCCCAGTTGTAGTTCTGACTGCTTCTCCATCGGTATCGGCAAGCGCAATTCTAACTCTTGGTTTTCCGTCAGAGTGGTTATCGTATCGCCTTTGTTGGCAAAGTCTCCCACTTTTAACGGCACGTCGCCGATAACGCCGCTGAAGGGAGCTAGCACTTCGGCATTGTTTAACCTCGCCCGATAGCTTTCGACTTCGGCGATCGCTGCCGCCACTTCCGCCTCCGCCCGCGCAATTTCTTCGGGGCGAGTGCCGTTGAGCAACTGGGATAAGTCGCTCTCGGCTTCGGCAACTTGGGCTTTAGCTTCGGCAATTTCTTCGGGGCGAGTGCCGTTGACTAACTGGGAGAGGTTGCTTTCGGCTTCGGCAACTTCGGCCTTGGACCTGGCTATTTCCTCGGGGCGAGTGCCGTTTTCCAGACGCAGCAGGGCTTGGCGCTGCTGTTCGACGGTGGCTTCTAGTCTTTGAATTTGCGATCGCCGATTTTGTTCGAGTTGTTCCACTCGCCCTTTAGCTTCGTTAACCCTCGCTTCGGCTGCCTGTTCTTCTTTTATATATTCCTGGAAGTCTAACTCGGGAATGGCTCCTTCTTCCCTCAATTCTCGATTTCGCTCTACCCGATCTTTTGCCAATTCCAACTCGGCCTGCCTTACCTCAATTTGAGACTTGGCTTGAGCGATCTCTTCTAACAAACTTCCAGACCGAGCGTCGGCCAACCGCGCCTCGGCTTCCTCCAACCGCGCTTGGGCTTCGGCAATTTCTTCGACGCGACTGCCTGCTTGCAATTCTGCCAACTGAGCTTTTGCCCGATCCACCCGGGCTCGCGCCGAGGTCACTTCTTCTCGTCGCGGCCCCGCTTGCAGTCGTTCTAAGTTAGCCCGCTCTTGGTTCAACCGGGCGCGGGCGGCACTAATTTCTTCTTGGCGCGGCCCCGCTTGCAGTTCGGCTAACTGGCTGCGAGCGCGACTGAGGTTAGCTTCCGCTCTTCTTAACTCTGCTTGCAGTTGTTCGCTTTCCAAACGAGCGATCGGCTGTCCTTCTCTTACAAACTCTCCAGCTTCCACAAAAATCTCTGCCACTCGTCCTTCTATTTCCGGTCGCACGTTCACCGATCGCTTGGCTTCCAGAGTTCCCACAAATTCCGAGGCATCCTCTACGGTGTCCACTTCTACGGTCGCAACTTTCACGGAAGTGCTTCGCTTTGGGGCTGGCTGAGAGGCAACGGGAGCTTGAGTATCTGCCCTATTGCGCAGCCACTCGCCACCGAAGAAACCCGCCGTTAAAGCTAGGATAACTGCCGAGGCGATCGCTCCCCAAGAACCTCCTTTCTCCGACTTCTGTTTTTGAAACTCCGAGCCCTCGTAAGATACTTGGGAACCTTCCTCAAACTGAACATTTTCAGCGACACCAGGTTGAGGGTTATCCTCTTTCACAGGGGAATCAGATAAATTCAGATCGGCCATGTTTATCTCCTTTTATCTTGTTAAGATTATTAATTGCGAGTTTACGCCTCTGGCTTCTGTTGCCAGTTGTCCTATCAACCACTCCATCTCCGAGAGCAGCATAGATTTTGCTCTCTCCCAAGCTGCTAGTTGATAAGGATCGTCAGTGAGATTTTGCCTTTCTTCGCCATCGAGATATTCTTGGCGCTGCTTGCAAACCATTAAACGATGTTCTAATAGTTTCACCCTTTCTGCCGGTTCCAAGTCGCCAAAAAAGAAAAACTTGATTAAAAACCGAGACCGACTTTTAACCCAACTTTCCTTTGGATTTTCCAGCATTTTTTCTCGCCAGCGATCGCGTCCTTTATCCGTTATCCGATAAATTTTCCGACCGCTGCCCCCCCCTCCCGTCTCTTCGGCCAGGACCACGATTAGGCCCTTTTCCTCCAACCGCCTCAGCAGCGGATAGATGGCCCCATAATTGGCCGTCATGCAGCTTCCCATAAAGAGTTCTAGTTGCTGCTTGAGTTTGTAGCCGTGCAGTGGTTCTCGTTGAAGGAGGCCCAGAGCAGATAATTCCAGCATTTATATCAATTTGATATACCGACAAGATTCATTATAACGCCAGTTTAGCAATATTTGTTAACAAATATTTTAGATTCTTAAGGAACAATTGGCAAGAGTCCGAGGTTAACTACCATAAAATTGTAAAAATGTCAAGAAAAAAATATAGAATGAAGAAACCGGGCGCAAGCAGAAATTACCCGGTTTCCGAGCTCGCGACAGTGGTAGTGGTAGAATGGGCACCGCGCACCAGCGACAAGTTCGTAGCGATCGCCATCTATCCAGTAGGAGGATGGTGGAAAGAGAAAAAATATTTAGAGCGTTACAATTCTCTTGTTTACTATTCATTAATAGTTTCGATTAGAGTATCAGAAGTTGAAGTTGACCTTTACACGCAAGTCTCCAATTTGGTTAGTACGCTCATTTTGATATTTATATAAAAAATCGTTTTCTATAATAAATTAATGTATAATAAAAGCCGCCCCAAAAGTAGGAGACGAAAGAATAATTAAAAAATTATTAACAAGAGAGCGATCGCCCCATTTCTCATCTATCATTAAACCAGATAAATTAACGAAGAGAAAAGCGACAATGCAAACTTCGGCAAAAACAGAACTAATAGATCGATCCGGACAGCCAGAAATCCTAACCTTAGATGTAGGCGGCATGAAATGTGCCGGCTGCGTGGCGGCGGTGGAACGCCAACTCAAACAACAACCGGGCGTAATCTCGGCAAAAGTCAACTTGGCAACGGAGGTGGCAACCGTCGAATGCCAACCGGGTACCGCAGACGGCGACGCCCTCGCAGAAAAATTAACCGCAGGCGGTTTTGCCAGTCAATCTCGCAATAATAGATCCCAAGAAGAACTAACCAAACAACAAAGCGATCGCCACCGAGAAGAAATCCAACAACAAATCTGGCGCATCGCGCTCGCCGGTCTTCTCATCCTCCTTTCCGGCATCGGCCACCTGGGACACTTCCTCGGCGGCAAAGAAATACCAGTTTTAAGTCACGCCTACTTCCACTGGGGACTCGCAACCCTCGCCCTGTCGTTCCCCGGACGCTATATAATAGTAGACGGTTGGCGCAGTTTGTGGCGCAACGCCCCCAACATGAACGCCCTCGTAGGATTGGGCGCCACCACGGCCTACCTCGCCAGCGTCGTCGCCCTCCTCTTCCCCCAGTTGGGGTGGGAGTGTTTCTTCGACGAACCGGTGATGATTCTCGGTTTCATCCTTTTGGGCAAAACCCTGGAACAACAAGCGCGATATCGCGCCGCTTCTACTTTACAATCTTTGATTTCCCTGCAACCCGCCACTGCCCGTTTGGTTCCAGAAATGGGATCCCCCCCAACCCCCCTTACCAAGGGGGGAGAAGAAAAATCCGCCGCAACCCCCCTTACCAAGGGGGGAGAAGATTTTTCTGGGAATGGGGAATTGGGAATTGGCACCGTGGAAATTCCGGCGGCGCGAGTGAAAGTCGGAGAATTTGTATTAGTTTTGCCGGGAGACAAAATCCCCGTGGATGGGGAAATTTGTCGGGGTAAAACTGCCGCCGACGAATCGATGCTTACTGGGGAGTCGATGCCGGTTGCCAAACAAGAGGGCGATCGCGTCTCGGCAGGTACCCTCAACCAATCCGGCGCCGTCGTCGTTCGCGCCACTCGCACGGGGGCCGAAACTACTTTAGCACAAATCGTTAAATTAGTAGAAGAAGCGCAAACCCGCAAAGCGCCCATCCAAAATCTCGCCGATACGGTAGCGGGATACTTCACCTACGGCGTAATGGCGATCGCCTCGGTAACTTTCCTCTTTTGGTACATCGTCGGCGTTCGCATCTTCCCCCACGTCCTCCATCTGGGACACCAAACAATTAATCTCGGACATTCGGCATCCATGTCCGTCGCCTATTCCCCCCTGTTGCTGAGTCTGAAATTAGCGATCGCCGTCTTAGTCATCTCCTGCCCCTGCGCGTTAGGGCTCGCAACCCCCACCGCCATCCTCGTCGGTTCCGGCATCGGCGCCGAACGCGGTTTATTGCTCAAGGGCGGCGACATCTTAGAACGGGCACATCAATTAAACACCGTAGTTTTCGACAAAACCGGCACCCTCACCACCGGCCAACCCACCGTAACCGACTGCCTCCCAATTCCCAATTCCCAATTCCCAATTCCCAATTCCCTACTCCAACTCGCCGCCACCGTAGAAAGCGGCGCCAACCATCCCATCGCCCAGGCAATTTTGCAAGAAGCGCAAAAGCAAGGTTTACCCCTCTTGCCCGCAGAAGACTTCCACACCGAACCCGGTTTGGGAGTTTCTGCGGTGGTAGAAGGCAAACCGGTTTTAGTGGGGAACGAAGAATGGTTGCGGCGGCAAGGAGTTGTGGCGGAAACTCTGCCGGCGTTCCCGGGTAAAACTCCGGTTTATATTGCCGTTGGCGGTAGTTTGGTCGGCGCGATCGCCGTCAAAGACATTTTGCGCGACGATGCCAAAGCGACCGTAAAACGCTTGCAGGAAATGGGGTTAAAAGCAATTTTGCTCACGGGAGATAAGAAAGAAGTAGGGTCGGCGATCGCCCTCGAATTGGGATTGAGTCCCGAGGCCGTATTAGCAGAAGTTCGCCCCCAGGAGAAGGCAGAAGCGATCGCCGCCCTCCAAGCAAAGGGTGATAAAGTCGCGATGGTGGGAGATGGTATAAACGATGCCCCCGCTTTAGCTGCAGCCGATATCGGTATCGGGATGCAGGCCGGCACCGACGTCGCCGTTGAAACTGCGGATATAGTATTGATGCGCGATGCTTTGATGGATGTGGTCGAGTCCATCCGTCTGAGTCGCGCCACTTTCAATAAAATCCGTCAAAATTTGTTCTGGGCCTTTATTTACAATATAATCGGCATTCCAGTAGCAGCAGGAGTCTTGTTGCCAACCTTCGGCATTCTACTCAACCCCGCCGCCGCCGGTGCTTTGATGGCCTTTAGTTCCGTTAGCGTTGTCAGCAACTCTTTGTTGTTGCGCCGTAGTTTTTAGGTTCGGGATTGTTAGAAACCCGGTAACTCATGCGAAACCGGGTTTCTGGGGAGAGAATTGAGAAACCGGGTTTCTGGGGAGAGAATTGAGAAACCGGGTTTCTGGGGAGAGAATTGAGAAACCGGGTTTCTGGGCAATTGTTAATTGCTAATTGTTAGTTACTCCTCCGGTATCATACTTTCAATAACTTGCCAATACTCAGTTTCCATTGCCCAATAGATAAACAAGTCGAAAACTTGACGGCAATGGTTATCCTTTTGACTTGGGAGTGCTTCGTTTTTGACGATTAAATCTATGCGAATAGTGTTGCCAGTAATGCTAGCCAAATTAAAAGTTACTTCAGCGATCGCCAGTTGAGAGAAAGAAACCTCACCCCTTCTTTCGCGAGCCATGATATAATTACCCGTATTGTAACTAACTTCCAAATTACATTCCTCTAAAATCCCCAAAACTACGGGCTGGAGATTTTGAAAATCATCAATAGCAACAGCGATAAAACCAACGTAACGAGCCATAATTAACGATTAGCGTCTATCTTAAGAGTTTTGAATTATATAATACCATAACACTACTGAAAACTCGGAGCGATTCGTTAAAATCGTGCTAGGATAGAACCCGTGGGACCGGCCTGTGAAACCCGGTAATTTCGGCTTGCGCCGGGTTTCTGGGATACCGAATACTTGACCGACTCTCTAGAATAGAACCAGACCAATTCCATAGAGCCATAATAAAAAAGATGACCGAGACAATAATAGCAGAAGCAGTTACAGAATATCCCGTGACTTGGGAAAAACTACCCTCCGATTTTGAACTACCAGACGATCCAGTGGAAAATTTAGAACATCCAACCTTAGCAGCAGGTCTGCGATATTTATTAGAGGCCGCAGGTTTGATAACAGAATCGGTATTAGTGGCATCTAATTTTGGCATCGCCGCCAAAGTTTCTGGCAAAACAGTAGTAAAAGCTCCCGACTGGGTTTACGTTCCTTATGTAAAACCTTCGGGAGAAAAACGCAAGAGTTATACTCCCCATGCCGAAGGAGACGTTCCATCGGTAGTCATGGAGTTTCTCTCCGATAGCGATAACGGCGAATATTCCGTAAAACCGACCTCCCCTTATGGCAAGTGGTGGTTTTACGAGCAAATCTTGAAAGTACCGAGATACGTCATTTTCGACCCTTCCTCCGGTTGGGTGGAAGTTTACCAACTCAAAGGCGATCGCTACACGCCCCAACCTGCCGATGCTAGCGGACGGTATTGGATACCCGGAGTCAATTTATTTCTGGGTGTCTGGGAAGGAACCCAAGAGCAACGTA
>CAZSTZ010000128.1:0-5738 GCA_964609515.1 uncultured bacterium | reverse complement strand
GAACCCAACACCGTCGATCCGGTTCGCTTGTGACGTGCCAACTCGCCAAAAGATGTTGGGTTGCGTTTCACGCGCGCCCTACCTACAAAAAACTGGCTGTTTACCCCATTCCCAATTCCCCATTCCCCATTCCCCATTCTTTGATATGACAGGCAAATTAATCGTATTTGAAGGAGTCGAAGGCGGCGGCAAAACCACCCAAATGTTGCTGCTGTCCGAGTGGTTGCCAGAAAAATTGAACCGACAAGATGCCGGTTCTACGCAAAAAGTTGTTACCACTCGCGAACCCGGAGGCACAGAATTGGGTAAAACCCTGCGACGGTTGCTGCTGGAACCAGGTATCTCTGAACCGATCGCCCCTCGAACCGAGTTGTTATTATACGCCGCCGATCGCGCCCAACACGTCGAGACATTTATTAAGCCCCACTTGGAGGAGGGAAATATAGTTTTATGCGATCGCTTCACCGACTCTACCATCGCTTACCAAGGATACGGGCGCGGTTTGAGTCTGGAATTGATAAACCAACTCAACCGCCTTGCCACTGGCGGCCTCGAAAGCGACCTAACTTTGTGGTTAGACCTCGACGTGGAGACCGGTTTGGCAAGAGCTAAAACTAGGGGTAAGAGCGATCGGATGGAACGGGCGGCCTTAGAGTTCCACCGCCGCGTTCGACAAGGTTTTCAAGAGTTGGCCCGGACTAATCCTCAGCGCGTTCGGCGGGTAGATGCCAACCGTTCGGTTGAGGAAGTCCAAAGGGAAGTGCGGGAAATTGTTAGTTGTCAATTGTCAATTGTTAATTGTTAATTGTTATAGCATTTTTCTGTTCGGTGAGGTGCGCCGAGGATCCCCCTAAATCCCCCGCTGAATTGGGGGACTTTGAATTTTTCTGGCTCCCCCCTTTTTATTTCTAGCTCCCCCTTTAAAAAGCAGGGCTGTTTCATTCTCTCCTTCAAAATGGGCAGACACGGGGACGCGGAGACACGGAGACACGGAGACACGGGGATGGAGGCTTTGAGAGATAGCAAAAATTTAGAATGAAACAGCCCTGCCCTTAAAAAGGGGGACTTTGAATTTTTCTGGCTCCCCCCTTTTTATTTGTAGCTCCCCCCTTAAAAAGGGGGACTTTGAATTTTTCTGCCTCCCCCCTTTTTATTTGTAGCTCCCCCCTTTTTCAGAGGGACTTTGAATTTTTCTGGCTCCCCCCTTTTTATTTGTAGCTCCCCCCTTTTTAAGGGGGGCAGGGGGGGGATCGAACGCTTTTTGTTAATAGAAGATTGCTAATTGTTCATTGATATTAAATCGAGTCAAGCGCGATTACTACGAACGAAACATCGAGTCAAGCGCGATTACTACGAACGAACTTAAAAATCTAATTCATCTACTCGCCAAGAGGCCCTGACTAATTTTATTTCTTCGTAACTATAACGACCTCCCAAATGTTCGTAAATAGGGGTCAACCTCTCATCTCCAACCTTCTCGATCGCCTCGATAATTATATCCTGCACTTCTGGAGAAACTAGGCGATCGATATCCACCCCCTTGCTCATTTCTATTAACTCCGCCAAATGAGTCGCAATAGTGCTAGATTTAATTAATCTTTGGTTAGCGATCGCGTCAATACTCAATCCCTGTTTGTACAGCTCTAAAGTTTGAAACTGGGTAGGAGAAGGAATATTGCTTGCCAGTTTTGGCAGTTCTTGTTTTATCGGTTCAAAACTAGCAGGCAAATTATTTTCCCGGCAATATTTCCTAATAGCTTCCACAAACTGCTTGCCATAACTATCCCGCTTGCGATTTCCTACCCCATGAATGTCGATTAATTCGTCTAAAGTTTGGGGGCATCTTTCCGCCATTTCCTGCAAAGTTCGATTGGGAAATACTTGGTAAGGTGCAACTCCTTGTTTGTCGGCAATTTCCTTTCTAAGCTGCCTTAATTCCTTCATTAATTGTTGGGCATTTTCTGGTAAGATAGTTTGCTTTTTCTCGATGACTTTTTCAATATCTAAAGCTATTTTTACCTTTTTTTTGCCCTTCATCACCTGCCAACTGCGTTTGTTCAACTTCAATATCGAATAACCGTCCGTAGTCTCATCCAATAACCCCTGATGAACCAGCGATCGCGACAGCATTTTCCACTCATCCACACTGCGATGCTGTCCAATATTATAAGTCGAAAGTTTATCGTGCCTCCTCTCCAAAACTTTCTTATTTTTTGACCCCCGCAAAACATCAATAATATGCTTCATTCCAAACCTTTCTTTAGTCCTCGCCACGCAAGACAAAAACCTCTGAGCATCCTCAGTCCAATCCTCAACCGGCTTAGGATGGCGACAATTATCGCAATTACCGCAATTACCCGGAAAATCCTCCCCAAAATACCTCAATAAAGTCCGGTGGCGGCAGTCGGTAGCTTCCGCATAATTAATAATTTGCCGCATTTGTTGTTCGGCAATTTTTTGTTCTTTGGAATCCGTTTTTTCCGCAATAATATTCTCAATAATTCGCTTATCCCCATAACCCAGAAAAAAGGTACAGCGAGAAGGTTCTCCATCCCGTCCAGAACGCCCAGTTTCCTGATAATAACTCTCGATATTTTTCGGCATATCGTGATGAATTACAAATCGCACGTCCGGTTTATCAATACCCATGCCAAAAGCAACAGTCGCCACAATTACATCCACATCATCCCGAATAAAACGAGTCTGATTTAAAGTACGTTCGTGGTCCAGCATTCCCGCATGATAAGGCAAAGCAGAAACCCCGTGTTGTTGCAACAAATAAGTAAGATCGTCAACCCTTTTTCGACTCATGCAATAAATAATTCCCGACCCGCCAGTTTGTTGAATTATCTGCAATATTTCCGCTAAAGTTTGTTTGTTGGAACCCTTTTTTCTGACCTCGTAATATAAATTGCTGCGGTAAAAACTGGCAACGTGAACTAATGGTTCTTGAAGATTTAGCTGTTCGACAATATCTCGGCGAACCCTATCGGTTGCCGTAGCAGTTAAAGCAAAAGTCGGCGTTTCTGGATAGCGTTCTTTTAAAGTTTTTAACTGTCGATATTCCTGGCGAAAATCGTGTCCCCATTCGGAAACGCAATGAGCCTCATCGATAGCAAAAGCAGAGATTCCCAATCCAGTATTTATTAAGTCTAAAAACGGTAAAAACATCTCCGAAAGCAACCTTTCTGGGGCGACGTAAAGCAGTTTAATTTTGCCGTTCATAATATCTGCTTCCCTGGCCTGAGATTCTTTTCTGTTTAAAGTGCTATTAAGAAAAGTCGCGCCGATACCGTTATCTTGTAACGACCTTACTTGGTCTTGCATTAAAGAAATAAGGGGAGATACTACTATTGTTAGCCCCGGTTTTAACAAAGCCGGCATTTGAAAACATAAAGATTTCCCCCCACCAGTGGGCATAACAATTAACAGATCTCGCCCTTCCAATGCTTTTTGAATAATCTCCTTTTGCCCCGGACGAAACGACTCGTAACCAAAATAATCTTTAAGATATTTTTCCAGCGAACGAGGTTGAGAAAAAGTAGAAGAAGTAACCACAGACATAACCCTAATTCCTAATAAAGTTCGTAGAACAAACGTCTCGCCTGTTCCTAGTAACGACTGGAAGTCAGTTTTGTAAAAACACAAACAAAACCTACAATAAGCACTATATTTGAGAGTTTTCAATCGCCAACTGCTTAAATAGCAAAACGGACATAACCCTGGTTTTTCCCAAGTCTTCTACCTCCGTAAAATCGCGATCGCTCTTTTATTAAAAAATCTGCCCCACTAGCTAAAGCGCAAGCGATAAATTTGGCATCTTTTGAATCTCGGGGAAAATCAACATTTATGTTAACATCTATTAAAGTTGTTGCTTCCTCTATAATGGTAAACCATCTTTGTTTTTGCGCTTCAGTTAATTTGAGTTTAGGACGATTTAAAACCTCCCGATATTCTGTTACAATTTCAGCAGACACCATCCACTCTACTTGTGGGCTATCGGCGATAAATGCCAAAACAGTTCCAGGGTTTTTTCCTGCAACAGCAGCGGAAACCAAAACATTCGTATCGACAATAACTTTCATTCACTCTCCTCGCCTATAAGCATCAATCTCTGCTGCAATTTCTTCTTCTGTTAAAGGATTATCCGCGTGTAAAGCTTGAGTTTCTTTGAGTAACTCTTGAAACTTTTTACCTAATTCTGTTTTAGGGTTATATTCTGCTTGGCTATTTCGTTCTTCTAAAGCTTGTAAAGCTTCCAAAAGTACCTGTTCTACGGTTTCATATTTACCAGTGTTTAACTGGGATTGAATCTTAGATTCTAGTTCTGGTTTAACAGTAATATTCATTTATTAACCTCCTTCAAACAACTTTCCAAAAAAGCCAAATATCTTTTTTTAAACACATATGGAGAGAAATTAGCAGCGTGCGATCGCGCCACCTCGGCCACCAACTCCCCCTGCCTCGCCTCGAAAACCTCCACCGCCTCCACCAAAGCATCCTCCGTCTGGCGGGAAAACAATACCCCAGTGGCGGAGTCAGCATCTTGGCGAACGTCGCGGACAGTCTCCAAAGCACCTCCGCCACCGTAAGCGATAACAGGCGTCCCGCAAGCTTGGGCCTCGACGATGGCCATACCGAAGTCCTCGCAAGCGGCATAAACGAAAGCTTTGGCCTTTCTCATATATTGTCCCACGACTTCCGCCGGTTGCCAACCCAAAATTTGGACGTTGGGTCGGGCCAGTTCCCGAATTTGCTCCAATTCCGGCCCGGTACCGATAACAACGAGCGATCGCCCCAATTTATTAAAAGCCTTCACCATCAAAGAGACCTTTTTATAACTTACCAAACGACAAACCGTTAAGTAAAAATCCTCTTTTTTCTCCTCAAAAGAAAACCTCTCTATTTCTACTGGCGGATAAATAACCTCTGCCTCCCGCCGATAGCAACGCCAGATGCGCCGGGCGGTATGTTTAGAATTAGCAATAAAGTAATCTACCCTATTAGCAGAAATAACATCCCACTGCCGCAGTCGGTGTAAAAGATAGCGGGTTAAAATGCCCGGTATTCCTCTACCTGCCTTACTACCTTGGAGATAATCAAAAGTCAAATCCCAGGCATAACGCATGGGAGTATGAGAGTAGCAAATATGCAGTTGTTGGGGAGTAGTTAAAACTCCTTTAGCGACGGCGTGGGAGGAGGATAAAATAACGTCGTATTCTCGCAAGTCGAGTTGTTCTATTGCCAGAGGCAGCAGCGGCAAATATTTTTGCACCCCATTTTTTGCTAAGGGAAAATGTTGTAAAAAAGTGCTGCCAATTTGGCGTTGATAGAGATAACTTTCCGGGTTAGCTGACTCGAAATCTATCAAAGTATAAAGGTCGGCATCGATATGTTTGAGAATTTCTTTAACTACTAATTCCGAACCTCCTGTTGCTTTAGGAGTTAACCATTCGTGGACGAGGGCGTATTTTAATTGCATCTTCAGTTATTGAGTTGGGGATGCAGTTAAGATACCATTTTTTTAGGATTAAGAAACCCGGTTTTTCCCAAAAACCGGGTTGTCTAAAAAAATGTAGCACGAAGCAATCTGCAACGCGGGGCGCGTTCTTGGTTTTATTCAAAATTGAAAGCCACGCAATTATTAATTATTAACTATTAATTGTTAATTATTAATTGTTAATTAGGGTAGTAGTGAAAAAACAAACATTGTCTGTGTTGGAGGGTTTTGGGTAATG
>CAZSTZ010000127.1:0-18496 GCA_964609515.1 uncultured bacterium | reverse complement strand
GCAACCTCCAGAACATACTCAACAGCCCCATCATCCGTCACCGTACCCAAAACATTACTTAACGACGTAATCGGACTATCAGAAATAGAATCATCCAAAATCGCCAATGGAGGCGACCCATCAGACGAACCACCCAAAACCGAAACCAACCGAGACGCACTCGCAAAATTACCCGCAGCATCAACAGCAGTCGCCACCACCTCAACATCGCCAACCTCACCCATCACCACCGACGCCCGACCGTTAGCATCAACCGCCACCGGCACCCCATCAACAATAAGACCTATCTCCTCTACCCCCACATCATCCACAGCATTTACCACAAAATTCACCGTCTCATCCAACCCCACCCGTTCATTAGACACAAACAAACTCACCTTCGGAGCCTCACGATCCGCCTCCACCGTCAACTCAAAAGACTGCAAAACCGAATTACCCCGAGGGTCATAAATAGAAATAGCCACATCATAACTTCCGATATCGCCACTATCCGGCATCCAAACCACCCGACCGAACTCATCAACGCTCATCCCCTCTGGAGCCGACTCCAAAGAATAACTAATCCGCTCTCCCTTAACAGAAGTAGCATTAATTTGATAGCGATAAACAGCCCCCGCAGTCACCGACGATACAGGTGTGGAAGCCACAATCGGCTCTACCGCTAATGCCACATCAACAGTAAACCGCTGCGCTCCCCCCAAACCAAACCGATCCACCGCACCCACCGCTACAGTATAAACCCCTTCCGTTGTCGGCACCCACTCAATTAAACCCGTATCGCTAACAGTCATCGTTTCATCTGGAACTTCCAATAATTGATAAGTCACGTCATCCCCATCCGGGTCTGCCGCAGTTACCTCATACTCGTACTTCTTACCGATACTCGCAAAAGACACCGGAGCCGAAGTAATCGTCGGGGGAAGGTTAGCAGCAGTTTCCGAGACAGCTATCTGATAAGTCTGTCGCGCAACGGCACCCAACGCATCTTCCACCACAACTTCTACATCTATCTCCCCTACTGCCAACGGTATCCATTCGATTAAACCCGTATCCCCATCCACCGTCATCCCCGATCGCGGGTTAACCAGAGAAAAAGTCAAAGCGTCGCCCTCTACATCCTCCGCTTGCACCACATAATTGTAACTCTTAGAAGCAACGGCTTCCGTCAGCGGAGTAGAAGTAATAACCGGAGGCACGTTAACCCCCCGAACCGATATCGAAAACGCTTGACCGACAAAAGCACCGTTAGCATCCGTGAGACGGACTGCCACCTCATGGGAACCTACTTGAGAAACATTAGGTTCCCACCGAATAGTGCCCGCTTCTGGGTCGATACTCATCCCTTGGGGTGCAGTATCGAGACTCCACCAGTATTCGTCTCCATCCGGGTCGCTTCCAGTTAAGTTGTATTCGTACTGTTGCGCAATAGTAGCGGCTCCTTTGGGAGTCGAAGTGATAGAAGGAGGTCGGTTTTCACCAGTGGAAGTGACTGCAAGCTCGTACTCTTGTTTGACTTCGCCCCCGCGGGAGTCGGATACGACGATGCTGATGGCGTTGATGCCCGCATCTGCGGAAGTGGGTTGCCAGAAGATGCGACCGTCTACGCCGATTCTCATGCCGAATGGAGCGGTTTCCAGAACGTAAGTTAGGGGGTCGTTATTGGGGTCGGTAGCATCTACGGTGTAGAGATAGTTATCGCCGATGCGGACCCTTTGACGCGGGGTTGAGGTTATGGTGGGTGGGGAGTTGGGAGCGTTAGCAACTACGGTGAAGTTAAAGTCGCGACTGGTTTCGTCTCCTGTTTCTGCATCGATAACTGCAACGGTAACTAACTGCTCTCCTAACTGACTGTCGGTGGGAGTCCAAGTTAAAACTCCGGTTGTTTCGTCGAGAGACATTCCTTCTAATTGCGTATCTAGTCGGTATGTTAGAGTTGTCCCGTCAGCATTTTGAGCGTGGAAACGATATTCGTAGGGTTTGCCGACTGCGGCTGGTGCTAGAGCGTCCCCAGAAACGATAACCGGTTTGTCGGTAGCGATGACTTCTACTTCAAAACTCTGCACGTCGATGCCGCCATTGCCATCTTTAGCACCGAT
The DNA here is from genome assembly GCA_964609515.1 of uncultured bacterium. Taxonomy (GTDB): domain Bacteria; phylum Cyanobacteriota; class Cyanobacteriia; order Cyanobacteriales; family Microcoleaceae; genus CALKCV01. The sequence goes on along the minus strand of CAZSTZ010000127.1, from coordinate 16,400 downwards.
AACTAGATTGTAGATTCCCGGTTGTTCTCCTCCAAAGGTATCGACTAAAGTTTCGTTTATTTGTTCGTAGGTTGGTTTCCAGACTACAAGACCGGTTTCGGGGTTTACTGTCATTCCATCGGGTTTGGCAATGAGGAAATAGGTCAAAGGGTCAAAGTCGGGGTCCGTTGCAGTTGCTTGGTAACTCCATAACTCGCCTACGGTGGCGGTGTCGGTTGTATTGGTGCTGGTAAAGGTGGGGGGGGAGTTTTTGACGGCGGGGTCGAGTTTGGTGTTGCCGAAGTCGATGTTTTTGACGGTTTGACCCGCACCCAGGGATACAATTTGTTTAATGTCGGGAGTGACTTCGGAGACGGAAACGTTATCGACAAAAGGTCCTGCAGCAGGAAAATAAGTTTCGGCGAGTAATTCAAGAGTGGTCAATTCGCTGTTAGCAGTAAATTCCCAACTGTGAGTTTGGTATTCCATGCTGTTATAACTGCCTGTTGAAACTCCCACAAATAATCCCGACTGTTCGGCTGCCTTTACTTCCATAACGACTCCAACTCCAGCTTTAATACCAGGATTGGCAGATAAATCAAAAGTTACCAAATAGTCTTTCCCTGGTACGGTTTCAAATGTTTGACTCAAACTTCCCGGTTGGATACCAACGAGGTCGAGCGCAATTTCGCCATCAGATGTTCGCTCTACAGATGCAAACTGCTCCGGAGTCAACTGATATGGTCCGAACATATAATCAACTTCGCCCCCTACATTCCAGTTGTTAATCTCTGTCGAGCCATCATATAAAGTTTTGTAAGAACCAGAAAAATCCCGAGGACCATCCTCAAAACTGCCATTTTTCAGCAAATTCGGACCCAGCAAAGGAGTAGCATCGGGGAAAGTGTACTCCAAACCCTCGGGCAAAACTTCTCTGACTACATATTTGCCCGCAGTTAGATCGCTAAATCGATATTCCCCTCGGGAGTCTGTCAGGGTAGTAGGTTCGTCCGGGTCTAACTCACCGTTTTCGTTTAAGTCGAGATAAACTTCCACTCCAGATAATCCGGTTTCCGAGTCCTCGCGTAAGCCCTCTCCAGACACATCGTTCCAAATCGTACCTTGGATTTCACCCAGAGGTTCTTTCACTTCTATCTGGAAACTCTGGGTATCGACACCACCCCTGCCATCAGAGACCCGAACCGTGACATCTACTGGTGGAATGCTTACCTGTTCGAGACGTCCGATAGTCATGTCATCGAATCCGAAACCTTCTGCGGAGTCGTTATCGTTGGTTAACTTCACTTTAGTCAAGGGATTCTCCACATCGATAACGCCAAAATATAGTGCCGAACCGGTTGGAGTTACTGTTAGCTCTTGAGGTGCATAAATTTCTGTTATTTCGCCGTCTGAATGATATAACTCCACAACCAACTTAGAACCTGCATCCCCAACATCAGTGGCATAAAAACCGAAGGCAGCTTGCGGATAGCTAAATTCTATCTCAAAAGGACCTGCACCCGGTTGCTGAAGCAATAACTTATCTCCCGATGTGGGAAACGTTCCGTTATATGTGCCGTTGGCAATATTAATAACGTAGGGATTACCTAAGAAGTCAGCCGTGTCAGTTCCAAATGTCAAACTGCTAGGTCTTTCACCATGTGCAAAGCTCTCAAAATCTTCAGTTTCAACCCCCACCAGTTTCGACAGAAAATCATCGCGGGCACTGTCAGCGTTGGGAGTCGCCGACAAACGGGAAGAATCGCCAAGATTGCTAATATCTTCCCCAAAAAACGTCATCGGTCCCGAACCGTCTTCTGGAACTTGATACAACTCTTCTGCCGTGGGATTCCAAACTATCTCCCCAGTATTGGGGTCGATCGCCATACTATCCGGTGCAGTTTCCAAAGAATAGACCAACGCATCCTCCGAAGGGTCGATCGCCTCCACGGAATATTGATACTCCGCGACGGGTGGAACTAAAGCCGCTAAATCTCCGCGTCCGGCGTTGAAACTGGGAATAATATTAAGGAAAGGTACGCTACGAGCGTAGCTATCATCTAAATCGTAAATATGAATGTCCTCATCCCAGAGAACATCATAAGCAAAAAGTTTATTCTCATCGGCAGTCCCAGAAAACGTTAGTCCCGATAAAAATTGATTCCTGTCAATCGCTTCATAGCTCAAGACACCAGTTTCAGGCTCCAGAGTAAAAAATCCAGAATCCCAACTTCCTTCTTTATAATTGGAAACGACATAAAAAGTTCCATCGGGACTAATGGCAATATCCGTCGTGTCGGAGATATTAAACTGTTCTCCCTCCAGTGTCAGCGTCGTAGATTCCAATACAGTTCCCGCTTCTGGGTCAATTTTGAGCAACTCCTCGTTATCCGAATCAAGAACCCAGAGATTATCATCGCGATCTTCTACCGCACCTCGAATTTCACGACCGACTAGGGGCTCGCCTACAATTCTAGCAACAGCCGTATCGGGGTCAATAGAAATGAGAGTGGAGTCGTTGGGAGCGCTTTTGAACGCTAACAAACCGTACTTTCTGGAAATAGCCAATCCATCCGCATCGATTTGTTCCCCGTCAAGAGTTAAAGAGCCTATATCTGTAAACTCTGAAGCATCCGTAGGAAACGAAAATAGATGAGCGGGCACTTTTGAGGGATGTGGTTCGCCTGCTACCCCATGAGACTTAATCCCAAAAACCAAATCCTCCCAAGGCGAATCGCTCAAAGGAACGCTAATCTCAGTCTCAGCTTCACTAACAATAATCGGCGCTATATTCCCCACCTCCTGTCGCACCAAAATCCCAAACTCCTGCAAAGCCTCCCCACCATTACCATCTTCCACCTTCAAAACCACCAACTGCAACCCAATCTGTTCCCCAGACGGCAACCAACTCACAACCCCATCCGCATCGACCTCCATCCCCTCCGGTCCTTCCACCAAAGAATAACTCAACACATCCCCATCCGCATCAAGAGCAAAAGCCTCATAAACATAATCCCCATTAACCGAAGCATCCACCACCGGAAGCGAACCCCAAACCGACGACCTATTAGGTTTACCCTCAACAACCGACAGCACAAACCCCTGTTCGTCAACCCCCCCAAACTCATCAGACACTTTTACCCTCACCCCATGAGAACCAACATCCTCCACCGTCGGTTCCCACGCAACCTCCCCAGTCTCAGCATCCACACTCATCCCCGCCGGACCTTCTAACAAAAAATAACTCAACTCATCCCCATCCCTATCAACTGCCAAAGCATCATAAATATAAAACTTACCGACAATAGCTTCTACATCCGCATCGCTAACGAACTCCGGTGAAGAGTTCGACTGACCCAAAAACACCAACTCGCGATCGAACTGCACTCCCAGGGGATTATAAAAAGCGAGAGTAGAAGACTCCCCATCCGTCAAATCGTAAAAAGACAACCCCTCCGACGTAGTACCGTCAGCATCAATAACTCTCACGCTAGGGTCGCTAATGTTGCTTATCGCCACCAACAACCCCCCTCGCAACGGATACTCTACCGAACTCTCAACCTCCAAATCGACATACAGAATATCCGTCTCCTCGTTAAAGGAAGTTTGCAAATACTTCGTCTCCACCATCCCCGATACATCCGAGAAGCGATCGAAATCTATCTCCCTCGCTGCTGGAACTTCTGACAACTCCGACGTAGATATCGGCGGCGTATCCGAAGCAGCAGGTTCGATATTTATCTCTCTTATGCGAACCGCAGTCTCCGTATCGTCGTCGTTATTAACCAGTCGCCCCAGTAAAGTCGCTTCGATACCCGGAGTCAGTTGCGACAAATCTACAGTAACAGTCGAACCGTCAAAATCAACCCCCGCGGCGAGAGTAGGAGTTTCTCCTTCCGTGAAGTTGAAGAAAGAGTCGCGCTGATTTTCTATAGTATGAACCAGAGAATTACCATCAGAGTCAACCAAAGCGAGTTCAAAAGCATCGTTAATACCTTTTTCATCCGCAATATCGAAAGCGATGTCGGCAATATTAATCTTTATTTGGGATGAAGTTTCGGGGATTTCTACAGTTTTAATTTTAGTAACTTTAAAATCTTCATTTTCAATTAAAATTATCTCGTCGCGAGTTATTGTTATTTCAACACTTTCCCGATTTCCAGCAGCATCTTCTACCGTGGCGTTGAAAGTATTTTCTCCCAACTCAAACTCTACTTCCGCAAATTCAAAATTCCCCTCGTCGTCGGCAGTAACGGTTTTTCCTGTTTCATTTAATGTTACTATTTGATTCGGTTCGGTTCGACCGATTAAACTAACAATTTCTTCTTCTGTTATTCCGTCTCCTGTTGGGGGCGAGTCGAAGTTTTTATCCAGTTCAAATGTTAGTTCGGTTCCCGTGTCTAAGGTGAAATAAAATTCGCTAATGTCCGATTCATTCTCGAAATTATCTGCCGCTTTTAAATAGAGAGTATGAGTTCCATCTTCGAGTTTTTCTCCTTTTATTTCTTCTAGCAGTTCCAGACTTAACTCAAAAATCCCCTCTTCATCCAGACTATTTGTTAGTTCAAATTCCAGAGTTGATTCGTCAAAACCCACGAGGAAAGTTTCGAGTTCGTTTTCTTCTGTTATTGTGCCGTAAATTGTCGGGTCTGAGGTGATTTTATCGGCATCGTCGCTGCCGGTATCGTTGGCTAATTCTACCGAGATTGCGGGAGGTTCGGTATCTTTTTTGATTCTTTCGAGGGTTAAACTAATGCTTTCTTCGTTTCCAGCTACATCTTCAACCGTTGCATTAAATGTATTTTCTCCTAACTCCAATTCTACTTCTACAAACTCAAAATTACCCGACTCATCTGCAATAACAGTTTCTCCAGTTTCGTCTAAAGTTACAGTTGCATTTGCTTCCGTTTTACCGCTTAAAGTAACTGTTTCAAAATTGGTGATGTTGTCTTTTTCTGGTAAGGAGTCAAATTCCGAGTCGAGTTCTAATGTTAGTTCGGTAGCGGTATCTAATATGAAGGAAAACTCATAAATTGCCGAAGAGTTGTCATAATAGTCTGTAGCTTGGAGGTAGAGAGTATGGGTTCCGTCTTGGAGTTTTTCTCCTTTTATTTCTTCTAATAGTTCTGAGGATAATTGAAAATTTCCTAGTTCGTCTATTTCGGCAATTAGTTCAAATTCTAAGGAGGTTTCTTCAAATCCCGCTGCGAATGTTTTGAGGTAGTTATCGTCTGTTACCGTACCACTTATTGCGGGGTCGGATGTAATTTTGTCGGTGTCGTCGCTGCCGGTGTCGTTAACTAATTCGGCAGAAATTATTGGGGGTTCGAGGTCGCTGCCGTGGCAGATTTGTTCTAAGATTTGAGGGGCGTTTTTTGATTCTCTCCAGTCTTTTTTAGGATTAATTAAATCGTCTAAATGGGAAACATCTCCTTTAGCACCGGTAAGGCAGAAAATGATGTCGTTATAGTCTAAGTCGCTTTTTCCATCTAACCTTGAATCTTCCCAAGCATAAATGCCGCCTTTATCGTTTACTTGCCCTAATTGTCCCGGCCAAAATAGGTCGTCTGGAATGTGGGTTGAGAAGGAGAATAAGGGGTTTTTAGCGCCCCTTTGTTTGGGGTTTTGAAAGACTTTTTCGACGGTGCTTTTGGGTACTAACATTAAGGCAAATTTATCTCCGGGGTTCATTTTTTTGGTTTTATGACCGAGATATTTGCCGCCGTTTCTGCTTTTTTCTCCCAGGGGAAAATCGAAGCGAGCTCCTTCAAATTTGTCGGAGATTATTACATGACCTAGTTCGGAGTTACTGAGGGCGCGACTTGCTGCTTCTTTGACTAATTCTTCGTAGCTTCTTATGTGTTTCTCTTCAAATCCTTCGATGCTGAATATTGCTAGTTCGCTTTTATGTACGCCTCCGTCGTAGAGGAAGTCTGCGTCGATTTTTCCTGGTTTTCCTACTTCAAATATGCCGCTGTCAAAACTGATGTTGAGGTAGTTTTCGTCTTCTTTTTTTTGTTTCCCAGGGTTGGGGGTTGCCTTGTCTTTTTTGGGGTTGATGAGGGGGTCTGTTTTTCCGCTTTTAAAGATGTTGGGTTTTTGCTTGTTGGTTCTGGTTTGAATTGGGGCGGGGGTTGGGCTGTTTTTTGTACGACCCGATCTTAGGGTGTCTTCTATTAGTTCTTCGGTTGGGGTTTCGCCTGTGAGTGGGTCGCCTTTTTGTGGGTCGCGATCGCGAAGCGTGGCGGATGCCTTCTCGCTTTCCGCTAACCTCCTCGCGTCTATTTTCTCACCCCCTTCTACTAGGAGTAAGTCTTCCACTGGTGTTTCTTCTATTGATGGGAGAACAACCTCGCTGTTGTCGCCGCCTGTGGGGGTGGGGTCGTAATCGTCTGGTAGGGGGCCCTCTTCGCTGCCCGATATTAATTTTTTCAGGGGGTCGCTGTTAAATGGAGCTTCCACGGGGAGTCCCAGGGGGCTATCTGGGGAAATCATAAGTGGGACTTATTGACTCGATAACTTTTGACTTTTTTACTTTACCCTCCTTTTTCATTTTTTTTTCTTTTATTTGTGTTAACTTTTGTTGCTTTGTTTTGTGTATATAAAAATACATTTTTCCCGTTGTTTGTCTAGCTAAGGGGACGGTATCGTACCCTTAGAGGGGGGCCTTTTATTGACTAAGGGTACGGTATCGTACCCTTAGAGATTAGCGGACATCTTAAGAATGCGAACTGGGGTGGGACTAAAATGGGAATGTTGGCTGGTGATGGGGCCAACTGAGGCTTTTTTTTGGGACCGATGGCTTGGGGAGGAGGAGCGATCGCCTGGCTGGCCTTTTGCTCGGTCGGTATTTTGGCCATAGTTGACCGCGAGCGATCTAACTGTAGTCAAGTTGTTACTTTTTTGCCAAAAAAATAAGGTCAAATTACGCTTCAATTTGTTTGGGATTGGGTAAATTTTCGATGTGTTCTTGCCATTTTGTTAAGCTGAGGTTTTTTTTGGCTAATAGCTAATTCCTGCTAATTTTATTTCCGATCCATACAGAAGCCATTCTTAACCATTAGCTATTAGCCAATTTATCGTTTTAAGACTCTTTCTCAGAATCCAAATCTTTGTTTGACACAGATGGAACTTCTGGAGAAACTTTTTGAGACTTATCTTGAGATTCAACTTCCTCTTCTTTTTCTACTGTTTTTAACTCGTCTTCTTTACTCTCAATTTCCCTTGCCGTTTCTTCCGTTTCAACTTCACCAGTAGTTACCGTCACCTTTTCTTCGAGCTTAGTAACCTCCGGCGTTTCCTCCCAGGAGTCATTTAGCTCCACTGTCGCTTTCGCCTCCTTTTCCACCACCGTCACTTGTTCGGCCTCACCATCAGTTTGTATCGTTTCTTCCGTTTGCTTTATCTCAACCTCTGCGATCCCTTCCTCTTCTTTTTCCGTCACCTTGACCTCTGTCTCCACCTCTGGAGTTTCAGTTTCAGCAACGCTTTCTTGTTGTTCCGTCTCCGATATAGTTTCGGGAGTTTCAGCAGTGGACTCTACTTCCTTCGAGACAGACAAAGTGGAGGTAGTTTTTGCTTTAGTTTTTGCTTTAGCTTTACTCTTATCTTTCTTAGGGAAGAGATTTTTAAAATTGCTTACCAAGCTCGAAAACCCTCCTGCTTTCTTCTTGGAGGAATCTTTAGCTTTATCTTGCTTTGCCTCAGACTTCGCCTCGCCTTCTGGAGAACTTGCTTCCCCCACAGCAGGAATTTCCACCTCTGACTTAGTTTCTGTCTCAGTTTCCGTTGGTTGGGTTAAATTTTTTAAAGTCTCAGTCGTTTCTAACTCGCTTGGGGAAGGCGTTTCTGCAACCGTCGGCACTTCCGTTTCCCAGGATATTTCTTCCAGGGCCTCTGTTGACTCTTGCCCCGTTTCTTCTTCCGCTGTAACAGTTTCCTTAACTTCCGCTGGAGTTTCTGTTGGTGTAGTTTTGCTTTCCTCTTTCGCTTTACCCCCCACTTTAGGAAGCTTGCCAGATGTGCCCGTACTTTCTTTAGTAGGTATTTTCGTTTGCTCGGCCACAGGAGTCACTTGTCGCCGCAAGCTGAGACTTTGCCAGCCAAACCAACCTAATAAACTCACGCTGGCCATTTGGCCTAAAAGCACAGCACCCGTTATTCGTCCCGCACAAGTCCATAAGATTAACGCATAAAACAATCCCACACCGCTCCACCAGAAGTCGCTTTTGCGATGGACTTCTGGAAAGAAAAAGGCAGCCACATAAATAGAGAAGCTACCCAGACCAACAACTATGGCCAAAATGTAAGCTAACATAAAATTAAATCTCCCAAAGATTGAATAAACACTTTAAATGCTTATTATTTTATCTTAAGCCTCCACGGGGCAAAATTGAGATGCACCAGTGAGTTCGATCGCTTCTCCAAAAAGCTGGTATCACAGGCAATTACATCAAAAAGCTTTAAAATCTCCATTAGATAACTTTTAAAGCAATAAATTTTTGTTGCTAGAGGAGGTTTCTCATGTTGGAAAAATTAGTTTTAGCAGGAGCGGTTACCTTCTCCGTTTATATTTTTAGCGGGGTAGAATTGCCAGCAACACTGCGGTTGCCTTTCGCTTCGCGAGCTGGTGAAACCGTAACTCAAACCGAAAAAGAAACTCGTCAAGAGAATACAGATAAAGCAGTTCCCTGGAAGAGTCTAGCTAATAATTTTGTTAACCAATAGCTGGTTGCTATTTTGTTATTAGACTTTTCCACCAAAGCGATCGCTTTGCCTAAAACCCCCTGATGTTAACCCCTTTCAATTTTTTTCAGTTGTAGTCTTCGAGATTAAACTAGCGATCGATATTTCAAGAAATGTGCTGAAGATTTTCCTGATTTTTTTACTAGGCTTAACTCCTTGGTTAATTTCTTTCTGGTTCATGCACAAAGCTGAGGTTAGAGCAAGACGACGCCTAAGAGCCGTCTCTAGGCTGACTTACCGTTCTAGAATAGGTGCATCTACTCCACCAGAACTACAATACATCAAAGGTGTGGGCTATGTAATCGGCGACATAAGTTGTCGTTATAATGCCCGTTCTGCCGAGCTTCGTTGCGCTGTTAATCCCTGCGGTCCTTGTAAAAATTGTTCGCAATACGAGGCAAATTGAATTGATTTTATTTATTATTATTTTTACTTAAAAATTCTAAGGCTAAAAATAAAGCCGATATGCTTCCCGAAACGCAAATTTCTCCCTCGATTATTTTTTCCCTAACTTGAGAAAAAGGAATTAAAATAACCTCAATCTCTTCCGTTACGTCCAGTTTGATTTTTTCCTCTTTTTTAACAACATTTGTAGCTAAAAATAAATGCACGGAATTAGTATCTTTAACCGGATTATCGTAAAAAGTAGCTAACCGAATCAATTGTTCGGCAACATATCCAGTTTCTTCCCCAAGTTCTCTAACAGCAGCAACTTCGCTAGTTTCGGTTTCTGGGTTAAAACTACCCGCCGGCAACTCCAATAAAATCTGACCGACACCATGTCGATATTGCCGTACAAACACAACTTCATCTTCAGACGTAACTGCAACAACTAGAGCAATATCCGGTCTAACGTTTACAAAAAAATCATCAATAACCGTTCCGTCCGGCAATTCTACTTCATCTCGTCTGACCTGACTCCATTGATTGTTTAAAACTAAATGAGATTGCCTTAATTTCCATTTTTTTAACATAAAATAAATGCCTACTTATGATGAAATAGCAGCTAATTTGCTAAAAGAAATTACACCCGGAATTAGATTAGCTATTATTGGCAGTCAATCTTTCCATTCTCATACTAGCCAGTCAATTTGCGAGGCTGCCGGGAAAGAATTAGCTAAGATTGACAGCTTAGTATTGTTGACCGGTGGCGTTGCGGGCATCGGAGAAACGGTGGGGCGTAGTTTTTATCGGGCAAGAAAACAACTGGGTACATTGCCCCAAGTTTTTCACATTCTCCCAGAAGGCTCAGAACCTTGGGACTACGGCCTAACCTTATTTGGGGGTTTTTCCATGAGCGATCGCCGAGCTATCCTGGCCAGGATGGCATCTTTGTATCTGGCCATCGAAGGGGGGCCGGGTGCAGAGCAGGAAGCGTATCGGGCGATCGCTCTTGGCGGGCGAATTATTCCAATAGGCAGTACCGGAGGATTTGCCCAAAAATTGTACCAAAGCGCGCGCTGTCCTCCCAATATAGAGCTTCAGACTTGGAAAGCACTGGGTTGTGCTGAAACCTCGCCGCCAGAAGTTGCAGTGGCGATCGCTCAGATTCTCAAAATTATTTTTCCTCAACCTGTTTAAAAAAAACAATTTAAAACAACAATTGAATAACTGCTTTCGGCATTGGCAAGACAATAGCTGCCAATAATACCAACATTAACAAACCAATAAAATCTCGTTTATTATCCAGTTCGCTAACATCGTTAAGGGCCGGCTCGTTATTTAGAGGCAAGAAAAATAACAAGATTGCCAAAAACAGAAATTCTTTGTGAATAAAAGACAAAATCAAGAACAAAAAACGCGAAACTTGACCGATGGCCATGCCAGTCCTTTGCCCAAACATAGCATGAACTAGATGACCGCCATCTAGGGAACCTACTGGTATTAAATTCAAAGCCGTCACCATCAAACCCACACAACCTGCCACCGCTACTGGATGTAAATCGATAGCTTTATCCAAAGTAAACTGACTGCCAAGAGCCAATTTACTCAAAAGAGTTAGCAAAAAAGAAAAAGTAGGACTTAAGGAATTAAGGCTTAAAATTCCAGAACTATCGGCAGGTAAAGGCACAACTTCCGAATGAGCCAAACCCCAAATTAATAGGGGAATAGTTATCAAAAATCCGGCGATGGGGCCTGCTACTTTAAGATCGAATAAAACTTTTCGATTGGGAATCGGACTGCGCATTTGAGTGTAAGCCCCCAGAGTTCCCAAGAAAAAAGGTATGGGAATAAAATAGGGTAAAGTAGCTTTAATTTTGTAGAATTGTGCGGCGAAATAATGACCTAATTCGTGAACTCCCAAAATAGCAATTAAAGCAATGCTATATGGCAATCCTGTAATTAATAATTGAGGAGCGGATTGCAAAGCCGCATCAGAAATGCCCCCAATTTCTCCAGCACCTACTTTGGTGGTAGTAAAGAAGGTAATGAAGAGCAAGCAAAAAGCCCAAACCGGTTTAGTAATCGGTTCGCTGGCCAGTGGCATAGTGCGACTGTAAGGATTGGGAACCAGAGCAAAAAAAGGTTTGCCTTGGAGGCTATTTTGAAAGACTACCAAGAAGCGATCGCCAAATTGTTCTTCTATTTTCTCTCGAATAGTCTTATAGGCCACTTCTGGACGAGTTCTTAATTGACCTCGACAAATAACTGCTTGGGGTCTAAATTCTAAATTGCGCAAATGATAAATTGTCCAGGGAAAGCAATTTCGCAAATTAGCTTCTTCTGCCCGATCTATCGGACGCGCTTTCGGATTTTCTTCTGTTGGCAGGATAGCATTTGGCGGAACTAAAGCTTGTTTTGGGTTTTTGGCTGCCTCGGGGTTATCCGAAATGTTGCGTCCCCACTGGACCAAAGACAAATACAATAAGGGGCATAATATGAAAGGTACGATTACCAGCGCAGGGGGTATGGGTTCTTTCTGTCCGTAGAGGGCTACCCAGGTACTCCAAATCAGAGCAGGTGTCATCATTACCAGCCACAAAATCCAAACGGGCGTTTTAGTCATCTGGCTAACGCTCCGTTGCAAAACCCAATATGTAATTATTCCTAATAGTATTAATGTTAACCAAAAAACCATAATATTTATCTCGCGAACGTCTAGCTAGCAATCAAAAAATCTTGAAACAACAGCCTTCTTTCTCGAAGCCACCCCGCTCTATCTGGGAAAATATTTTTGCTTTTTCACCCAACCGGGATACTTTGGGGGCAACTTCTTATTTTATTGTAGATAATCAAGCCAACATTCTGATTGATTCTCCCTCTTGGGATGAGACTACGGCAGAGTTTTTGCAGGAACGAGGAGGGGTGAAATGGTTATTTATTACCCATCGCGGCGGTATTGGTAAAGCCGAAAAAATTCAGCAAGCTTTAGGTTGCGATATTTTGATTCAAGAGCAGGAGGCTTATTTATTGCCCGAGTCTCGGTTGGTGACTTTCCAATACGAACAGGAATTGAGCGATCGCTCTGTGGTATTTTGGACTCCCGGTCATTCTCCCGGTTCTTCTTGTCTTTATTACTCGGGCTATGGCGGGATTTTATTTGCGGGCCGTCATTTACTGCCGAATTTACAGGGACAACCTCTGCCTTTGCGCACTGCTAAGACTTTTCATTGGCCCCGCCAAATTAAAAGCGTTCGTTCTTTAGTGGAGAGATTTTCGCCCCAGACTCTTCGCTATATTTGTCCCGGTGCTAATACAGGGGCTTTGCGAGGCGATCGCTTTATTGACGATGCCTATCAAAAGTTGGCCAATCTCGATTTTGATGTCTGCTTGGAAACTCAGCCCCTGCTTTGATAATTTCATACTCATACTCAAGAAGAGCGTCTTTTTTTGAGTATGAGTACTCGTTCTGAGTATGAGTATGAGAGAGTTAATTTGCAAAACTGACGCGCTGCTATTCTGGCTCTAAAGTTGGTACAATAAAGCCTTGTATTAAAAGTCCTCAATCTTTAATTAAAAAATATGGTAGCTACATTTACTTATCCCAATGCTCCCGATGTCAGCGGTGACGATTATTTAGTCGTGGGTGTAGCGACTTGTTTTGTCAAGGAAGAGGGGGAAGTTACCCAAGTAAAAATTGTCGAACCGATTCCTTCGGCTGCTTTAGAAGCTATTCTCAAGGGTATTCCCACTTCTTATGAAATAGCTCTGGGAACGACAATGGCAGAGATTTTACCAGAAGAAAAACCTCATAAGCCTGGAGGTCTTCCTCCCGAAGCTCAGTTTGCCCATGATTTTGCTGAAAGAGCGATCGCTGCCTCTCGTACTTATAAAAGCCGCCCCCAGGCTGTATCTTTAATTCCCGTGGGAACTCATCGCGATGATTTTAATTATTCGACAGAACGCAAGCGACTACTGAATGCGGAAAATGTTGTCAGCACTGAAGATAACGTCAAACAACATGAATATACCCACAAAATTCTTTAAATTTTACTAGCTACTTACTTATATATAAGTCGGTTAAAAACTAGGGAGCATCCCATTCCTCGATAAAAAATAAGAAGAGGAGCAAGATGGGATGCTCCTGGAAATTTATCTTCAGTTTCTTATCTGAAGCCCACCGCTGCTTGCCAAACGAAAGCCAGCAGTAAGAAAAACACGGGAATGACCGGTAAAACGTCAACTAGGGGGTCAAAAATTGAATAAGCCTCGGGAAGTTTTGCTAACAGCACTACCATTTCCATGAACGGTTCTACCTCTCTAAAAAAAAGTTTTCATAATCTTATTGTATCTTAATATTAATCAACAATAATTCATCTTTTTTTATCTAAAATCTAAAATCTCAAGTCAATCCAACCAGGGAGCAAATTCTGCGGTAAAGCGATCGCCCAAAATAGCATCGCGAATGCGTTGAGTAAAGCGAATCAACTCGGTAACGTTATGAAGGGACAACAGAGTAAAGCCCAGAGACTCCTTAGCGCGGACCAGATGGCTTAAATAGGCCCGACTAAAATTTTGACAAGCGTAACAGGGGCAGGAAGAGTCCAAAGGAGTAAAATCTTCTCGAAAACGAGCATTTTTAAGATTCCAGCGATCGCCCCCTACCAAAGCTGCTCCATGTCGTCCCAAACGGGTAGGAATCACGCAGTCAAAGAGGTCGATACCAGAAGCGATCGCTCTAACCATTTCGCGATAAGTACCAATGCCCATCAAATAACGAGGCTTGTTTTCCGGCAAAAGTGGGGCAGTCACCTTAACGATATTCTCGATTAACTCCGAAGGTTCTCCGACGCTCACCCCACCAATGGCATAACCGGGTAAATCCAAATCCACCAACTGTCGGGCCGCCGAACTGCGCAAATCTGGATAAACGCCACCTTGGACGATACCAAAAAGAGCTTGTTGGGGACTGCCATGAGCGTCAATGCAGCGCTTCAACCATCGGTAAGTCCTTTCCGTGGCCAGTTCCACTTCTTCCCGAGTAGCCGGGTATGGGGGACATTCATCAAAGGCCATAATTACATCGGCCCCCAATTGATTTTGAATGGAAATCGATCGCTCTGGGGTCAAATTAATGAGGGCACCATCCCGAGGAGAACGAAACTTAACGCCCTCCTCGCTAATAGTGCGAATACGGCTCAAACTAAAGACCTGAAAACCTCCAGAGTCCGTCAAAATCGGACCCTTCCAACTCATAAACCGATGAAGTCCGCCCGCTGCCGCGACAATGCTTTCTCCTGGTTGCAAGTGGAGATGATAAGTATTAGCCAAAACCATTTGAGCGCCCGCTGCCTCTAACTGTGCCGGGCTCAAAGCTTTGACAGTTGCCAGAGTCCCCACTGGCATAAACTTTGGTGTTTCTACAATGCCATGAGGCGTGACAAAAACGCCAGCACGGGCTCTAGTTTGGCTGCAACGAGCCTCGGACTCAAAAGAAAAATAGTGGGACATTTAAAAAGTTATTTAGGGTAGTGCTTAGTCAGAGTTGCCGGGCAACATTACCCATTACCTATTAACTATTACCCAATTTAAAAAGGGCAATCGTCGTCGTCGAGGTTAACGTCCCAGTTAGCAGATAACACTTGGTCCATCACGGCATCCAAAGCTGCCGCGTTAAAGTCCCTAGTGGCTTCTTCTTGTAAAGGATTAGATAACGGTATCAGTCTTAACAGACGTCCGTCATTAATTAAATCAAAATATGTTTCACCTTCGCTCGATTGCTGCAGTTCTAGGTAATCAAAACTATAAACATTCAAATAGATTGAATGGTTGGCAATGAGTGTCGATCTTTGAAGGTCGTCAAAGACTTCGAGTATGTATCCTTCTCCCCGGCTCTGAATCTGGCCATCTAGGAAATGGACATAACGAACCCGACCTAAATCTATTAGCAATCTTTCGATGTCGCGCTTGTTGACAACAATGCCAGCATCAATTATGCATGGTGCATGAACCCTGTTTGACTGGTGGTAACTCATAGAGCAAAAGCCTCAATTTCTCGATTTTGTTGGGGCGACAAGGTTTTATGCCCCCCTGGTAGTAATGTATGTTCTCGATCCAATTCTGGCATAGTTTTTTCCAATAGGATCCAGGCTTTGAGGCTGAGATAGCTAGAATATCTGGAATTGAAGATAAAAAGTTAATAATCTTTAAGAAAAGATCTGCAATTTTTTATTTAGTTACTGGCTATTTTAGTTGCGTTGGGAGAAAAAAAATCTATAGCCATTAAGATTTATTGCCTATTAGCCTAAGGCTCTAGTGGCAAGAAAACTTCTAAAATTTTTGACAAAAAGACAAGATTATAGCATATTTAAGCTGGTCGTTCAAAAAATAAGGGATTGTTGCAAATTCTCAAAGAAAAAATAGGTAATTTAGGGGCAGCTTTTTCTTTTTATACTTGCTTGCCAATTCCCTCAGCTTGGAGTTTAGAATTTAGAGGGATTGCCCGGCGGGCTCCCCTAATAGGATTGGCGATCGCCTCGATTTTAGGAGTTCTAGACCTGGGTTTACAAATTTTAGGAATGCCAGTAATGACGCGCTCGGCCTTAGTCGTGCTAGCAGGCATCTTTTTAACTGGCGGACTCCATTTAGACGGGGCGATGGATGCGGCAGACGGACTGGCAGTATGGGAACCCGATCGCCGACTGGAGGTAATGGCCGATAGTGCCACCGGAGCCTTTGGGGCAATGGCAGCGATCGCGATCCTGCTGTTAAAAACCACGGCCCTAACAGAGCTTGACGAATTTAGATGGTTGGCCCTAATGGCCGTGGCAGGTTGGGGGAGATGGGGGCAATTAGTGGCGATCGCCCGCTATCCTTACCTCAAACCTACGGGCAAAGGAGCTTTTCACAAAGAGACGAGTTATTCTCTCTGGGATTTTCTCGGCGGGGCCTTATTGCTGTTGAGTGTTAGCGGACTGCAAATTTTATTAGCCCCCCAGAGATGGTTAGTAGCCTTGGGCATGGCTGTGGGTGGAGGAGCGATCGCTTTTCTGACGGGAGCTTGGTTTAACTATCGCTTGGGAGGACACACCGGCGATACCTACGGTGCCGTTGTCGAGTGGACCGAAGCATTGCTGCTGTGTCTGTTGGTAATGTTGGAAAACAATTAACAATACCTTCGCCAAAATAAAAAATGCCTTAATTTGTAGGTCGGGCTCCACGAAGACCGAACCCAACAAATACGTCGGGTTCCACGAAGGTCCGCACGACCTACAAGAAAATGGCGAAGGTGTTGA
>CAZSTZ010000126.1:9049-18527 GCA_964609515.1 uncultured bacterium | reverse complement strand
GTATGGAAGTTATGCACGAGCGTAACGCTCACAACTTCCCCTTAGACTTGGCTAGCGCTGATAAGGCTCCTGCTATCAAGGGTTAATCATTAATCTCTTAACGAGATTGATTTAATTTAAAAAGCAATTAAAAAAGCGCTCTCCAATTTTGGGGGGCGCTTTTTTTTTCTCCACCGTAGAGCAGGCAAGATGCCTGTTCTACGTTTTGTTATAGCGTTTCCCAGTTTGGTGAGGTACAGTGATGTGCATTTTTCCTTGTGAAAATAAAAACTGTACCTCATAAGTTTGAGAATTGCTATATAAGTAAAAGTATTGATACTCACCGCTATGAAGAGACGGGGATTATTAAGTAGTCCAAAAGCGAACTCTTAATGGCATTATCAAAGTACCACTACACGCTCAAATATGTTGAAATATAGCAACATACATTACGCTTACTTTACTTTCGCGAGTCAGCTCCGATCGCGAGGGAGCTTTGGGGCTCGAGTGCTTGCGAGCTTTGGGGCTCGACACGCTCCTCGCCCTGCCATTACTTGCAGTGGTGTTGTCATACTGTCGTGAAAAAATTTTCTCACCGTTGTTTCTACTTGCCGGGATTTCTCCGTACTAGAACGATTCTGAGCGCAGATTTTTTTTCCTATGTTTCCCAATTCCCAATTCCATAAGTTAACAAAGCTTTAGACGCGGACTCGCCGGCTTTGAGTAATTGTTGCCTCAACCGCAAGTTCAACAATACCAAAACGCTAAACTGACTCAAGAGAGCAACAAAAATAGAAGTTGCTGTTGTCTCTTTTACTGCCAGAAAAGAAAAAGCCGTAAACAGAAATGGCACTGGCATCGAATATGTTTCTACAGACAAGAAGGCAAGAACTACCAATGGTAGAATAATGACAGTTCCTACGGTTCCTGCGGCCCATAAAGCTCGCTTGCGAGCTTTCATCAATAACATTAATTGGGCGATGGTGGCGCAGATTAAAATTAAACTGACGTTCAGCAGCAAACCAAATAACATTTCCATTTGTGCCAATGGTTCGCGGGAAACTAACAACACTGCGGGAACGAAGAGGAATGCTACGATTAATAAATTAAAGTCGATCGCGACTACAGCGGGACTTTTTTCTCCCCAAATTAAATCCTGCATCAGGTAATAAAACTTGCGTTTTTTAACGCCTTCTTGCCGATATCGCGCCCAATCTTGCAATTCTTGTCGCTGGGAAGATAGGGATGCGACGAGCCCGCAAAAGAATAAGAAATTCCAAATTAGAGGAATTTGATATGCTTCGTTTTCGCTAAAATTTTGTAGGGCAAACCCCATACTTAAAGCGGTAAAGCAAGCGGTGACTATATAACTTTGACGCTTGCTTAAAAGGGTGGCGTTTGGATTGCGGAAGCAACGTTTTAAAGATTGCCAAATTAAGGCAGTCCAGAGACAATAATTGAAAGTGGCAAAGAGAATAACAGCGACAATGCTGACACCGACGGGTAGGTAAAACCATTGCCAGTTGTGTAAATCTGAAAGTCGATTTGCTACGCTCTCATCGAAGATAGAAATATGTTGCAGAAAGGCCTCTGGAACTAAATAGGAGAGGATAGTTGCTGGAGAAAAGAGGTCTAGTAAATCCCATCCGTCTGAGGTGATGTATTTGGAAGTAAATACTAGCATGGAACTGAGAACGATGCCGCTACCCAACCAAGATTGAAATCCTTGCATCCAGCTATTGACTAAACCGAAGAGTAAGGCAGCGCTGAAGACGAAGATGCCGCAAAAAACGAGCCATAAATCGAAGCCCAAAATTAACTGCAGGGGAATTTGAGCCTTTAATCCCGACCATAAATGGAGGGGGATAATTGCAGCTGCTGCCAGATAGAGTAAGATAGGAACTCCTAACAGTTTGCCCAGAAAAATATTTTGGGTTGATTGGGGGGTGAGTCGAATAAAGTTGAGGGTGCCGTTGCGTTCTTCTCGGGATAAATCGTTGATTAGGATATAGGCACCGATGGTGAGGAGGGCGATCGCGCTAATTAAGCTGAGAACGATAAAGATGTCTAACCACCAAAGTTGCCAATTAATTATCCAGTTATCGGCAACATCTTTAATGCAGTGGTATTCGTTGCGGTAGTATTCGGTTGGGCTGCCAGTACAATATCTGTGTACTTCTTCTATTATTTTTCCTGAAAAATCGCGAGCTGGTAGCCGACTGCGGAAAGACATTATTATTAGCAGTTGGGCGAGGAGAGATATGGCTAAAGCGAGGGCTGTATTTTTAGGCTTTAATCGCCCTTTTAATTCTCGAAATAATTGAGCGTTTTGTTCGCCCAATTTTTGATAAGTGGAAATCATTTTAGTTTTCCTCAATTGTTTTTTTTTGAGTATTGAGCTTTGGGTGGGGCGTTGTTGCAGCGTCCCACGGCTGGTCTGGGTCTCGATTTTTGGTTGTTTGGGGAAATTTAACTATATTCTAGCTTGCTGGACTGTCGATTGTCAATAGGGCGGTTCCTCTGTTCTACGAACTGCCGGCTTTTTTTAATTTCTTGGTTAATTGCAAGCATAACAATCCTAAGATGCTTAAATGACTGAGAAAGGCGATAAAAATTGTTGTTCCAGAGGCAGATTCTAGGGCTATAAAAGGGATGGGGGAAAATAGCCATAAAAAAGGCGATGTCTGGGGATTTGGGGCAACTAAAAGAAAGGCTAAAGGGAGTAGAAAAAGCAGACAAGCTAAAATTATAGCTGCCCATAAAGCGCGGTTTTTAGTTTTTTTTAAGAGGGCTATTTGAGCGAAAGTTGCATAAATTAAAATTATGCTAATTGTCATAATTAAACTTATGACATATTCTTCTTTGGCCCTGGCTTGTTGGCGGGATAATAAAATCCAAGGCAGCCAAATAGCTGCGGTTATAACTAGGTTAATTGCTATTGTTAATAAAGCGGGGCTTTTTTCTCCCCAAATTAAGTCAGAAATTAAAGAGTTGGTCTTTGATTTTTGTTGGTGTTGGTATCCCGCCCAATCTTGTAATGCTTGTCGGTGGGGAGACAAAAAGCTAATTAGCAGTAAAAACCAGATTAGGTTGAAAATGCAGACCCAGGCTACAGCATTTTGAAAATTATATTTCTCGGTGACAAACATTAGAGACCAGCAAAAACCTAAGAAAAAAATCTGAAATTCTACAGTCCAGAAATAACTTTGTTTTTTAGTTAAAAATGTGCCGCTAGGATGGCGGAAAAAACCGTTGGCTATTTGCCAGAAAAAATAGCTCCTTAAAAGACAGCGTATCAGCAATAAACTCCAGGCAATTAAGATTGCGTCTTGTAATTCTGGAAAGAAAAACCATCTTAACTTTTCTATTCCCATAAGACGTTCTTTTCCTCCTGAAGTTATGAAGATAATTGCCCCGCCAATAGGCCATAATAAAAATGCGCCTATAATGGTAGCTAACCAAGCTTGATTTCCTCCTAAAAAGGCAAAGACTAGGGAGGCGGTGGAGAATAAACTGCTAATAGCTATTAACAGTCCGTACCAAATTAAGACATCGACGGATAAATTTGCTTGATAAGCTGCCCATAATTGTAGGGGTATTGCTAGGGCAATTATTAGGTAAATTAAAATTGGTACTCCTAATAGTTTTCCTAGCAATATTTTCTGACTTGACTGAGGACTTAAATTGATAAAATTGAGAGTGCCCAGGCGTTTTTCTTTGGCGATGTCTGCCACTAACATATAGATGCCGCCTAAGACTAGGATGATGAGAAATACCCAACTAATAAAGTGGAAAATATCCTGCCACCAGAGTTGCCAATTTATTCCCTGACAAGCTTCTCCCGCTTTCTGAGGGATGTATTTGTATTCAGTGCAATAGCGGTTATAGTCGAGACCTGTTGCGCCTAATATTGGCAATTGCCCCCAGGCAAAAAGCATTATCAATCCTTGGATGATAAGGGAGAGAAAAGTAGCGATCGCCACTTTACGAAGGGTCAATCTACCTTTGATTTCTCGGTACAATTGGGGATTCCAATTGCCCAATTTATCTAACAGTTTTGACGGCATTTTAATGACTCCATAATTAATGATTTTTACGAAATAATGAGGGATTTTGAAGTAGATTCACCGAATTTTTTTAATTTCCGGGTTAATTGCCAGCTCAATAATCCTATGATGCCTAAATGACAGAGAAAAGCCAGAAAAATTGTCGTTGGCGATATATTGCCTACAGCAAAAAAAGGGACGGGCAAAAATAGCGTTAAAAAAGGCGACGTGCTTATGGCTATAGGCAGGAAAAAAATTGGATAAGTTAAATATATAACTACCCAGATAGCGAGTTTTTTAGCCTTTTTTAAGAGGGTTATTTGAGCGATCGCCCCATAGATTAAAACCATGGTTAAGGTCATAATTAAAGCGATGGCCATTTCTTCTTTTACCCCGAATTTTTGTTTGGATAAGAAAACCCAAGGCAACCAAATAGCTGCTACTATTCCAGCGTTAATAGCTATTGCTAATAAAGCGGGGCTTTTTTCTCCCCAAATTAGGTCGTGAATGTCGTGAATTAAGCCTTTGCTAGAATTTGTTTGTTGATGTCTGTATCGCGCCCATTCTTGTAAAGTTTGTCGGTGGGGAGACAAGGAAGCAATTAGCAGTAAAAATACTATTAGATTTAAACTGCAGATAAAATATAAACCTGCTTTAAAATCGTATTTGGAGGTAGTATTAAGTAGATGCCAGCAAAAACCGAAGATAAAAATTTGACATTCTGCTATCCAAAAATAACTTTGTTTTTTGCTTAAAATTGTAGCCTGGGGATTGCGGAACGAACGGTTGGCTATTTGCCAGAAAAGATAACTCCTTAAAAGACACCGATACAGCAATAAACCGTATGCGACTAACACTGCATCGCCTAATTCTGGGAATGCAAACCATTTTAGCTTATCTATGCTTACATCTACTTTTTCTGTTATTAAGAGAATAAACTCAAGATTAGGTAAGAAAAAAAACGCACCAAAACAGCTAGCCAACCAACCGTGAGTTCCTCCTAAAAACCCGAATGCTAGGGAGGCATTGTAAAATAAACAGCTAATTGCTATTAAGATTCCGTACCAAATTAAAACCAAATTAAAAGATAAATTTGCTTGGTAAGCGGACCATAAATGTAGGGGTAAGGCAATGGCAATTACTAGGTACAATAAAATTGGTACTCCTAAGAGTTTGCCTAGCAATATTTTCTGACTTGACTGAGGACTTAAACTGATAAAATTGAGGGTTCCGAGGCGTTTTTCTTTGGCGATGTCTGCGACTAACATATAGATGCCGACTAATAAGAGGATGATGAGAAATCCCCAACTCAAACAGCGGAAAATATCGTGCCACCATAAATTCCAAGCGATCGCCTGACACTGCATCCCCAATTCCACTGGAACTTGTTTAATGCAGTAGCGGTTATAGCCGCCAATTTGTGCGCCAATTGTGGGGAATTGCGTCCAGAAAAAAAGTATTAAAAATCCCTGGGCGAGGAGGGAGAAAAAAGTAGCGATCGCCACGTTACGAACGGTCAATCTACCTTGAATTTCTCGGTACAATTGAGGATTCCAATTGCCTAATTTATCTAACAGTTTTGACAGCATTTTAATTCTTTCCTAAATAGGTTGTGAAAAGTTAGGGGTCCAGAAACCCGGTTTCTCAAACAATACCTTCGCCACCATCGAGATTTAAGAAACCGGGTTTTTTGAAAAAACCCGGTTTCTGGCGGGCGAGGAACTTTTCTTAAATTTATCCCAGTTTTCGATTAAGAAGACGTAACGCTAATTTTTGTTTGCTATGCTGTTCGCCTCGTCGTTCCCCCGTCTGAATTATGTCTTGATAAATGACAGATTCGCGCATAATTTCCTCCCGAAATAATTGACGAATTAAATCTTTTTCAAACCTCAATCCAGCTAAGATTTAGGAAGCCAAGTAATTATTCGTTTTCTTGCAACCAATTAGCTAAGTTTTCGGTAGTAGAAAAATCAAGAAGCGCCTCTGCTAAAGCTTCTAATTGTTCGGTAGATAAAGAACGAACTCGCTCTCCGAAAGATTCATCAATTCCTCCCAGTTTGCGATTAAGAAGACGAAATGCTAGGGATAATGCTTCTCGTTGCTCTCCTCGTTGTTCGCCCCTTTGAATTATGTCTTGATAAATGACAGATTCGCGCATAATTTCCTCCCGAAATAATTGACGAATTAATTCTTTTTCAAACCTCAATCCAGCTAAGATTTCGGTACAACCTGCTAGATTGCGTTGTTGGTTAACATCCTCTATTGTAGCAACTCTCGATGCTACTCGGGCGAGTAAGTTGGGTGGAGAGTCGCTGCGGGTTAGAGGTGCTAAAGGTAACAATGCGGGATTGTTCAGAAATGGCTCGGTTTCTTCTTCCCACATCCGAATGACTCGATAGCGATGAACGGTGGTTCGGTCTCGATATTTTTGAGTAAAAGCTATCGGGTTTGTTGTCTCTTTTAAAAAGACAACCACTTGTTCTATATCCTGCTGTCGATAAAGTCGTTTTAACCTCACCGAATAATCTAACATTCTAAATGGC
This sequence comes from uncultured bacterium, assembly GCA_964609515.1. Lineage (GTDB taxonomy): Bacteria > Cyanobacteriota > Cyanobacteriia > Cyanobacteriales > Microcoleaceae > CALKCV01. Next base: position 11,959 of record CAZSTZ010000126.1, on the reverse strand, counting down.
ATCGGCGGGTTAGATGGGGTACTGGTTTGAAATTCCAGATGTAAAATTTGCTCTCTTGTTTGCAGAAAAGTGACATAATCTGCCTGTATTGGTTCGAGACTTAATTCTGCGTTCAGAACTCGAACTTTTGGGGACTCGGTTGACAGCAACCAAGCGGCAAAGTCACTGGGATATTCTTCTGCTAAATATTTACAAACGTTGTCGTATTTCACATTAACAATTAACGGCAAAAAACTAATGTTTGAGATTGCTTCGCTATGACTCGCAATGACAGAAATGTGCCTTTACGACGCCTGCTGGTGTCCGAGTTTGAGGAAGATAGTTTCCAAGTCTTCCTGGACGTTGTGAAAATCGGCTATAGGAATATTGGCGGCGACGAGGTTTCGTAACAAGGCCGCCGACTCTTCCAAATTCCCGGAAAACTCAACCCGCACTTGTCCGCTTCCCGACAACAACTCCCAGGAGACTACTGCAGGATGGTTTTTAAGTTCGCTTATCAAAGCATCCGGTTCCCCCAAAACCGAAATTAAAATCTGTTGGCGACTCAGACGCTTATATAATTCTTTCAGTGGGGCGCTTTCTACGAGAAAACCTAATTCCATAATTCCTACGGAGGTGCAAAGTTCCGCCAAGTCGCTGAGGACGTGGGAGGAGATAACGATGGTCATGCCCGCTTCTTGTAAGGCTTTAATTATTTCCCGGAACTGCATCCTGGCGATGGGGTCCAAACCGGAGACCGGTTCGTCTAATAATAATAGTAAGGGCTCGTGAATGATGGTTCTTGCCAAACTCAACCGTTGTTTCATGCCTCGGGAGAGGGTGGAGATTTGACTGTCGCGTTTGTTGACGAGTTGGACTAATTCTAATACGGCAAAGAGTCGTCGCGATCGCAAGGGTTGGCGCAAGTTATAGAGTCGGGCGAAATAGTCGAGATAATCCCAAACGGTCAATTCTTCGTAAACTGGGAAGTCGTCGGGGAGAAAACCGAGACGCTGTTTGACCCTTTGGTTGCTGCGATCGCGCATTAACCTTTCGCCACTAATATAAATTTCTCCGGTGGTAGGTTCTTCTGCAGTAGCTAACATTCGCAACAGGGTAGTTTTACCGGCACCGTTGGGCCCGATGAGTCCGTAAACTTCTCCGGGGGCAACTTGCAAGTAAAGGTCGTTAACTGCCACTTGTCGGTCAAATTGTTTGGTCAGTCCGCGAGTTTCTATTGCCAGTTCTGATACCATAACGATTTTTGGGTTGGATTTTGGGGTTTTTCTTTAGTTTAGCTTACCCTTGGACTACACCATCCCCCGCAGTTTTTCCTAAACTAAAATAGAAGAGTCGTATTGAAAGGCGGGACATGGCCGGGGTTTTTGAGGTCTCGATTCCCCATTCCCCATTCCCCATTCCCCATTCCCCATTCCCCATTCCTTAAATTAATTATGTTTGAACTCGATAATCAAAGTTTAATTCCTTTGCCAGAAGAAGATTTTAATCTGGCAGATTTGTTGCAGTATCGGAACGAACCATCGGCAGAAATTATTCCCCTTGCCCCGATGGTGGAGGAGGTCGTTCGCTCTTTTTCGTCGGCAGACACTTTAAGCGCCACCGACAGCGATATAGATGAAATTACCGGCATGAGGAAAGATGCCTCGCCGATGGATGAGGGAGAAGAGGATACTTTAACGGGTGGGGTTAGGAATATAGAACCTCGTCTGGTGACATCTGAAGAACCAAATAGCGATCGCTACCTCGTCCAACCGGGGGAAGAAGTCAACGGTCTTAATTTAGATGGAGTGGTTCGCATCGAAGATTCTTTCTTTGGCGAAGTCTTTTGTACTGGTACTCTTTTGCCGACGGGCAAACATATCCTTACTGCAGGTCATTGCGTTTTCGAGGGTAACAGCGAGTTGCAACCTCGGGATATTCAAGTTACTTTCGAGTTGCCGAGTGGGAATGTAACTAGGCGCGTTAAAGAGATTTTCTTGCATCCAGACTACGATAACGTTACCCAAGCTAACGATATCGCTATTTTCGAGCTGGCTGCCGAAGTCCCAGAAAGGGTGCCTCGATACGAGGTTTACCGAGAAACAGGGGAAATTGGCGCGGTTCATCTCAAGGTAGGTTACGGTCAAACTGGGGAAGGGGGTAACAGTAATAGAAGGTTTGACGATAAAAAGCGGATTGGTTTCAACGTTTACGACGACTTTGCCAATAGGTTAGACGAAAGGTTTTTAAACGATCCGGGTTCTATTCCCAACGGTACCCAGTTAGCTTACGATTTTGATAACGGTAATGCCGCTAACGATGCTTTTGGAGTGTTTTTCGGAATAAACGATACGGGTTTGGGGGCGCGAGAAGTAAATTCTGCGATAGGCGACTCCGGCGGACCGACTTTTATCGATGGCAAGGTTGCCGGCGTGACTTCTTACGGTTTTGGCGCTAATGGTGGCGTGACTACCGATATCGACAATAGAGTTAATTCTACTTTTGGCGAGATTTCTGTGGATACGAGGGTTTCGGCTTATGCGGACTGGGTTGATGGTATTATTGACGCGCCACCTGTAGCTGGTTCGGATTTTAACGGCGACGGCAGCAGCGACGTACTGTTGCGCGATAGGAGGACCGGCAGAAATCAAATCTGGTTGATGGATGGAGGCGATCGCTCTTCCACTATTAACTTACCATCGCGCCACCGCAACTGGGAGTTTGCCGCCACGGGAGATTTTAACGGCGACGGCAACAGCGATTTACTGTTGCGCAATAGTAATAATGGAAACAATCAAATCTGGTTGATGCGAAGGGGCGTTCGCTTTTCTACTATTAACTTACCTTCCCTTAACCGCAACTGGGAGTTTGCCGCGACGGGAGATTTTAACGGCGACGGCAACAGCGATTTACTGTTGCGCAATAGTAATA
>CAZSTZ010000126.1:0-8949 GCA_964609515.1 uncultured bacterium | reverse complement strand
ACAATCAAATCTGGTTGATGCGAAGGGGCGTTCGCTTTTCTACTATTAACTTACCATCGCGCAACCGCAACTGGGAGTTTGCCGCCACGGGAGATTTTAACGGCGACGGCAACAGCGATTTACTGTTGCGCAATAGTAATAATGGAAACAATCAAATCTGGTTGATGCGAAGGGGCGTTCGCTTTTCTACTATTAACTTACCTTCCCTTAACCGCAACTGGGAGTTTGCCGCGACGGGAGATTTTAACGGCGACGGCAACAGCGATTTACTATTGCGCAATAGTAATAATGGAAACAATCAAATCTGGTTGATGGATGGAGGCGTTCGCTCTCAAACGGTCAATTTTCCCGCGCAACATCCAAACTGGGAGATTGTCGGTACGGGAGATTTCGACGGCGACGGCAGCAGCGATGTCTTGTGGCGCAATAGCAACAATGGCAAAAACCAAGTTTGGCTGCTGGACGGTCGGCGCCGGGAATCTCTAGTTAACCTGCCAGGGCGGGCAAACCGCTGGGAGTTGATGGTTTAGGGAGAGAGGGAGTTTCGGGGACAAGGAAGACAAGGGCGGACTTGCGAGGACAAGGGAGCTCTCCCTTGTCTTCCCCCTCTCCCTTGTCTCCCTTGTCCCCCTTGTCTCCCCCCTCTCTCTTCTACCGTGGACCTAAACCGACGGTACCGGCATAAACGGCGCGATCGCCCAATTCGTCCTCAATGCGCAACAAGCGGTTGTACTTAGCAACCCGTTCGCTGCGGCAGAGGGAACCGGTTTTAATCTGACCGGCGCGAGTCGCCACTGCCAAATCGGCGATGGTGGTATCCTCGGTTTCGCCGGAACGGTGGCTGATGACGGAACTATAACTGTTGCGAGTAGCCAAACTGATAGTATCCAAAGTCTCGGTGAGGGAACCGATTTGATTTAACTTAATCAAAATCGCGTTAGCTGCCTTGAGGTCGATACCTTTTTGCAAGCGAATGGGGTTAGTGACGAATAAATCGTCTCCCACCAGTTGAATTTTGTCGCCTATTTTCTGATTGAGCAAAACCCAGTTATCCCAATCATCCTCGTGCAAACCGTCTTCGATGGAAACGATGGGATATTTATCCGCTAACCCTGCCAAATAATCGACTAACTCGCCGGGGGAACGGGTGGAGCCGTCGTAAGTATATTGACCGTCTTTGTAAAATTCGCTGGCAGCTACGTCTAATGCCAGGGCGACTTGTTCTCCGGGTTTGTAGCCGGCGCTTTCGATCGCCGCTATTAATAGATCCAAAGCTTCCTGGTTGGAGCCGAGGTTGGGGGCGTAACCGCCCTCGTCGCCGACGCCGCCGAGGAGACCTTTGTCTTTTAGCACTTTGCTGAGGGAGGCGAATACTTCCGCGCCCCACCGCAAAGCTTCTTTAAAAGAAGGTGCGCCGACGGGTACGATCATAAATTCCTGGATGTCAACGTTGTTTTCTGCGTGGGCGCCGCCGTTGATGACGTTCATCAGGGGTACCGGCAGGATGTTAGCTTGGGGGCCGCCGAGGTAGCGATAGAGAGGAAGGCCGACGGCTGTTGCTGCTGCTTTGGCGGTGGCGAGGGAGACTCCCAGAATGGCGTTAGCGCCGAGGTTGGTTTTGTTGGGAGAGCCGTCGAGTTCGAGCATTTTGCTGTCGATTAATGCCTGGTTGAGGGCGTTTAGCTGGCAGATGACGGGGGCGATTTTTTCCTCGACGTTGCTAACTGCGGTGAGTACGCCTTTGCCCCCGTAGCGGCTTTTGTCGCCGTCGCGCAGTTCGTGAGCTTCAAAGCTGCCGGTGGAGGCGCCGCTGGGAACTTGGGCGAGTCCAGTGATGCCACTGGTGAGGGTGACTTCGGCTTCGATGGTGGGGCGACCGCGAGAATCGAGGATTTCGCGAGCTTTGATGGCACTAATTGTTGTGTCTGGCATACTGTTTGTTTCCTTTTTTATCTATAGTTTGTGGGCTGTTGGGGGCGATCGCTCTTTGGCTGTTGGTTCGGGAATTTCTACCGATGGGGTCTTGACATTTTTAGACTCATCGGTTATAATGCCTTTTTCCAGCCTGGGGCTTTTACGCTCCAATAGCTTCGATTGACAGAATAATAGGTATTGGGACTTTTTCGCCAGATGTTAAATATTTTTACTGATTTGGCTGTAAATGAATCAGGTCAGTAGTTCCAGGTGTTGAGGGCCATAAACTGTTTTAGAGCATCGGCTAAGTATTTACAAAAACCTGGTTTTCAATCCGAAAAAAGCCGATCTTTCGTTGAAGGCTCATAAATACTCCCTTTCACAAACCGGCTCTCTAAAATTGTAGGTTGGCTGGAGCAATTAAGTATTGACAATAGAAAATAGACAAAAAGCGAGATTGCTTCGTTGCCTTACCACGCTTCGCGCTTGTAGTTTTCTTCTTGCATTGAGATGCACCCGTCAAAATCCTTTGATATTAGTTTGTGTAAATCACAATTATATACCTATTTACGGAGGATAAAATCATGTCTGCAACTTCTAAAGTTACGCTAACTTATCAACTAAACCGTCTGCTTATTCCCGCTAATGAAGCTTGCGATCGCTATGCAATGTTTTCCTTACAAGCACCCCAGGTGCAAAAAACAACCCAGCGTTTACCCCTTAACCTCAGTTTAATTGTGGACCGTAGCGGCTCTATGGGCGGCAATAAATTGGAATATGTGAAAGAGGCAGCCATTCACGTCATCCGCCTTTTATCAGTAGAAGACCGGGTCTCTGTCATTACTTATGATGATGAGGTAAAAGTTGTGGCAGCTAGCCAAGCCCTAACCCAGAACGCCCGGCAAGATTTAATTGCTAAAATTCGGGCCATTCGCACCGGTGGTACGACCAATTTGAGCGACGGTTGGTTTACAGGTTGCAACCAAATTGCCAACTTTATGAACAGCGATTATTTAAACCGGGCTTTGTTATTAACGGATGGCTTGGCTAATCAGGGCGTTACCGACCAAGAAGAACTGGTGATGCATGCCAAACAATTCCGCAAGCGCGGCATTACTACTACCACCTTTGGGGTTGGCAGCGATTTTAACCAATTTTTGTTAGAAAGCATTGCGGACAATGGCGGCGGACACTTCTACTTTATCGAACATCCCCAGCAAATCCCCAATTACTTCAAAGGGGAATTGGGCGAAATGTTGACTACCGCGGTCCGCGAAATGACTTTGGATATCGATCTATCTGCCGGGGTTAAGGTGACAGCTTTGAATGAAACGAGTCTGGAAACAGAAGCCGATCGCGTTCGTCTCTTTTTGGGGGATGCCTATAGCGGCGAACAGCGAAAGTTTGTGCTTCAGTTCGCCCTACCCCCCACTCCTATAGAGCAAAAAATCTGCCTTCCCTTAAGTTTGAATTACGAAGCCGTAGAAACCCGCCAAGCAGAGCGGGTTGAGTTAGAGCCGCTTTGCTTTACTGCCTCATCACTTAGCTTATGTGAAGGTCAAATGGTGAATCGCGAAGTTGAAGTAGAAGCGGCCCAAATTGAGGCAGAACGCATTAAAAAAGAGGCTCGTAAGTTGGAGGATAAGGGGGATATTAAGACAGCCCAAGGTATTTTACAGACTGCGAAAGACAATCCCCTATTTGAGGCAGACCCCGCTATTGCTGACGCTTTGGATGATGAGGCGGCAGAAATCGCCCAGTGCCGAGACCGTTCCTTAAGTAAGGGTCGTCACTATGAGGGCTATTTAAGACGAACCTGCCGCAGAATTGACTAATGACCGTGCGATCGCGCTAGTTGGTTGTTGCTTCTGAGGTGTTCCCCAAAATTCATGGTTTTCCAAAAACTTGTCCCCCGAATGCTGTTGCCCCTACGGGATTTAAAAACAACTCATTGAATTTGACGATTTTTGGGAATGGGGAACGCGGTAATGGGTAATGGGAATGCCTATTGTGACGAAGCAATCCCGCTTTAGGCAAGAGGCAAGAGCTCATCTGGCAAGAGCTCATCTGGCAAGAGCTCATCTGGCAAGAGCTCATCTGGCAAGAGGCAACAGTTGGGCATGCATGCAAGAGGGGAAAAGGGAAAAGCTTTGCCTTTAGACAGAAGGTTTGATTTTTTCAACTGTTCGATAATCCCTAAACGAATGGCTATATTTTTACAAAACTGACCCGTTCTCCTGGCAGCTAACAAAAAGCGTTTAATTTTTGGGCTTCTACTGGGAGCATCTCATATTTAGGGTAGTAGTGAAAAAAACAAACATTGTCTGCGTTGGAGGGTTTTGGGTAATGGGTAATGGGTAATGGGTAATGGGATAAGAGTAAGATGGCAAAAACATCTCGAATGTCGGTAATGGGTAATGGGTAATGGCTAATGGGATAACAGTAAGATGGCAAAAACATCTCGAAGAAATCGTTCAATTTGCTTGGGATTTATTACCTATTACTTATTACCTATTACCAATTTTGTCAGCTTTTACGGTTTTTCGTGCCGCCCCTATTTATAAAAATATAGCAACCCGTTTAGGGGTTATCAAAAATTAAAAAAGTAGAAAAAAATCGAAAATTCTGTTCCTTATCTACTCTTGCCTATTGCCTATTGCCTCTTGCCTACTCTTGCCTATTGCCTCTTGCCTCTTCCATAAATGCGACAAATTCTACGTTTTCTTCTGGCATTGAGATGCTCCCTTTCTACTTGCATTGAGATGCTCCCAATGCCATTCTTTATTTTGGCAAATATGCGATGCTCCCAACCGGGTTTTTCAAAAAGATGTAAAATGGTGAAGATATTGTTAAAGAAACATAATTTCAAAGGTCTATCAATTGAACGCTGTAACTCATACTCCCGGTTCTATAGTTAGCTGTCGCGATCGCCAGTGGGTTGTCTTGCCTTCGGATATCCCGGAGGTTCTGCGCCTGGGGCCCTTAAGCGGTAATGAGGGTCAAATCTGCGGCATCTATTCCGGCCTCGGGTGGGAAACTGTCGAACCGGCAGAGTTTCCCTTGCCCGCTGTGGAGGCTATTCACGACCATCGGGCGGGCCAACTGCTGCAGGATGCGGCTAGGTTGAGCTTGCGTAGCGGGGCGGGCCCGTTTCGCTGTCTGGGGCGACTGTCGGTTAGGCCCCGGCCTTATCAAATTGTACCTTTGTTGATGGCTTTGCGGTTGGAAACTGTCAGGCTGTTAATTGCCGATGATGTGGGTATCGGTAAAACTATCGAAGCGGGATTAATTGCTAGGGAATTATTAGATCGAAAAGAAGTTAAAAGATTGGCGGTTTTATGCCCGCCCCAGTTGTGCGACCAATGGCGGCGAGAACTTAAGGAAAAATTCCTTATCGATGCGGTTGTCGTTCGTTCTGGTACTGTTTCTAAGTTAGAACGGGGTTTGCCGTCGGCAGATAGTCACATTTTTAGTTACTATCCCCACATAATTGTTAGTTTGGACTATGCTAAATCGGAGCGTCGCAAGGATAGTTTTTTGGTTCATTGTCCCGATTTGGTAATAGTTGATGAGGCTCATACTTGCACTAATAGTAGTAGGGCTAATAATAATAAAAATTCCTCCCAGCAACGCTACCAGTTGGTTAAAGAAATTGCAGAGAAAGAAGATAGGCATTTAATTTTGCTTTCTGCTACTCCCCACAGCGGCATAGAAACATCTTTTTCCTCTCTTTTGGGGTTGTTAAAACCTTTGTTTGGAGACTTTAATCTCGATAATTTAACTAATAAGCAACGGACGGAATTAGCTAACCATTTCGTACAGCGGCGGCGGGCGGACGTTCGTCGCCGGTTGGGAAGCGAAACGCCTTTTCCCGAGAGGGAGTCTCGGGAGGTTGCTTATGTGCTTTCTCGGGAATATCGAGAGTTGTTTGATGCGGTTTATGGGTTGGTGGCGGATTTGGTTGGCGGCGTTGATGAGTCTTTTAGTTATGCTCAAAAACGGGGGCGTTATTGGTCGGCTTTGGCAATTTTGCGCTGCGTTATGTCTTCTCCTGCAGCGGCAGTGGCTACTCTTTCTCGACAGGCTAATAAGGGGGTAGAATTGGAGGAGTCGGTTGAGGAGTTGGATGAGGAATTGGCGGCTACTTATGTTTATGATTTAACGGAAAAAGAGCGGGATGTTGATGTGTCGCCGACGGTGGTAGTTGAACGAGCAAAAACTACTTATAGCCCCAAACAAAGAAAACTTTTAAGGTCTTTTGTGGCTGATGCTGAGGGGTGCATCTCAATGCAAGTCAAAACCCAAAAATTAAACGCTTTTAGGCAAGAGGCAAGAGCTCATCTGGCAATAGTTGGGGAAAAGGCAAAAAGGGAAAAGTAGATAAAAAACCGAATATTCGATATTTTTACAAATATGGGATGCTCCCGATGCTGAGAAGTTAAAGGGTGTTAAAAAAGATAGTAAGTTGCGGAAGGCGATCGCTCTCGTTAAAGGGCTATTAGCGGAGGGTTTTAATCCGATTATTTGGTGTCGGTATATTGTGACGGCTAATTATGTGGCTGCTGCTTTAAAGGATGAGTTGGAAAAGGGGAAAAATAACGAAAATCGGGTTATTGCTATTACTGGGGAGTTATCGGAGGACGAACGGGAGATGAGATTGGCAGAATTAGGAAGGTATAAAAGGCGGGTTTTAGTCTCAACTGATTGTTTGAGCGAGGGGGTTAATTTACAGCAGCATTTTAGCGCAACTATTCATTACGATTTGCCTTGGAACCCGAATAAGTTGGAACAGCGGGAGGGTAGAATAGACCGCTACGGACAAACGGCCCCAGTTGTTAAGTGTATCTTGCTTTGTGGCGAGGATAATTTAATCGATGCTGCTATTTTAGAAGTATTAATTAGAAAGGCGGTTACCATTCATAAAGCCTTGGGTATTACGGTGCCTTTGCCGATGGATGGCGATACGGTACAAGAGGCGGTTTTTAAGTCTTTGTTTGATAAGTTGAAAGAGGGGCGACAGCTTTCTCTTTTTGAATTAATGGATAATCCTGAAATTGTCGATATAGAAAAAGAATGGGAAACGGCTGTTAAAAAAGAGAATGAAAATCGCGCTCTGTTCGCACAAATGGCGATTAAACCGGAGGATCTAGAACAATAATTGAGGGAATATGATAATGTTCTGGGGGATGAGGCTACTGTGGAGCGTTTTGTCCGCGATGCTTGCGATAGGTTAAATTCGGCTTTGGTTAAGCGGGGAAAATTTTGGTCGATGCCTAACGTTCCGGCTTGCGTTTTGCCTTTGCTGGGTGGCGAAAGGCGAACTATTGGTTTTACTTCTCCTACTCCAGAGGGGGTGGAATATGTGGGTAGAAATCATCCTTTGGTTGAGGGTTGGGCTGGTTATTTGTTGGAGGATTCTTTGAATGTTTCGACGGAGACTGTGGCGGCCCGTTGCGGTTTGACGATTACTGATAAGGTTGCCAGACAAACGGTGATTTTGTTGTTACGGTTGCGTTATTTGTTGACGAGTAAAAAGGAGGAGGATTTGTTGGCTGAGGAGTGTTTTGTTTATGGTTTTAGCGGTACTCCTTCTAATCTTAATTGGTTGTCTCCAGAGGAGGTTTTAGAACTTTGGGAAACGGTGGAACCTGTGGGGCAAGATTTTAAGTTGGAACGGAAACGGATGGCTTTAAATTTGTGGCTGTCTTGTTTGGGAGATTTGGAGGGAGATTTGGAAAAAATAGCGGTGGAACGCGCTAATAATTTAAGCGATTCTGTGAGGCGGCTAAGGGCGATTACTAAGGAGGAAAGGGTTAGGGTTAAACCTCAATTGCCGATGGATATTTTGGGGGTTTATGTTTTGCAACCGAGGTGATTTATGGTTGTTATAAACCGGGTTTCGGGCAGGGGAAAAGAAACCAGGTTTTTTGAAAAAACCTGGTTTCTGGATTTCAAAAAACCGGGTTTCTGGATTTCAAAAAACCTGGTTTCTGAGGTGGCATAATTGTTAATTGTTAGTTGTTTATTGCTAATTGAAATATGAAGACTACTGGAATACAGATAGAAGGAAATTTGATTGCTCTCGATCTGGCTGCTGATATTTCTCAGGGGGAAATTAAGGGGCAGTCTGTGGGGGATTTTGGTTTGGGAAAAAATGCTAATTTGGAGGATGAAATTGCCATCGCTTGGGGTGATGTTAGGGCCCATTGGACGGCTTTTCGGCGACGGTTGGAGAGGTTGGAGGCAGGGGACGCCGCTACTAGGCTGACTCGGGAATATTGGGCCATTCCGGTGCTGGAGGTTTTGGGCTATAAGCCGGACTATCAGGCCAGGGCCCGGGTGGTGGATGGCCAGACTTACGCGCTGTCCCACCAGGTTGAGGCGGGGGAGGACAAAACTCCTTTGCATATTCTGGGCTGTCGGTTGGACTTGGAAAAAAGGCCGCCGACGGGGACGCCTCGTCTGTCGGCCCATGCTTTGATGCAGGAGTATCTTAATTGTACGGAACATCTCTGGGGTATTGTTACTAACGGACTGCGGTGGCGGTTGTTGCGGGATTGTTCTTTGATGTCTCGGTTGGCTTATGTTGAGTTCGATTTGGAACAGATTCTCAATGATGAGAATTTTGCTGAGTTTAAGTTGTTTTATCGTTTATTCCATCGTTCCCGGTTGCCCCAGGGGGTTGATGATGTTGATGAATGTTTGTTGGAGTTTTACTACCAGGAGACTTTGCTGCAGGGGGGCCGGGTTCGGGATAAGTTGCGGGATGGGGTTGAGGAGGCGTTGAGGCTTCTGGGTAATGGGTTTTTGCGGCATCCTCGCAGCGAGGAGTTGAGGGGTTGGTTTGATGCGGAAGCGGTGGAGAAGGGCAAGGGGGAACGGGAGTTTTATCGGTTGTTGCTGTTGTTGGTTTATCGGTTGCTGTTTTTGATGGTGGCGGAGTCTCGGAATTTGCTGTTGCTGGGGACGGATGAGGAGAAGGGGCGTATTTATCGGGAATATTACAGCGTGGAACGGTTGCGGGCTCTGGCGGAG